>SCSL01000029.1 GCA_004298405.1 Patescibacteria group bacterium | reverse complement strand
TTAATACGCGAATACGTTCTAAGGAAACCCTTGCTTCTTGGCACATCTGATTGTTGGGCATAGTCATTCAAAAGCTAGAGAACCAGCGTGAAAATGATAACAGAAACTTGACGTCAAGGCTACTCAACGAGTAGCTTGTACACAACATGCACCATCTTCTCATCGTCGAGTCCCCGACGAAAGCAAAAACTATTTCAAAATATCTTGGGCAGGACTACAAAGTCCTTTCCTCTTTTGGTCACATTCGAGACCTGCCGAAAAGTAAACTTGGGGTTGATCTTGAGAATCATTTTGCGCCGACCTATACGATCCCGACAAAAAGCAAGAAAGCGGTGACGGAACTCAAAGCCGCGGCCAAGAATGCGGACATGGTCTATCTGGCAACGGACGAAGACCGCGAAGGAGAAGCCATCGCCTGGCACATCATGGAGGCACTCAAACTCAAACCCGAGAACACGCGGCGCATTACGTTTCACGAAATTACCCGCTCGGCTGTGGAGGAGGCTGTTGCTCACCCACGGGACATCGACCAAAATCTTGTGAACGCTCAGCAGACACGTCGAATTTTGGATCGTCTTGTTGGCTACGAACTCTCCCCGTTTCTGTGGCAGAAAATACGCTACGGACTTTCCGCCGGTCGCGTCCAATCTGTGGCGATGCGTCTCATTGTCGAACGCGAGCGCGAGCGCCGTGCCTTCAACATTGAGGAGTACTGGACCATAGACGCGGAGTTTGAAAAATCAGGAATTTCATTTCCCGCAAAACTCACGGAAATCGATGGCAAAAAAATTGACAAGCTCGAGCTCAAGACAGAGCAACGTGCGAAAGCGATCGTCGATAGTCTTTCTGGAGCTACGGCGAGTGTCACCGCGGTGGAAAAGAAGCTCGTGAAAAACGCGTCCCCAACACCGCTGACAACTTCCACGCTTCAGATCGATGCAAACACAAAACTCGGATTTAGTTCCAAGCAGACCATGCGCCTTGCGCAAGAACTCTACGAAACCGGTCGTATCACTTATATGCGTACGGACTCGATGAACTTAGCCGAAAAATTCCTCGATGAGGCACAGGCACATATCCGCGCAACGCTTGGGGAAAAATACGCCGAAGGGGCGCGGCGTTTCAAAACCAGCAAAAAAGGCGCGCAGGAGGCGCATGAAGCGATCCGTCCAACAGACGTCACCGCGACTCCTGACGCATTGCGCTCCGTTCTCGAACCTCGCGCATGGAAACTCTATAGCCTTATCTGGAGCCGCACCGTCGCCTCCCAACTCCCTGCCGCCCAACTCAACCGAACGACCGTCGACATTTCGGTCTCCCCCCTTTCCAAGGGGGGACTAAGGGGGGTTGCCGTTTTCCGTGGCACGGGATCTTCCGTCGCCTTCCCCGGCTTCATGAAAGTCTACCAGTCCGCGAAAGAAAAAATCCTCCCCGATCTCGCTCAAGGCGATGCCGTAGATACAAAAGCTCTCATCACAAACCAACACTTCACCGAACCTCCAGCCCGCTATTCAGATGCGACCCTCGTGAAAGCGCTTGAGGAATTCGGGATTGGCCGACCTTCCACCTACGCCCCGACCATCTCGACGATCATCGATCGCGGCTACGTAGAGCGCGACGACAACAAAAAACTTGTTCCCACGGACATTGCGCTGATTGTCAACGATGTTCTTGTCGGGCACTTCCCGCAAATCGTCGATTACGAGTTCACCGCAACGATGGAAAATACGCTCGACGAAATTGCCGAGGACAAAGTCGAATGGGTGCCCACGCTCGAAGCATTCTACGGACCATTCCATCAGAACCTTGAAACCAAAACCAAAGAACTCGACCGCGCGGATATCATGCCAGACCGCGTTCTTGGCAACGATCCTGCAACAGGACTGCCAGTGATTCTCAAAACCGGCCGCTTCGGTGGGTTCGTCCAGATCGGTGAGTACAGCAAGGAGGACAAAAAACAAGGAAAGCCCAAACCCAAAAGCGCGTCCCTCCTCAAAGGAATGAACGTCGAGTCTGTCACGCTTGAGCAGGCACTCCAGTGCCTTTCTCTGCCGCGTGATGTGGGCGCGATGGAGAACGACGGAAAAATTGTCGCGGCCGTGGGACGTTTTGGTCCATATGTAAAAAGTGGCGACGTGTACGCCAGTATCAAGGAACCACTGGATCCACTCACCATCGATGAAGCCGCGGCACGAATCCTTTTGAAAGAATCAGCCGAGCTCAAGAAAAAAATGCAGACGCCGATCGCCGAGTTTGGAACCGATCCTGCAAGTGGTGGCGAGATTTTGCTGAAGCATGGACGCTTCGGCCCCTACCTCACAGACGGGACGACGAATGCGTCGCTGGGAAAAAAACGCGACCCTGACGAAATCACTCGCGAGTCCGCGATCGAGATTCTAGAAAAAAAACGCGCAGTCCCAGCCAAGAAAGGAAAATTCAAACCTAGAAAAAAATAAAACGGACGAAAGTCCGTTTTATGTTGCCTTAGCCGCTTCCGCAGGTTTTGGTTCGGCGGCTGACTCTTTTTCTTTCTCTTTTTCACCGTACTCGTCCTCAAGCATTTGAGCTACATCTTCACCGAAAATTTCCACAAACTTCTTTTTTCGTTTTCCTTTTTTCTTTGCATCGTCTTCCTTCTTCTCTTGATTTTTCTGAGAAGCCATATATTCCTTCAAGACCTTCTCAGCCAACTTCTTGCGAGCCTCTTTATCCTTTTTTAAATATTCAGCGAGAGATTTGTCCAATCCAAGCGCTTTTGCCGTCTTATCCATCAAAGAAACAAGAGGGTTGATGATGTACTTAAGAACCGGCACATTTTTATTGATCAGCTTGTCGCCCCATGAGTCGAGCTTGCGCGCAAACCAATCAACCGCAGAAAGAGCCTGAAACCTAAGTTTCCATGCGGCATAAATTCCTGAAATCGTCCATGCTCCTATCACCAACCCCTTCCCATACCCAAGACACACAGCCGCCGTTGATCCTATTGTCAAACCAACACTCGCGGCGGCAATGGCACGGGCAGTTTTAGGATTTTTATCAAGAATCGTTTCTCGGCCTATTTTCTCTAACTCAGACGGGGACACAGTTGCCTCGCCCTCACGTCTTTGGATAACGGCGCGAGCAAGCGCACGGGCTCTCGCCACATCCATAGCCGCTGTGTCTGTCGTTGACGGTCGTAAAGGAGTCGACTCAGGAGTTGAAGACGTACCTGATGGAGGTCTTGCTTCTCTCCGATCCTGAACGTTCTCGGAAGAACGCCTTGATTCGCTTTCAGGTGGACGTTGCGGGTTTGTCATACGTATAGATGAATTGAGCCAACTATAGCAGAAAAATCCACTGACGTCAATCTCTTTCTCTCTTTACGCACCCATTTCTTCAGGGTATCCTCAGTTCTATGAACGAAATAGTCCGCACCTACGAGGATCTCGAACGCCTCGTCCAAAAAACATACAAGAATCCGGATCTGGAAACACTCCGGCGCGCGTTTGTATTGGCAGATAAAGCACATGAGGGAGAAGTCCGTCTCACTGGACATCCCGTCATCACACATCCTCTTGCGGTTGCCTACCGTCTTGCGGAAATGGGACTTCACCTCAATGTCGTCACGGCAGGACTTTTGCATGACGTCGCCGAAGATTCGCCTATTACGATCGATCATCTCAAAACACAATTTGGAGAAGACATCGCAGGACTCGTTGAAGCCGTCACCAAACTCAAGCATGGCATCAAGTATCGCGGTGCGGAGCGCTACGCAGAAAACATGCGGAAGATGTTTTTAGCCATGGCGAGTGACGTGCGGGTCGTATTCATGAAATTTGCCGATCGACTCCATAACCTGGAAACCCTTTACGGTCAACCAAAGCACAAACAGGAACGCATCGCACGCGAGTCATTGGAAATTTATGCGCCGATCGCAGGCCGGTTAGGAATGAGTGAGATCAAGGGAGAGCTCGAGGATGGCTCCTTCGCTTATCTTCAGCCCAAAGAATTTGAACGGATGAAAAACATCATGGACATTAAAGTCCGTGAAAAAGGGGCGTATGTCAGCCGCATTATTGACTCGGTTGAAAAATTTTTGACCGCAACCAGCATTGAAGACTTTCAGGTGCACGGACGCATTAAACGTCTCTATAGTCTCCACAAGAAGCTCAACAAGTACCAAGGAGACTTGAGTAAAATCTACGATCTCATTGCGATCCGCATGATCGTCTCAGACGTCGAGGAGTGCTACATGGCTCTGGGGCTTCTGCACCAGCATTGGCGACCTGTTCCGGGACGCATCAAAGACTATATCGCCCAACCAAAACCCAATGGGTATCAATCGCTCCACACAACCGTCTTTACCGAGAATGGGGAGATCGTCGAGTTTCAAATCAGAACACTCGAGATGCACGAACTGGCCGAGTACGGTGTGGCGTCACACTGGCGATACAAGGAAGGGTCGAGCAAGCCCATGCGCAATACACGCTGGATGGAAGAGCTTGCCCAAATTCAAAAAGAACTCCAGAGTAAAAAAGATTTCCTCGAGCAATTAGAGGTCATGAAGATCGATGTGTTCAAAGATCGCATTTTTGTCTTTACGCCTCAAGGGGATGTGATTGATCTCCCAGAAGGAGCAACTCCCGTTGACTTTGCCTACGCCATCCACACAGAAGTCGGAAACAAATGTACAGCAGCGCGAGTCAACGAAGCCATGCGCAACCTCGACACAACACTTCAGTCCGGGGACATCGTGGAAGTGATCACGGATAAAAATCGCCGTGGACCTAATCCTGATTGGCTTAAGTTCGCTAAGACACGTCATGCAAGGAACAAAATTCGCGATTCCACTCGCCACACGGTCAAAGGCTGGTTCGCGGAGGTGTTGAAAGGAAGAGAGAAGGCGAAAAAATGACACGGCGAGCCGTGTCATCCCGAGCTTGTCGAGGGATCACCTTAAAACCCACTTAATCGATCCAACAAATCGATCAGTTCTTGCCGCGAGTAAAACGCAATCGAAATGCTCCCTTTACCGGCGGACTCTTTGATCTCCACTTTCGTTCCAAGAATTTCACGGAGACGTTTTTCGTGAGCAAGAAGGTTTGGATCCTTGCGCGAGGTTTTCGTGGAACTCCTGCGAGGCGCACTCGCAACGCGTGCTTCTGCCTCCCGCACGGTTACGCCTCCGTTCAGCATCGCTTCAAATAATTCTTCCCGTCTTGTCTCATTGGACTCAGCCAACAGGGTTCGCGCGTGAGACTTGGTGATCTTTCCCTCACGCAAGGCTTGGAGCATCTCTTCTGGCAACTCAAGAAGTCGCAAGATGTTCGCCACGTTAGAACGGCTCTTCCCGACGCGCTTGCCGACTTCCTCCTGCGTGAGGTTGAATTCATCCACAAGCGCCTTATACGCCAGTGCTTCTTCCAAAGCGTTGAGATCTTGACGTTGAATATTCTCAATGAGAGCAAGCTCAAGCTTCTGTTGCTCATTGGCGTCACGCACGATCACCGGCACGGTCTTGAGCCCCAATGTTCGAGACGCACGCAGTCGTCGTTCTCCCGCGATGAGTTCATACTTCCCTCTTGAGCGCGTCACCACGAGCGGCTGCAAAATACCATGCTCCTTGATGCTGGCAATCAAGTCCTCAAGATCGGCTGGAGAAAAATGGTGACGAGGCTGACGGGGATTTTCCATGATCTCGTTCACGCCGACCTCGAGAACCTGTGTGTGTGCCTCAGGGATCACCTGCTCGGTGATGCTTTGCTTTTGTGGAATCAGGGAACCAAGCCCTCTTCCTAATGCAGAATGTACCATACGTTAAATACGTCCCTCCTCACGGAGGATAAATTCACGGGCTAACCGCTCGTACGCCTTGGCGGCCTTCGACGCTGGGTCATAGCCCAAAATCGTTTTCCCAAAACTTGGTGCCTCCGCAAGACGAACGGAACGCGGGATCACCGAGCGGAAAATTTTATCAGGAAAATATCGATAGAGTTCTTCGAGTACTTCCTTCGAAAGTCGCGTACGACCATCGTACATCGTGATCACGGCTCCCATGACCGCTAAATCTGGTTTGATGTTGTCGCGCACCAAATTTACCGTATTCAGAAGTTGCGAGAGACCTTCCAAAGCAAAATACTCAGCCTGGACAGGAATAAGCACCGAGTCAGCCGCAACAAGCCCATTGATAGTCAACATTCCGAGGCTCGGTGGATTGTCGATGAAGATGTAGTCGTAATCGTTACGGACTTCCAAAAGCGCCTTGCGCAAAAAATGTTCACGCTCTTGAGCATTAACGAGTTCCACACTTGCCCCGGCAAGGGCTTGCGTTGCCGGCAAAATGCTCAATCCTTCGTGTGCGGTGGGGTGGATCAAGTTACGCAACGAGTGAGAACCGACAAGTCCCTCATACACGCCGGCCGGCAATGTTTTGTGATCTATCCCCACTCCCGAAGTCGCGTTGGCTTGTGGATCAAGATCGACGAGCAGGATGAACTTTCCCGCGGAAGCTAAAAACGCGGCCAAATTCAAAGCCGTCGTTGTTTTCCCCACACCTCCTTTCTGATTAACGACTGAAATAATGTGCGCCATAAGGAGTGAGATCATTATACCTGATGCATGGAAAAAATGCATCGAAAGAAGTATGCTATCTGTATACTCTTATCTTTGTTCCTTATGGCAAAACAAATTAGTCCGTTCATTAACATGCTTCGCGACGCCGTGGGTGGCGCGATCGCCGGTCTCATTGCGGGTCTCATCTTGGGAGTCGCTATTAAGTACATCACGCTCATTGTTCTCCCATCGGAATTCCAGGGCGGTCCAGCGATATTCGCTCCGTTTTGTGGCATGGGACTTGGAGCCCTCGTGGGAGCTGTGCTGGGGGGCATCGTCGGTTTGAAGCGACAATAATCCGTTACTTCAATGCTGGACAGCCCGAGCTGTTTTTGATATTCTCTCGTCGCTACGTGGAAAACAAAGATATGCCGCGGTGGCGGAATTGGTAGACGCGCAGGACTCAAAATCCTGTATGGGCAACCATGTGAGGGTTCGATTCCCTCCCGCGGCACCACCGAAATGAACGTAAGGAAATCTTCAGAATTGGATGAGCTGCGCCGCTCTGGAAGGAGGAAAGCTCGTGAGATGTAGGTAAATCCTACATCGAGCGAGTTTCCGACTGAAGAGCAAGCAGATCGCCAATTCTGCAGATTTCACATGGCTGGGTAGCTCAGTTGGTTAGAGCGTGGGACTCATAAGCCCGAGGTCGAGGGTTCGAATCCCTCCCCAGCTACCAAAAAAGACCGTCTCATGCGACAGTCTTTTTTGTACTCACGTTTCTTGACTTTCAATCATATGTCCTCTATCCTATCGCTCGCGGGGTAGAGCAGCCTGGCAGCTCGCTTGGCTCGAATGGATCAAATGCAATCGCCTAACTCGACTGGCATCTGATATCGCAATGGGCTGTCCGGTCAGAAACGACCGGATGAACACCTATCAAATTCGGGGAAGCCTTCTTAGATGGTAATCCCGAGCTAAGCCCACCTTCGCTCCGTGAACGGAGCTTCGGCGGGAAAGTGTAGAGACTTGATGGTAGGATCCGTCCTTCGCAAGAAGATGGATAAGGGAAAGTCCAGACTACAAATCCGGCCAGCAGGCCGGAGCAGTGAAAACTGTAGTGGTAAGCATAACCAAGAGGTCACCGGTTCAAATCCGGTCCCCGCAACCATGTAGAGAGCACCGTAGACGCGGTGTTCTTTGCTTTGTTATGCACAAAGTTGCGAGGACTCGCCGACCGCAGATGAGAGGGCTGTCAACCTGTTGCCCACTGGCTGCCCAGATTTCTCGCGAATGTGACCCTGACGATTACTCAGCGCCGCGATGCCGGCACGCAGATCATCCATCAGGACGTGCGTGTAGCGCTCGGTCATCGCAAGCGAAGAGTGGCCTAGGATGGTCTGGATGTCGCGCATGGGGACTCGTGGAAGGTACCCATTATACTAGACAGGTCAGCCCCAGCTTTTAGAGGGCTGTGACCTGTATTTTTTTATGTCCCAGTACATTAAGCCAGAGACACGCGCTAAGATTCTCTCGTCCATTAAAGATGAAGGGATGTCCATCGCTGATTCAGCAAAGACGTTCGGTGTTGCTGAGAAGACGGTTCGCAAGTGGCTCAGATCTAAATCGCACAACGGACACACGAGCAGTACGGAGATCCAAAAGCTCAAAGAAGAGAACAGAGCTCTCAAAGAACTCATTGGTGACATTGTGCTTCGGCACAAGCTCAACAAAAAAAGTCCCCTCATTGGCTCGTGAAGGACTTGGAACCCGTATGCTTACGAAAGCAGCTCAAGCGAGAAGTCTCGGCATCTCTCGCCAGGCTTTGTACTACCAGCCTCGTCAACAAAAAAAAGATGAGATGTTACGCGATGAGATTCTCGCAATCTGTCAGGAGCATCCAACCTACGGCCACAAACGCGTTGCTATGCACTTCGTTCACCAACTTAAACGAAAGGTGAACAAGAAACGTATCCGACGCATCATGAACAAATTCCACATCGCTCCTCGCGTTATGCGGAAACGAAAATATGTGAAAAATTCACAAGAAGACAAGATAGACACCGTTCCAAACCGCGTAAAAACTATTCGGGCTATTCAACCCGACGTCGTCTGGGCTGGCGACTTTACCGAGATGTGGTTCAAGAATCGTTGGGTGTATCTTGCAACCGTCATTGACCTCTATACACGTGAAGTAATCGCTTGGCAGATTGGGTTTCACCACAGTGCACAGCTTGTGTTAGATGTGCTTGAAGAAGCCATCAACAAGCGTCCATACACGCCATCGTTCTTTCACTCAGACCAAGGAAGTGAATATACAAGCCGTGTCTTTATCGCGCGTCTTGTGAAGGATGGCATCGAACCCTCTCAGAGTCCAAAAGGCAATCCTTGGTACAACGGGACACAAGAGTCGTTCTATAGCCTTCTCAAAACAAAACTTCCGATTTCTGTTACACTGATTCCATGGTTCGAGTCGAGATCACAGAGGAAGAGAAAGATCTTTTAAGGGGGCATAACAGACGGTCGCCTCTTGTGC
>SCSL01000028.1 GCA_004298405.1 Patescibacteria group bacterium | reverse complement strand
TATCCTGGGTACATACTCTGGATATTTTGCTATAATTGAGCCATGCGAATTGGAATTGATGCCAGAATGTTGGGTCCAAACGTGGGGGGTGGCGGTTCTTGTGGTCGAGTTGTTCGAGCTTGACGACCAGCTCTTCAACGTAACGCCCAAGACCGCCACCCCCCACGTTTGGACCCAACATTCTGGCATCAATTCCAATTCGCATGGCTCAATTATAGCAAAATATCCAGAGTATGTACCCAGGATATCCACAAAAATTCATTTTAAATTAGGCTTGAATAGCTTGCTTAAACACATCGATAGTTTGGCGAGCGGATTTTTCCCATGTGAATTGTTGCGCTCGATCAATTCCGCGGTCTCTCAGTTGCTTTTGCAGGCTCGATGAACCTAAGAGTCCGCGTAAAGATTCGCAGATGTCGCGACTGTTGTAGGGGTCGATGTAGATTGTCGTGTCCCCTCCAACTTCGGGCATGGAAGAAGTGTGCGAAGAGATAACCGGTGTTCCGCTTGCCATGGATTCTAGGATAGGCAAACCAAATCCTTCATAGATTGACGGGAAGATCGTCACGGTCGCAGAACGGTAGAGAGCGGGGAGGTCGTGTGTCTCGACATAGCCGATCTGGTGGATCCACCCGTAGGTATCACGTTTCCAAAGTCGGCGGCGCACTGCATGAGATCGCCAGCCCCAGCCACCGGCGATGACAAGATGTAGATCGTCATGCGTTCGTTCGCGATATTCTTTCACCCCTTCAATAAGCGCAAGAAGATTCTTGCGTGGCTCGATCGTTCCAACAAAGAGCGCAAACCGTTTGGGAAGTTTGAGACGCGAACGCACACCATGATCAGAGGCAAGCATCTTTTCACTGAAACGAGGTTCGACGCCGTGGGGGATGACGTGCGTTTTTTCTGTCGGGGTTGAGTAGAGTCGTTGTACGTCGCGCTTGGTTGCTGAAGAAGGGACGATGATCGATGTACTGCATGCGATCAGTTCTTCCGGGCGCGTGGCTTTATGCCAGAGTTGCATGCGTCTGGAATAGAAGTCCGGATAGAGATTCCAGCTCAAATCATGGATGGTCAGAATGGTAGGAATGTCCTTGGGGAGCGTTGTGATGTTGAGGTTTGGAAGAAACAACAAATCAACCGGTTCGCGCACGCGCCAATTAAGCGACGGATGACGCAGGAGAAGTGTTCGAAGGTTCAGAATCTTGTTGGGGAGCGGAATATGCACATGGGTGATCCCCCCCCTGCCTGAGGTGGGGTTAGGGGGGGTGGGAGTAGCATATCCTGAGGATAGCAATACATATTCATTCTCCGTATCAATTTTAAAAAGCGCATGGAGAAGAGACGTGGTGTATCCTCCCACGCCCGCCATTTGGGGTGATGATAGATGTCTGATATCAACGAGAATTCTCATACAGTTTCAAGTTTCACAGCCACTTCAGTGGCGTCAATTCGGACGGGGCTGAAGCCCCTGAGAAAAGGAGGTCTCTACAAAGTTTACAAGCTCTCTCTCAAATCGTTCTCGCGAGAATGTTTCCGCATAAGCTTTAATCGCGTTCGGATTCCAGTCTGCTTCACGGAATCGGATCATGTAGTCGGCGAGTTCTTCCCAACTTTGTTCGTCGAAAAATTGTCCAGAGAGTCCTTCTTGAACGGTTTCGGTCGCCCCGCCTTTACGCCAAGCAATAACAGGTCGTCCTGCGGCCATGGACTCGACGGGAGTGATTCCAAAGTCTTCCTCTTGCGGATGAATGAAGGCTCGCGCGCCAGCGTACAGCGTGGCTTGTTCCTCATCGCTCACACGCCCGAGAAATTCGATATGTGATTTGGCCATGCGTTTGAGGTCTCGCTCCACAGGACCCGACCCAAAAATTTTGAGTGGGATACCAGTGCGGTTGGCGGCCTCGATCACGAGATCATACCGTTTATAGGCCACCAGCCGACCCCCGGTAAGGAAATATTTTTTGGGCTCGTTTGAAATGGAAAAGCGATGCGTGTCCACCGGTGGATGGATGACCGTTGCCTCACGACCATAATATTTTTGGATACGACGTCGGACAGTTTGTGAGTTGGCGATAAACACGTCGACACGATCCGCTGCCTGTCGATCCCACATACGCAACCGTGTCAGGAGCGGTGGCAAGAGCATTTTTACAATACGCGGAACGCGTAACTCTTCGATGTAGGAATGCGTGTCGCTCCAGAGGTACCGTGTTGGCGTGTGGCAATAACAAATGTGCAACGCGTCCTCGCGTGTGAGCACTCCCTTGGCAAACGCGCTCGTCGAAGAGAGGACAACATCATAGTCAGAGAGGTCGTAGTGTTCGGTCGCCGTTGGCATGAGGGGGAGATACCATTGGTATTTGCGTCGACCAAACGGGAGGCGCTCCAAAAACGATGTACGAATATCCCTCCCCGCAAATGCAGGAAGGGATGTTGGATCAAACAGGAGCGTATAAAGCGGTGCGTCCGGCCACAGGCCATGCATAACGTCAACCACCTTTTCTGCCCCGCCGTCTTGGATCAAATAGTCGTGGACAAGCGCCAGTTTCATACAGCAGGTCAATCCTAGCAATTCCTCTCATTTTCGCCAACCAAAAACCGGCATGGCCGGTTTGTTATGGAGTCGTAAGTTCGCGAATCGTTTTCATGGTCATTTTGACACTCGCGTTTTGACCCTCAATGACTTTGAGACGTTCCATGGGGATTTGTTGTGTGAGTGTTTGGAGGAATTCATCCATCCATGACGGGGTCAGAACATCGACGTCTGAGAAATCCAACTCGATCGTTTCCGTTCCAACGTTTGGGATGGTATATGCCAATGCCACCAACGCCGCCTCACGGCCAGCAGGTCTTGAAATAAGAACTGTTCCAAATTTTTTGATGTCTATTTTCATAACTGCGTTAGTTCAATCTTTGACACTACACCACGAAGGCTCGTTTGAACGTTGATAATCTCTAAGGTTGCATCCTCAGGATTCATCTGGCCATGGAAGGAAAGAAGGGCATCACCAGATTGAAAGGTGAGATTTGTTTTTGGGAATTCTCTTAGAGCGTTTATGACAAACTTAAGTCCATTTCCACGTTTTTCCGGCGCACGTCCCGTGATATGTTCTGTGAAAGCAATGCGCAGTGCTTCGTGATCATTGATCCCTGGTCGGACTCGTTGAAGCGATGAGCGGACACCCTGCCCACGATCAGCGATGATAGCCACGAATCGGTGTGGGTCGATAGTTGTCTCAAACCAGCATCCTGGCACATCAGGCCATTGACCGAGGTTGTGGTCAAAGGCATTGCTGGTTAGTTCCCCCAACACAGCGACGATCAGTGATGACGTTGATTCATCCCAACCATGTTGTAAAAGATTCATGCGGACAGACTCAACTTTCGCCTGGACGATGTCTCGCGTCTGGCAGTAGATCTCCTGCGGTGGCTCTGTCACAGATGGAGATGTTACCCAATGAAGTGCATCCATACCCGGACATCCTATCAATTCTTGACTTTTTCGCCAACCAAAAACCGGCAATGCCGGTTTTGTGTGTGTAAGGAGGTTATTCGATCTCTGTGATGGTACTGAATGGATACGCCATACAACCGATGAGCCCTCCCTCAAATACGGGATTGAGCATGACCAGAACGGTGATAGGTGATTCTTCTGTGCTTTCGCTGATGGCTCCGTAGGATGAATCTTCCGAACCAATGACAACCGTTGGGGGAGTATCAAACTGGTTTTGCGTGAAAGATTCCATCAAGCGTTTTGGTCCATCGGTTACAACGAATGCTGAGCAGGTAACAGTTGGCGTTGAGTCATCCAGTGATGTGGCACGTTCAACCGTCGTGTAATATCCCTTGATCTGCGCGGCTCCAAACGGAAAGCGATAGCCGCTCTTTTCATACAGGAGGTCGACCAGTTCAGATTCTTCATCGACGGGTTGGGTGACAAGTGGTTCCTCGGTGACTGGGTTCTCGGTTTCAATGTTGAGATTCGTTATCTGTTGACTTATCATCTTCAGAGCGGTGAAGTTGGTCGTTGCAAAACCGAGCAAGGCAAGACCAATAACGATGAGCGCGACGTGAAAGAAGGTGGACTTCATAAAAAATTTGGTTAAGAAATTGTTTTCGGGCGAGAGCTGAGCACGCTTCCGAATTTTTCCATGGAGAGTTTCATATAGATTTTTGGATGTGAAGTGTTGTGTAGACACCACGAAAAACAATGTCAGAGGATTTTGAAATAAAATTAACCATTTATACCATCCCTCACTAATCTATACTAAAACTGTATTCCATGAGATACTATTCTCATGAAAAACATAGGCAGACCCCTGTCCATGGTTGCTCACGATACGGTTGGGC
>SCSL01000027.1 GCA_004298405.1 Patescibacteria group bacterium | reverse complement strand
GCGACGCAAACAGCTTCATGGGAATCTGAAGTCCCTCACACACGATTCAGGACAGATTAAACAGGCACTCGAGAGTCTTGGACTTCCACCCTCAGCCCGTGCTCAGGAGCTCACTGTGGAAAACTGGGTGAAACTTACCCACATCCTCAACAAAAAGAATCAAAAACATCTGGGTTAACCCAAGGTGTTTTGCTATAATAGGTTCATGGCTACTCAACGATTGAGACTAAAGCCACCCTCGCCCCTGTCGACCGAGCAAAAGGTTGCTTTTGGTCTTTTGATGTTTCTGGGATTGGGTGGGCTCGTGTTTGGGGCGCAGTCCTTTGGAGCCAATATGATGCGTCCTATCCAAACACAGATCGCCGCGTTTTATACTGGTGAGGAATTCTTGACCTCTGTTGAGCGCGAAGAGCGCGAGATCGAAGCGTCCAAGACTAAAGATACAGACGTGGACGGACTTGTTGATTATGATGAGCTGTATGTCTATAAGACCTCGCCCTATATCGCTGATTCTGACTCGGACGGATTTGATGACAAGCAAGAAGTGTATTCAGGAAATAATCCGAACTGTCCAACCGGGAAGGATTGTGGGTTGGTGGTTGGTTCCCCAGAGGCTGTTGCGGAGAATACTGTGGCGGATGCATTTATCGAAGGTCTTGGAGAGGATGATCTGCTTTCTGCAGGAGATGTGAAGTTTGAATCAGAGGAAGACGTGGCATCCTTTTTTCAACAAGCGACTATGGATCAGATTCGCGCGGCGCTCATTGAATCGGGAATGAGTCAGGAAGAACTTGATCAGATTGATGATGAAACTCTTCGGGCGTTTTTTTACGGCGCGCTTGGATCAGCGTCGGAATCGGGACTTTTGGATGAATACGTAAACACGACTGAATAGCTATGTCACTGTTTTCACGTATCGCAAAACGACGAATCGGCCGTGGGATCTTGTTTCTTTGTCTGCTCGGGTTTTTATCTTTTGGCATTTTTTCCGCATTTGGACCAGCGTACGCGACAGATAAGAACTCAATTGTCGCGGGTGAGCTAGCCGCGGGTGCGGCAATGGGGGGATGTCTCAGGACTGGTCCCATGCCTACCAACTGTCCACAAGAAGGGATCAAGAATAGTTTGAAAATTGTTGGGGAAAAGATTGTGTCTCCGGCATTTCAGATCGCGCTCATCCAGACTCTGTTCAACTTTTCTCAATTTATCCTTAATCGTCTTGCGTACGAGGCCGCCGTGGCGATTGCCTCTGGAGGACCAGGTGAAGATTCGCTTTTTTACAACCAGACACCAACCGAAGCCTTTGAACAGCTAGGTAATGAAATTGCTGGAGAAGCGATCGGTTCGATCTCCCAGTTGTCTGCAAAGTCTCTGGGAATTGAGTTTAATTTATGCCAACCTGGCGGTCCAAATGGTGAGCTCCTCCAACAAGCGATTGCCATTGGGATCAGACAGAAGTATCAACCGCGCGAGCCAAAATGTGACATCATGGAGATCAGCAGTAATTGGAAGGCGTTCGGGGCGGGAATTTATCAGAGGTACATCGATTCGGAAGGGAGACAAGACGCGATGCTCAGTGCGTTTGCCAGCACGCTCGAACCTGGTCAGAATGAATTGTCGGCCACACTGCGAATTAACATCGCTATCGATCAAAAGATTCATGAGCAAAAATTATTGCAGTTTCTGGAACGAAATAAAAGCACCTACAAGAACGTCACGGATTTTATTACTGGAAACATCAAGACACCTTCTGAAACATTACAAGCCGATTTTGAAGAAGCAGTGAAGAAAGCAAAAGCGACCGATTCCCAAGTCCGTGTCGGTGAAATTGCCAACGCCGGCGAATTGATGGGAGGACTCGCCCTTTCAACAGCCTCAATGTTTACCAATGCCCTTTTGTCACAGCTATTGAATCGTATCTATACAGGGTTGTTTGAGAGCGATGCCATAGATCCGTTTAATTTGGAGGCCGTTTCTGGAGGCGGGAAGTCAGCGGCGCAGGAACGATTTGCCTCCATTATCACGACTAACCCCATCGCCACGACGCAATACGATGCCCTTTCTGAGTTTGTTGTCTGTACGGCGCAAGGAACAGTCAACCGAGGACTGTATAACTGCGTCATGGATGTGAATTTTTTGGCGGCTGTGAATCGTGGAACCGCCGGCGCTCCCATGACCGTGCAAGAGGCAATCGACGAAGGTTTGCTTGATGGAGATTGGCCACTTATCGCGCCTGATAATGCTGCCGCTAACCAAGACTCGTTTTGTTATACCTATGGCTATTGTTATGGAAACCTGGTGAAGCTTCGTAAAGCCCGTGTCCTTCCAATTGGATGGGAGTTGGCCGCAAGCCGCAATAGCGTCTCAAATCCAGCAACGCTCCAGGAAGTCATTGATGGATTCAACGATTGTACGCAAGACGGGACGATCGGGCCTGCTGGAGCCACTGATTCAGACACCAAATGGTGCCACCTCATTGATCCAAACTGGGTCTTGAAGTATCCAAGTACGGAATGTCGCGCTATGGGAAACGGGGAAATCCGCATTTCGACGCTTTCAAGCGGCCGCAATACAACGTGTGTTGATTCACCAAGTTGCATAGGGGAGGACAACGATGGAAATTGTGTGGATGGATATGGGTACTGTGTGCAGGAGAAAAACGTTTGGCGGTTCCGCGGAAGTGAGTGTCCAGAGGAATATGCGACGTGCCTTTCGTTCACCAATACCCAAACGGGTGATGATGGGGATTTTCTTGTGAGCACGGTGGATTACAGCGTCTGCGATCAGGAGAACGCGGGTTGTCGCTGGTATCGAACGAATAAATATCCAGAGGATGCAGGAACGCAAGACACAACAGATGATTCGTATGAGTGGCTTGCAACAGGAGACGATTATCTTCTTGATGAGCGGGATGGGGACTGGAATTATTGGAATGGACTCGGTTCGGTTGGACGGACGCCGTATTCTTACTCGTCGGATTCTGGTACCACCTACACCTATGAGCAGTACGCTCACGAGGACAGGCTTTATCTGACCAACGACGTGACCCAGTGTAGTGAGGGAGACGTTGGGTGCACGCAACTCTATCAATTTGACGACGGGCTCTACCTCAATACGGTTCAGAATCCTTCGTTTGAAGAAGATGAGGACGCAGATGGGACGCCGGATGGATGGGTGCCGTTGGTTACGGGTGGATACACCTTGGATACAAGCATCTCAAAGTTTGGATCGACCTCTCTTCTCTATACTCCTGGAGTCTTGAAGTATCTCTACCAGGATATTAGTGCGGCAGAAAATGATTTTTACACGTTCAGTACCTATTTACGGGCGCAGACTTCTGGCGCTACCGGCGTTGCCCTGCTCATCTTTTTAGATGAAGACGGGAAAGCGATTTCTGCCGGAGGATCTTCGTCGTCAGGGGATTGTGAATGGAATAGTGACTATACCTGGTATCAGATTGTGGAAGAAGCGGACACAAGTGATTTTGAACGATTTGATTGTCTCGTGACCGCACCAGAAGGAACCGTTCAAATTCGTGTGGGCGTTGGGAATGGGGATGTGTATATCGATGGGGTGCAACTTGAATTGGGAGAAGATGCGAATACGTTTGTTGAGGGGTACAGCGCGACACCGTCGGGCGTGTACTATCAGGTTGCTCCAAGCTATTTAGGATGCACGGGAAGTGATACGGATCCGGACGCGTGTGATTCCTATGCGCAAGTCTGTTCCGCGCAGGAAGTAGGTTGTACGTTGTACACGCCGCAAGACGGCGATCCAAACGTGCCCGCGATCATCTCTGAGCTGGACGAGTGTCCAAGCGAATGTGTTGGGTACACAACCTACAAACAAGAAGCGACAAATTACGACAGCGAGGAATTTCCGCTCTACTTTATTGCCGACAGCGCAAGCGCATGTTCGTCTCAGTATGTGGGATGTGACTCGTATACAAACCTTGGAACGGTTGAGGCAGGGGGAGAGGGGATTGAGTACTATGCGGACCTTCGGTTCTGTTTGAGCAATGCCATTGCGGACGCCACCAGCGCCAATAGGACGCCTGCAACGTACTTTACGTGGGAAGGGTCAGACAATGAGGGCTACCAATTGCAGACATGGAACTTGCTGAAATCCAACTACGAGGATTCACAGAGATCATTCAATACTTCCGGATACATCGAAACATTGCCAGAGTTGGCGCCATGTACCCATATCTCCATGACTGCAGAAAATGAAGTGGTATGCGACGAAGAAGATGAAAGCGAAATGGCAGATGTTTGGGGCAACGCGCAGTGCGATGAACATGATGACATTTTTGGGAACCCAGACTGTCGCGAGTTCTTTGATACCAAAGGAAACATCCACTACCGCCAGTACTCGGACACCATTTCTATTTCAGATGAGTGTTTAGCCTATCGCAAGGATGAAAGTACACAGACGGATTGCCAGAATTCCGGTGGCTACTGGACCGAACAGGGATTCTGTCGCTATTATGTCCTGCCTGAGGAAAGTGTTGAATGTCCGGCTGAGCAAAACGGTTGCCGAGAGTACACAGGAGGTACAGGTCGCAATGCCACGACGATCCTCTCGGAAACATTTGAGGAAGGGACATATGAGAATTTTGCCATCGCGACGGGTTCTTCTCCAGAGGAGATATTTATCAGTAATGAGTCTGTCGCCACCGAAGGACATTCGTTGTACGTGCTCGCTCCTTCCGGTGGAACGGCGGGAATCGAAACTACGCAAATTTATCTTGATTCGGTGACACAGACGGATACCTACGACGAAGCGGGGGACGCAGATGGAACGACAACAACGTGTACGAGTAACGGAGGAACCATTGGGGAAAACGGATGTGACATCGCGCAGGATGTCAACGGCGACGGTTCAGATGATGAGACCTGCACGGTTTTTGACGGACAGGAAAGTTGCGGAGCGCTCACGGACATGCTGGTAGCGGGAAAGACGTTTGTCTTGGAATTCTGGGCAAAGGGGAATGGCAATCTGTACTCGACGTTTGTGGAAGAGGGAGGGACGGGAGTGGTGCGTGACTTTGGACTCGCACCAGTTGCTCTGGATGGAACATGGGCCCTGTACAGCCTTGGACCCGTTGATACTTCTGCTTACGCTGATTTTGATGAGAACGCCGTGATTCGTTTTGCCACGGACGCGGGCAAGGAGTTTTATCTGGATAACATCTCCCTTAAACAAGTCGAGGAAAACATCACGATCATCAAAGATTCCTGGGTCGTTCCTTCCACCTGCGACCAAACTCCAGAAGGTGTGGATTCGGATCAGTACTACCTTGGATGCGAGGCCTATACCGACCACAACGGTAATGGCATTGATTTGTACCAGTTTTCAGACTTGTGCTCTGAAGAGGTTGTGGGATGCGACGGGTTTTATCACACGGCAAATTCAGATTCGGCGTATACGCAAGTGTATAACGCCAGGTGCATGTACTCTTCCAACACGGATTTTACGGATGGGGAAGTGGTCGCCGGGAATACCGCCTGTACCGTCAACGGCATCGAATACTGCACGATCGTGACAGGTGAGAGTTACTGTGTCTTTGATACCAACCAAGCATTCCCAAATAATCTCCCTGTTCAGACGGTGAGTTCGTCAGAGTACTACGCGATCGTCTATGGGCCAGAGACTGTTGTGGTTGCAGGTGATACGCCGGTGTACATTGTCGAAGATGATAATTATCAGTGCGCCTCAGGCGTGATGGGATGCCAGGAATTAGGCAAACCAACGTACACGCAAGATCAAAGCGAGGTGGAAAGTTTCGAGTCCGTGTATTACATCAACCTACCAGCAAATTACGACACAATTTTGTGTGATCACTCAGCCCTGTTCTGTGAGGAATGGGCGTCAACGCAGGACGGGAATTTCTACTTTAAGGATCCGCTTGATAAAGAATGTGAATACAAGACAAGCGTGACCATAAACAACCGCGCCTACTTCGGATGGTTCCGAACAGGAACAACAGAGCCTTGCTATTGGGAAGACATAAACGGCGATGGAACGTATGATCCAAATACAGATGAAGAGTATCTGATTGCAGGTGAGGAATTTGGCGTCTGGAATAACGGAGATGAGGACGATGGGGACGGTGATTATTGGGATTTCTACGATGGATGGGTGGCAAGCTGTGAGAGCAAATACGACTTGTGTACCGAGTTTATTGATGTGGTCGATACCGGCGGAGGACTCAATGAGAATGGCCAGTCGTATTACTTCACAAACGACGAACTCTTGAGTGAAGAGGCGCTCATGGATAGTCAGCGTTGCAACGGACAAGTCAGCCAGAAGTTTGGATGTGCCCTATTTAACAACACGACCGTTTCTGAACTTACCTACAATGCCAGCGTCAGCTATGCGCTTTCGACCTATGCGGACGTCTTTTATGGTATTGAGAAGAACAGCCTTGTCGATCCGATCAGTTGTACAAATGAGGACGGGGGGGTGTTCACCATTTCTTCTTCAGACGCGGAAATTGCGGGTACAGACCAGCAAGTCGATCTCTGCGCCCGTCGATGCGCCTATCCGGTGGATGACGGTGACTCTCTCACGACATCAAGTTCGCAGAAAGGACCTCTCTCATGGAGCAATGTCATCAATCTAGATACGTATTACAATGGTTCCTGTTTTATCGATTCTGATTGTGGTCCTCTCACAACGTACAAGGGAGAGGATGTGACAGGAACCTGCATGGATGTTGATGACCAGTACGCCTTGCAGGACGACACGAATGAAGTCCTCAAAGTGAACCGCGACCGAAGTTGTGCGGCATGGTTGGCGTGCGAAAGTTCCCGAACAAGTTGGAATACGCAAACCAACATGTACGACACGATTTGTGACTCCATCAATTTATGCGTGGAAGGGCAACAACAGGGTGACCGCGGCATCTGTTCGCAATGGGAGGAGAATGATCCGACGATTCTTTCCGCGTATCAGTACTCCAGCCGTGACGTAAGTTGGACAGGGTATGAATATTCTGGAAACGCCATCCCCAATCAGCTCCCCATTGATCTGTACGACCAATACAACATTGCCGCCCAGTCCGTGTGTGTGGACAAAAACGGAACGACACTCGATGCCCAGGCGTTTGCGCAAGTGGGGGATCCTAGCCTTCCGCTCGCGTGCGGTATGTATGCTGATTGTCCAACGGATTCTACGACCAGCTGTTCATCGGATGTGGATTGTACGGGAGATCATGGCTCTGGTCTTTGCGATGCGGTCAGCGGGCAGTGTTATTTTGCCTGTGAAAATTCAGGGAAGGAGGATTACCGGCTGGTATACAATGCCGGTCCTTGCGACTCGGCGGAATCAGGAGATGGAAACGGCGGATCGTGCGTGGTAGGACATTGTGAAGACAGCGCAACCGCCTGCGTGAGCGACAATGACTGTTCTGGTACTGAGTCTTGTATTATCGGGTACTTGCAGGCAACAGGCACAGAAAATTGCGTGAATGAAGACTGTTCGTGTAATCCGGATCTAAATGTCAATAGCATCAATGAAGATTGTTCTGGCGTGACCTCGTCATCTGGTGTCCTAACAAATATCTGCGATCCTGTGCAGTTTGTGTGTGTGGATGAGTTGACGACCGCGGACAACGCAAACCGCGATGCGTGCGTTGAGGATTCTTCCACGCGTACCTGCGTGCCTTCAGCGACCTCAACCATCGGGTCATGCTTCAACAACCGTTGCCTTGCGGATATCCGAGACGTAAACGGAGACGGTTACGCTGATCGGCTGGAAGTGGACAATGCGCGTGAGCAATCCTGCCGTGCCTACCCAGAAATTGACTCGCCGTTCCCGGCAGATGTGGTGGATTACTGGATCGAATATAGCGACGGAAGCGGCCTAGATCTGATGGGTCCGGATGGAAATGCTCCAGGATCCATTCAAATAGACACCGCTGTTTCAACAGAGGGTCTCAGCACACAGGCTGCTCTCCCTTATACGTATGTAAATGGATTCCAGGATTCGACGGTGTGTGCATTGGATGAAAATGGAAATGTTGTGAACTGCAGTTGTTCCTACAATAAAGCTGAGTATGGGGATGGAACATCATATCGGTACTTTGAACTTGGAAGGACGATTGAGGAAGTGCCAAAAGGTGTTTGTTCAGGCGGACCAGTGAATGGGATTCCTTGTCTGAATGACGATGATTGTTCTTTTACAGATGGTGGAGTAACGACACAATCCGGAATCTGCTCATTTGTGAGTCGGGTTGACTCCGTGTACGGATGGAACGGGTACTGTATTGAAAAAGACACGTCCATTCAGACACTCGGATCTTCCGCGGCAGAAGATCAAGCGTGTTTGAGCTGGCTTCCCGTGGATCAACTTACAGGAGCGACTGATCTCTACGCCAAGTACACATCGGCAGGATACGCACCGCAAAATACGTATTACTGCGCGGATGTAGATATTGGATATGACATCGGCACGACCGGGATAGCTTGCGCGGAAACGCAGGACATTGAATGTAACGATATCGATTGGTTAGATTTTAAAGAAGAGGCAAATAACAGTAACAACGCTAAGGATGACTGTGTGGCTGGCGTTTGGTGTCCTCAAGGATATTTTGCGGTTATGACAGGATGTGGAAATGAGTCATACGATAATAATGGAGATAAACAATGCGTACAGAATACGGATAACGATTGTCCGTTCTTCTGTGTGCCGTTTCTTTCCTATAAGAACGCCAGTGATGGTGGGGGTGAGGAAGGTGATGCTTGTTTGACACCCGATGAACTGGACGCAGCACCACTTGATGGTATCGGTTTTAACAACGACCTTAATGACGATGGCGACTATTATGACACAGCCTACTCGCTTAATACAGGATCAATCGGTAATTATGAAGATAATTGGGGTACTGACGCGCCACATATTCAAATTTATGTTATGAAGTCAGACGATTTCCTGAACGCCCGGGATTACTACGATGATTGTTGGGTGAGAGGAGTGACTAAGAACATCACAGAGTATGTCAAACCGAAACAAGAAATATCAGAGCTTTTTCCGGAGAACCTAGGGAGCCAAGGATATCGTGAAATGACCTGGAACTATATGCCCTCGTCTATCTGCAGCACAGTTGTGAAGGTTTCTGAGAAGTCGCTTGATCTTGAGGAGAGTAATGAAGACATACTTCCGTTTAGCACCTATAATGCCGCTTGGACGGATCGGCTTTGGGAAACCGCCGATCCCGGGTTCAATTTTGGGGGTGATCAGCACTTCGGCTATGAGTTTGAGACATTGACCGAGCCGTTTGGCGCGGCCATAGACTATGAAATACTTCAATCGCTCCCTGACCCGTATGCGCATAAGATTGTGATGTGTACGGAGCCCATTTTATTCTCACAAGTCATTCCTAATGCAGATTTATCTTGTCCAGCATTAGTAGCAGCACCCGTGCAATATGAATTGAGCTCCAACTTAGGAGAGGATGCCCGAGCCTACATGGAGTTTTCTTTGATAGTAGATCAAGAGGTTAATAGCACCTGGTGTAAGGATCAACAAAACTGCGATTGCGAAGTGGCAGATAATGAATGCAATTGGGATCATAGCAACAATAGAGAGATTTCTTGTGCCAATGCATCGTGCTCCGGTGGCGATGAAGATGGAATCGTTTGTTCGGTCGATGATAACGACTATCTTTGTGAAAATGCGGGCGGAGATTGTGTAGGAATTTGTGATGGCGGACCCTATGACGGACAGGTATGTGGACAAGATAGTGGAGCCGACTGTACTCCTAACGTTTGTCAAGCATACCTCACCACAGGTAATTATAGTTGCGTAGCTGGTGACGAGGGAGTATCATCTCACCTTGATCTAACACAGGAAGATGCATACGATGCCATTGCCCGGCTCTCGCAATTATTCGGAAGGATTTATGGAATTGCGGTGTATGAGGACGGGTATGATGACGTGGCTGATTATGATCTAGCAGATTTAGATGACCACATGGAAGAGGACGATGTGTATGGAACCTGGACCTTGTTGGGTGTGGATGGTCAGGCTCTTGGGGATTTTGAAGAATGGGGATGGGATACGCGCGCAACGGCGCAGAGTAATCCCGAGAAGCATGTTCCACAGATCCTTTCCATTGGGGACTGCGAGGGAACGCTCTGCTATGAGGGCGTTGAAGGGAAATTCTCGGTAAACGAGACGGACAGTGAGGATATCGAAGGTGAGGGATCTAAACGTGTGACGGTCAGTTTCTATGCGTACGCAGATTCAGAGCAAATGCCGATTCGACGTGTGATCGTTGACTGGGGGGATAACGTGGCTGGAACAGGTGGCGCTGAGAATCCTTGGCCGTTTGGTTCCTATAGCGGCTCTATTGCCAGGGATAACTTCTACAAGAACCATCGTGGGTTAGATCCGACGTCTGATGAGGAAGAATGTAGCGATACTGCGACAGAGTTCGGTGATTCTCCTGATGCGTGTAGTAGTTCCTACATTGCTTTCACACACGATTACACGTGTACAGTCGGACGTTTGCAACAACTTAGTGGTCGAATATGTATCTTTGATGAAGATGGGAGGTTGACCAACTCGCCTTGTGTTGAAGGCAGTTCCTGTGTATTCCAGCCACGCGTCCACGTGATGGACAACTGGGGATGGTGTACGGGGTTCTGTGACACAAAGGATGGTGATCTAAATGATAACGATGGCACAGAAGGATGTTATACGGGTGTCTTGGCTGATGGTACGAGTCAAGATGAGTGTAATATCGAGAATTGTCCGTCGGAGGGAAATTCACCAAGTTGTGATGACGTCAATGGTGGCACAGTCAATCCTTGGATTAACTACGATGGAGCTGTATACATCCTGGCTGAATAGATACACAAAAGACGAGCTTCTAAGGCTCGTCTTTTGTAAACACGTAACCATCCGGACCGGCTTGTAAAAGAAATAGCGACTCTGGTGAAAGAGTCGCACGTCGTCCGAAGACGGGTTGTAGAGGCTATTCCTCCAACGTGATGGTACCTCCGAACTCGCTGCCAGTTCCGGAGATGGCGGAGAATTCGATGGTCGTGAGGTCGTCGGAGACGGTTCCTTCGAGGTAGTATCCTCCTCCGTCGTAGAGGAACTCGTTGCCGGTGATGACTGCGTACCAGGACTCGATCGAGATTGTCATCTGATCGAATCCGTTGATGACATCCAGGATGTCCGTGCGGACGTCGTATCCGCTGTAGACCCCATCGGGCACCACCGAGCAGGCACCTTCCCAGGTCCAGTCGATGTCGACGGTCTCGCCGTCGTTGAGGTTGACCTCCTGCGGGACGCAGGAGAAGTTCCAGGCCGAGAGCCTCACCCTCTGGTCGAGCTCCTCCACGTCGACGTCGCACTCGACCGCGTCCACGCAGTCCGCGTCGGGCAGGGTCTCATTGACGGGGTAGATGTAGTGATCCCCGACCCACCCGTACGGAGCGACGCTGCGGAGCGTCGCGGAGAAGTCGTTGGAGTCGACGGTCGCGTCGTCGTCACCGCAGTCGGTGCAGTTGGACGGTTCCCCGCACCCCGTCGCGAAGGCGAGGAGCAGGGAGAGGATGGCCAGCATGTAGCGGGTCATTTTGAACTCCAGTGCCCCGTTCTCCGAGTCGACGGAGTAGCGGGTTGGTTGTTGGAGCCCCCTTCTTTGGGGGCAAAGAACAACTTCCTACTTATATAAGGCCTCTTTTAGAGACTTTTGTCAATAGTCAAGTTTGGAAAAAGCTTCAATTTCAAGCATTTTTAACAAATCTGTGGATGAGGTGTGGATAGTTTTCCCTTTGACGCTTTCTTCCATCGTGGCTATGGTTAAATCTCTCTTTCTCTTATCCTGAGCTTTATGAAATTTTCCCCCCTCATCTTGAGCCCGCTCATCCTATTGGGCGCGGGCTGTGCTCCCTCAGCCCCTCCATCTGTCGTTGATGTGAGATCAGTTGAGACGTCCGCACCCGCCCCTATTTCGACGACGTCGTATGTCATGAGCAATAACCTTCTCATGTTTTCTGCCCCATCAGATTGGAGTGTTGTTCAAAGAGACGGGGGAGATGGGAGCGCGATTGTCATCGAATCTCCGTTGGGAGTATCCGTGGTGATTTCGGTTGAAATTGCCGAGACGTTTGAAGGGGAATCCATCGCCTATCAAGATTGGCTTGCAAGCGATTTTGATTTTTTAGATGCTGGCTCGACGACGGATGTCGGTGGATACACCTTTGACGTTCATGCGGTTGTGGCAGAAGGGCAAGACACGCAACGAGTTCTTACGTCTGAGATTCAAGGGGAAGACCGTCGATATTTTGTTGACATTTGGATTCCTCTGGATGAAAAAACAGAAGAACAGATAATTCTCGACTCTCTTGAGTTCAACCCAAGTTTAGAGGCGCGTTCCGCCGCTCAAGTCATTCGTTAGGAATTCACTCCCCATTTTCTGCTTTTCGTGTTACCTTTTTAGGGCTCTGGGTTATGAAAAACAGAATGTAAATCTTTATTTTTCATCCTATGAAGAAATTTCTTCTTTTAGCGGTTCTGGGCGTTGTATTCGTCCCATCCGCTTCTGTGTTCGCTCAAGAACAGGCTCCATCAGGTTCCGTTGACCCCGTTGCCCGCTGTGAGGCAATGGTCGAAACATCAAAAGAGCGCTATGATGCTAACCAGACGCGCAATGCCGATAATGCATCTCGAATTTCTGCTACCATTGAGAAGCTTGAGGCGTTTATCACCAAAGCAAACGAGCTAGGCGCTGACACTTCGGTTCTTTCATCTGACATGCAGACATTATCGACCTACATGAACGAACTGGAAGCGGATTACCAGGCCGTCCAGGATAATCTAAGCGTGATGATGCAGTCGGATTGTGAGACCATGACAGCTGAAGAATATCGAAGCCAAGTTACCAATGCAAAGTCTTTATTTGAAGCGCTTCGTGCAAACGTGACAGCCATTCGCGACTTGCGTACAACCATAAAGACCCACATTGATGAAATCCTTTCGACGATCAAAGAATAACGTATGAGAACATCTTCAATCTTCCTTTCGGCGTTTCTTGCTCTCGTCCTTTTGGGAGCCGGATGTGCTTCCGCACAAACCGATGTAACGACGCAAGAATCTTCCGATCAAGCGGCTCCATCTGCTCCTACACGCAGACCCTACGATCGCGGACAGGATCAGGAAGATGAATTGAACGAAGAGGAAGATGAGGAAACAGTTCAAGAAGAGGCAGATGAATCTCAAAATGAGGTAGAGACAAATACAGAATCAACAGCCGAATTGGAAGACTTGGCAGACGACGTCGATGACCTCCTTGGAGGAATGGATGCCGGCGAATCTGGTTTCTAAACAAAGACCCCCGCGTGGGGGTCTTCTGTTTTTTTTGTGAATGAGGCATCATATCCTGCATATGATCGATATCAAACGTCTTTTGGAGGAGCCCGAACGCGTGGCACAAAACAATCAAAATCGTGGGAAATCTCTTGACCCACAAGTCGCGATCCATTTATACGAGAAGCGTGTTGGGTTGATCGAAGGTGTTCAGGAACTGCGCACCAGAGGCAATGAAATTGCGTCGAGGATCCCTTCTGTTACTTCCCAAGACGAGCGCAAGGCGCTGGTGGAAGAGGGAAAAGGGATCAAAGATCAGGTAAAAGAAAAAGAAGCTGAACTCGCCCAGGTTGAAGTCGACTTTGCCATTGAACTGAAACGCTACCCAAATATTCTGCGTGAGGACGTGCCGGCGGGGAAAGACGAAACAAGCAATGAGCTTGTTCGCACATTCGGTGAACCAACCACGTTTGAATTTGAGCCAAAAGATCATCTTGATCTTGGCATGGAGCTTGATGTGATCGACATGGATCGAGCCGCGAAAGTTTCTGGTACGCGGTTTGCGTACCTCAAAGGCGATGCGGTGCTCTTAGAGTTTGCTCTCGTCCAGTATGCTCTGCAGGTAACGCTCAAAGAAGGATTCGTTCCCGTCATCCCGCCGCACATGATTTCCACGGCGGCTATGAGTGCGATGGGGTACCTTGAGCACGGTGGGGAGGAGGAGATTTACCATCTAAAAAACGACGATCTTGTTTTGATAGGGACAAGCGAACAGTCCATTGGACCCATGCTCATGAATGAGATTATCGATGGAGATACTATTCCCCTGAGATATCTCGGGTTTTCTCCCTGTTACCGACGCGAGGCGGGGTCTTATGGGAAAGATACGCGCGGAATTATTCGTGTGCATCAGTTTGATAAGGTTGAGATGTTTAGTTTCACAACGCCGGAACGGTCAGATGAGGAACATCATCTTTTGCTTTCGATTCAGGAGCGTCTCATGCAAGGGCTCAAGCTCCCTCATCGCGTGATGAAACTTTGTAGTGGAGATACCGGAGCGCCAAGCGCGCGCACGTATGACATCGAAACATGGATCCCATCGCAGAAGACCTACCGAGAGACAAGTTCCACGTCCAACACAACAGATTTCCAGACACGACGCCTGAACACGCGTGTAAAACTTGAGGGGAAAAATATGCTCGCGCACGCGCTCAACGGAACCGCGTTTGCGATCGGTCGCTTGGTTGTTGCCATCATGGAAAATTATCAGCAAGCGGACGGGTCTGTGATGGTTCCTGACGTGTTGCAAGCATGGGTTGGAAAAGACCGTCTTCAAAAACGCATGAAATAGAATCGGTTACGCACACTGTTATCTGGTTGTTGTCAGTGAACAGAAAAAAGAATACGCATGAGACAAAAAGCTGTTCATCGACCGTGGACTGTAAAATAGACGTGTACAAAAAAGTCACTAAATTTAGCAAAAAACCGTTTGACCTCCAGACGGTTTTTTGATGTTGTAAAGATAGATCACATCCTAGTCACTCTCTCGAGGGTCTAGACAAACACCCGTGATAGAAGCCGTTTGTCGAAAACCACGACGGGGTCATCAGGAAAAGATCCGTTCCAAAATATTCTCCTGCTGAGGGGGACAGGAGAGCAGAGAGGTGGACCTACACGGGTCGATGCGCAAGATCTGGCGCGTCGCCCGGGAAGGTTGACCATTCAGGCACCGACCCGTCAACGACCAGTGCGACAAGGAGTAAGTCATGTCCCTCAATCATTGTGTGCCGCTGTACTTTTTCACGGGGCTCACCCTCACCAGTTGTGGAGTGGGGTTCATCCCTACCTCCGAGGAGGAGAGCTGGGACGAGCAGGGCGGCGGTGGCTTGGTCATCGAGATGCCCTTTGCGGCGGGTATCGAAAAGATGTGCACGCAGGGGGCTCACGGCATCCACAGCCACACGGATGTGTCGACCCAGTTCGATCTCGATCTGGATACGAACAACGACGCCGATGAGGAGGTCTCTGCCTCGGTGTCGGGGATCGCGCGAGTCCACATGGAGTCGGCGAGCTCGAATTTCGGCTACCACATCAACATCGACCTGGGCAACGGGACCTACGTTGTCATCGCGCACCTCTCGGACATCTTCATCCAGGATGCGCAGGAGGTGACGGTCGGACAGCTCTTGGGCTACGAGGGCAGGACCGGCAATGCGACGGGCGACCACGTCCACATCGGCTTGCACGAAGGTGATGCCGGTGAAAAGGCCGAGAACGGCACGTCGATTCCGACGACCTATCGGGCGGCCAATCAGAGCGATGGAACGGGTATGGCCATGATCAACTCCGAGGAGTTCTCCTGTGGGATCCGCAGTCAAGGCGATCCTCAGGACGGCGACTTCTATGAGTCCGACCTCGCGACCAACCTCTGGCATCCCGATGGGACGCTCATCATGACTCCCGACAATGCCCGTGTGTACGTGCTTGAGGACGGGGAGACTCGCTGGATCGAAAACGAGTCCACCTTCTGGGGACTCGCGTACGACTTCAACGACGTTACGCTCGTCTCTGAGTCTGAGCTTGCTTGCTATGGGCAAGGGGAAGACATCGTGGGCGAGACGCTCGTGGATGCGGCGCTGGACTCGGACGACGACCTTTGGCTCATTGTTGGCGATGCGAGTGACTCAGGTCGGTATCGCGCTCTCGTGCGCGACGCGGGTTGGGAGGACGTCATGACCTCCTGGGGGCTCGATTACACGTCGAGCAACCGTCCCGGTACCTACAGCGACAGCAGTTCCTACATGACCAACTGGCCGGCTTCATCCAACTACGTCGGTCTGCGTGATGGGACGCTTGTGAAGGAAGAGGATGCCTCTGACGTCTACGTCATCTCCAACGGGTTTGCGCTCCCGATCAAGACATGGGACGTGTACCTGCTCCAGAACTTTTATCCGCGAGACATCCTGACCGTGGAGGCTGGTACCGTGAATGAACTCCATGAGGTCGGCAATTGCGCCACGGATCAGATGTGCTTGGACTTCGAGGCTATCACGACGTGCGGTGGGGGACTGGAACTCAGTGATGCTCCTGGTGAGGGAGGTGGATCGAGTACGGATGAAGAAGAGGAGGAAGAGGAGCAGGAGGAAGAAGAAGATGAGGAGGACGTAGAGGACGAGGAAGATCAAGAAGACCAAGAGGAGGAAGATGAGGAAGAGGAAGTAGAAGACGAGGAAGACGAGGAAGAAGAGGAAGAAGAACAGGAAGAGGAAGAGACAAGGGACGAAAGCATGCTCACGGTCGAGGTCGATTATCCGGCGAATTATCCCGCGCTCGCACTCACGGTTCAGCCGATCTTCGCCATTTCGAGCCTTGGCGACTACTGGCTCGCTACGACGTACGTGGAAGATGATGACGAAGTAAGCTGGAGCGACGAGGCGGATTACTCAGGTCTTCTGGGCGTGCGCCTCAACGTCAACGTCGACAGCGACGGAAACGGCGCGAACGATGACTGGTACTGCTACGGCCATTACGCGACTGCCTACCTCGAATACGGGGTCGCGGTGGACATCACTCTGGACAGCGACTCGTGGGACGAGAACGATCTCGTCACCTGGAGTCCTGGCAACGAGGGCGACACCAGCCTGGGTTGCAGTGCCTTGCTGTGGTTTGGCTCGACAAGCTCGATCTCAGAAGGCGCTGTCTACTAGACAACGACGACTCACACCCTCGACACACAGTCGAGGGTTTTCATTCTCATCTTACGTTCTTCCTCATCTTACGTTCTTCTTAGCCGCTTTAGCGGCGTTCCGGACGGGTAACGTCGCTCGCGAGCGACGTGACGGGACTAAAGTCCCTAAGAAGAGTATGGCTCTAAGAACAATCATTATTCCTTAACTCATTCTTCAAAGCCACTTTAGTGGCGTCAGATCTATGGCAAGATTTTTTCTCGATCATGTTTGGTACTTCATTACGGTTCCAACGAACGATCATGAACCAATTTTTCATAGACTCGAATTTCGAGGTGTTCTTCTTGAAAAGTTACAGACCGCATTCCGAAAATTTAGCATCAACAAGTATCACTTTTCAATTATGTCGGATCACTATCATATCCTGATATACGTTCATGAAGGTGCGGTGATTCCAAAATTACTGCACTTCATTCACGGGGGAACATCATTCCAGCTTCATCTGGATCGCCCTACTTCCATTTGGGGAGAATATCATGTGTATGTTCATGCGACGGAAGAACTTTTGGATCGAGTTGCAGGGTATGTGGTTGGTAACCCAATAAAGCATGGAGAAGTCAAGACATTTGATGCCTTACTTATCTGGCCGTTTTCGTCGTTCTCGTTGTTAGTTGAACAGGTTGGGAGGATTTCTGCACAGGAGATGGTTCATTCCACTATTGCTCTGGAGGATGCTGACTTTTCGGTTAGATAACTGACAGGACTCTCAGCTTTCATCTCCCCATCTTCTTAGCCGCTTTAGCGGCGTTCCGGACGGGCTGAAGCCCCTAAGAAGAATCACGGGATTAAAGTCCCTAAGAAGAATTGAGAAGAAGTTAAGAGGGAATTCTTCACAGCCACTTTAGTGGCGTTTCGGACGGGACTGAAGTCCCTAAGAAGAATCACGGGGCTGAAGCCCCTAAGAAAAGTAATTTGAGTCAATTCTTATCCCCATTTCCCCGCGTCCGAGAGGTGTTTTCGTGCTATACTTTCATCAGTTATGTTGAAGTTTGTCCTTCGACTCTACGCCCTAAACCGCTGGCTTTCGAGTCGCATAAAGAATCTCGCAACCAAGCGCGTCCGTGTTGGGTTTTTTATATTGATTGTCACTCTTTTGTTTCGTCCGACACCCGTCCATGCCGGTCTGAACTTCGATTCAATGCTTCAGTGGTTAGCAAACATTGCATTTTCCGTAGCCGCGGCCATCACGCGTGGAATTGTCCTGCTCATTAACGCAATGGTACCGATCATAACGTTCAACCATTTTGTCGACAATCCGGTTGTGAAGAACGGATGGGCGATTGTGCGCGACACCGTAAACATGTTTTTCGTGGTCGTGCTCATCATCATCGCCTTTGGAACCATTTTTGGCATCCAGCGGTTCAAGTGGCAAGAACAGGTTCCCCGCCTGCTTATCATGGCGGTCGTGATCAATTTTTCCAAAACACTTTGTGGCATTATGATCGATTTTGGCCAAGTGATCATGCTCACGTTTGCTAATGCATTGCGTGAGATTGCCGCTGGAAATTTCATTCAATTACTAGGTCTCAATCAGATTTATGCCGCGAGTCCAAATTCTTCCGTTCTCAAGGGGATTGAGACAAATACGGCAGAAGGGGCAAATAACGCTTTTAATTTTTTCGCGACGGGCGTTATTTCTGTAGTGCTCGTGTTTTGGGTATTTGCGACGTTAATTATCTTGTTGGCGATCCTTTTGTTTCGCATAGTGATGCTGTGGGTCTTGGTCGTCATTGCTCCGCTTGCCTGGTTCATGAAAGGAGCAGAGGGGGTTATTAAGTCAAGCGCCTTTGATGATTGGTGGAAAGAGTTTAAGTGCTTGGTTGGGATTGGACCCATTCTAGCTTTTTTTCTTTGGTTGACGCTTGCGGTTGCCGGGGCAGGAAATATCGCGGAGCAGTCCCATTTTGACGTGACGACAGGTTCAAATAATTCCGACTTTGCTTCCTCTATTTTGGAGTTGAGTAATTTCTTGAGTTTTCTCATCGGCATGGCCATGTTGTTTGTTGGGTTTAAGGTTGCGACACAATTTTGTTCGACAGAGTTTAGCGGCAAATTTGCCGGCAAAGCCGTGGGTGTTGCCAAGAGCATCCCTGCCATCACCGGTGGATTGGGTCTGAAAGCAGGATCTCTTGGTTTGAAAGCGGGTGTCAGGGGTACCGTTGCCGCTGGTGGTCTTGCAAAAGGCGCGGCAAGACGGGTTCTGCCGGCGAGCATTGTGACCGCTCCGCGTCGCGCGAGCGCGGCTGTGCGTGGTGCGACGTGGGGTATGATCGGTAAGGCGGGAGGCAGTACATTTGTCGGGAAATGGGCTCGTGGGAAACAGCAGGATGTGGCTCAAGCAACGCGTGCGAGACGATTTGAGGAGGTAAATCAGGAGAAAGAAGCTTTGAAAAATAAGGGGCGTCAATGGACGCAACAGCGGATTTTGGATAACCTGGCGAATCCTCCTTCTTCTGCCAAGGGACAGGCTCAGGATATCGCTCTTTTTGAGGCCATGATGGCAGACAAACGTTTGCAAAAAGACCTCGGCCGCGACAAGGTCGAAGCGCTTTGGAAAAGGCATGGAGCCAAGTATAAAGACATGGCTGAAACAGATGCGGAGAAGATGGCAAACATCACAGGATTTGAGAAAGCCAATGCCGACTTTGCAGTGAGCGGAATGGACATGGGGCAGAAGGCTGAGTGGATGAGACGTAATCTTAAGGATGCAGACGATGCAAACGGATTGACTGCTGGCGCATGGGGAAATAAGGATGTGCAAGATCGTGCAGGGCAAATTAAGACGAACTTTGAAAAGGAAAGAGATAAGGATGGCAAGATTGTGTACATGAATGCCCTTGAAGCGGCGCGTGCTGGAAAATACGGGGTGGAAGCGCAGGGAGCCGTTGTGAGAGCAACAGACGCTGCGAAGCTTGAGATGGGTTCACAGATGGAAGAACAGTTTAGAGCCGCCCTTGAACACAATGACCCGCAAAGTGCCCAGGCGGTTATTGATCAGATACAAGCCAAGTATACTGGTGCAGGAACAACAGAACAGGATCGCCAAGGGATGGCGCTCTCGATGGATCGTATGCGCGCGGCCGCGGATAGGATGAGCCGGGGTGGAAATCCACAAGCGAGAGATACATTGAGCATGTTTGATACTACACGTGCAGGCATGGAAGCAACTCATGGATTCGGCTTGCCGTCGGCACCGAAACAGGGTGAGGGGGCGCAGGAGTATGTGGATGCAAATTTCAGGGGGTCTAGCAGGGCTCGCATTGAGGCCGCGATGGGTGAAATGGATAAGCAAAAGACAGAGGCTGATAATGCAGTCGCAGTTCTGGATGGCGAACTTAATGCATTACGTGGAACAGAGAAGGATATCGCAGATAAACAAAAACAAATTGAGGACATCCGACGAAGTATTAGTAAGTCCGTTGAAGCAGTCAGTCAGAAAGCACATCGGGCAGTGATGGATGCACAAGGGCGACTTGATGCGGCGAGAAAGCCCGAGGAAAAGAAGCGTGCCCAAGAAGCGGTAAACAAGGCTCAGGCAAATTTCACTGCGGTCACGGCACGGGGTCAGGAACAGATTCAATCCAATGACGCCATTAAATCTCTTGAGGCAGAAGTGGGACAGATAATCGAACGGGCTGGTGGACAAGAATGGTTGAACGTTGTCAAAGAAAAACAAAAAGAACATGAAGCGCTTAAAAGACAGGCTCAACGACTTGAGGAAGCAAAGAAGAAACTAGAAGAGCTAAGAAATAGCCGATAGCCTATGGAGGTTTCAACGTCAAGCTCTCAGACTGTCCAGCAACGCATTGACGCGTATTTGGATCAGACAGAAACCTACGATTTGTATCGAGAGATTTTGTCGCCGTTTAAATTAACCGTGGGCGATGAGTTTGTGATCGATCTATACGTCCGTCGGCTCGTTGAAGGGGAAGTGACACCTGTTGATTTTTTGGATGCGCTCTCCAAGGAGTATGGAATTTCACGGCAGACAGCAGGTCAGATTGCCGCATCAGTGGCACAGCGCGTGCTGGCGCCGATTGAGAACGATTTGCCATTTGCATTGTCTGAGTTGCGTGGAGAGGATCAGAAACTTCAAGAGGAACTTGAGGACATCAAACAAAAAAAAGCCGCGATCCTCCAAACCAAAGACGTGTTTGATATTTCGGGGATCGTGAAAGAGATCTGTACAAATCCGGCATTTCAGTTCGAGGATCAACCGTTGCGTGAGCGTTGTGAGAAGCTTGTTGAGTCCCGTGTGCGAGATGTCCGTACGCCCGAGCAAACACGTGCACAGCTAGAAAAGCCTGTTGAGAATGGAGGACTCGGTGTTTCCGGACGCCGTCTTTCTGATATGCTCGCCATGATTGAGGGACGCGTGGCCGCGCATCAGGGGAATGTGAGCCAAGAGGAGCAGAGGAAACGCGTCGGGAAACGTGCGACTCTTCCAGATAAGTTGGAACTCGAAAAAAAAGAGGAGACACTTCTCACTAAACGCTATGTTGAACTCACTGGAAAAGTTCCTGCGGAACATATTTCACCCGTTTCACCGTCTGTGTCGCGCACAAGCGTGGCGATTTCAGCCCATCATGATCAACTCGCACGGGAAGGAAAAATTGATGCGTCGAAAGTGAAGTCTGCTGTCTTATCAGCACGGGAGTCAACAGTGCCAGCACGACCCAAAACGGTTGCAAGCATGCAGGAAGTGACATTTGAAAAGCGTCTCTCAGGTCCCATCGATGAATTGCGGTCGCTCACGCTTACGGATTTCCGCCGTCTTTCCAAAGACGCTCTGCAGGCCGCAACAAAAGTACAAGATAAGGCAGACCTCATGGAAGAGCAGGGGTACGACAAGAAGGTGTCAGCCATCCAAGCGTGGCGAAGCTCTCCGCTTAATCAGCTTTATGTGAGTATTACGCGAGATGCGGTCTTGACTGGCACGTCTGTTGCCGAAATTTTGGAAAAAAAACGGAAGGTAGGAGAGGAGACGCTTACGGACGAGGAGCTAAAGGCGGTGATGAAATTAAACGTCGAACTGAGATTCTGATAAGATGGATACATCCCCATGTTTTTCTTAGCCGCTTTAGCGGCGTGAAGCTCAGTCGGGGCTAAAGCCCCTGAGAAGAGTGTGAGCCTCTGAAAAGAATCCTCGATGAATGTATGCCTGATCAATTTGTGGTGCCACAATTTATTGATGCGGAAGACAGAATTTTCGGACCTATCACCGCAAGGCAGTTTATTATCCTCATGGTTGTCTTCTTGGTTGACTTTATCTTGTTTCGGCTCCTCTCCTTTACACAGTTTCTTCTTTTTGGGATTCCTCTCATTGTCATGGGTGGCATTGTGGCCTTTGTTCGAATCAACGGAGCGCCGTTCCACTACTTTTTTCTCAATCTCATCCAAACATTCAAGAAGCCTCGTCTGCGCGTTTGGAGTCGTGCGTATTCGGATTCCGAACTCAAAGAATTGATGAGTACCGCTCCTCCCACTCCATCCATCCCATTTGTTCGTAAAGCATTTACCGGGACATCTCGTCTTCAGGAACTCACGCTTGTCGTAAATACCGGAGGGATCTATAAACCTGAAGAGTAGTATGCAATCAAGGAAACTCGCAAAACCAAAACCAGGACCATCGACCGAACGGTTTTTGGATATTGCGGAAATTCGAGACGACATGGTGCTTCTGAAAGATGGGACCGTCCGGGCGGTTTTTCTTGTCTCAAGCATTAACTTTGCGCTGAAGTCTGATGATGAACAGGAGGCGATCATCCAAGCCTACATGACATTTTTGAATTCACTTGAATATCCCATACAGATCGTCATCCAATCGCGTCGCATGAATATCGACGCCTACATGGATCGTCTTCAAGAACAACAACGCACCATACAAAATGACCTTTTGCGTGGACAAATTGAGGAGTACAGGAATTTTGTGAAGGAACTGGTGGAGTTGGGGCAGATTATGCAGAAGATGTTTTATGTCGTTGTTCCGTATGATCCGTTGACGAACAAGAAGAAGAACTTCTGGACACGATTTACAGAAGCCCTCTCCCCCGCGGCCGCCGCAAAGCTTAATAAGAAGCAGTTAGCCGACCGTCTTGAACAGCTGTCCCGTAGAGGAGAGCTCATTCAAGGACAACTCGACAGTATGGGGCTTGCTTCCGCCCGATTGGATACACAAGGATTGATTGAGCTTTACTACAACGTGTACAACCCAAACGTATTCGACACGCAAAAGCTTTCGGATGTTCATGAGGTACAGTTTGAAGAATCATCACATGTTTCTGAAACATAAGTATGGCAATTGAGATAGGAAAAATGAAAGAGGCCATGCCCACTCCACCGCCCAAAAAGATCCAGAAGGCCAAAGAGGGGGTGGGACAGGTTGAGCAGGAGCGGACGGTTTTGGAAGAGGAACGCATCTACCGTCGTGGAGTCGTGACGATAAAGGACATCATTGCCCCGGCCTCTTTTGAGGTGAAACCGACATTACTTCTGCTTTCAGGAATGTATGTCAGGACACTTTTTGTGATCACCTATCCGCGCCATATTGGGTTAGGATGGTCATCTCCGCTCATCAACCTGAACAAAACATTTGATGTCGGCATGTTTTTTTATCCGCTCAAAGCCAGCATTATTTTGAAACAACTTCAGAAAAAAGTCGGAATTTTTGAAGCGAAGATATTAGGAGACGCGGAGAAAGGCGCTCCACGTGACCCGATCGCGGAGACTGCCTTGCGTGACATTGAGTCCCTACGGGACGCACTGACGCAAGGCATTGAACATTTTTTTCAGTTTTCGTTTTACGTTTCCATTTATGCGAAGAGTGAGCAGGAACTTGAAAAATACACGGAAGAGGTCGAATCATTGTTTGGGAGTAAACTCATTTATACCAAGAGCGGATTCTATCAAGCCGAGCAGGGATTCAACTCCACGGTTCCCTTAGGGAATGACGAGTTGATGATTAGCTATAACATGAACACAAGTCCGATTGCGGCTTCGTTCCCGTTCATCAGTTCTGATCTCACATCGGACAACGGGATTCTCTACGGGATCAACCGACACAACAACTCGCTCATCCTGTTTGATCGATTCAGTTTGCAAAATGCGAACTCCGTGGTTTTTGCGACTTCTGGAGCTGGAAAGTCCTACGCGATTAAGCTTGAGATTTTGCGCTCGCTCATGATGGGAACAGACGTGATCGTCATTGACCCGGAATCTGAGTACAAAGATTTGTCTGATGCGGTTGGTGGGACATTCATTAACGTCTCCCTTGCTTCAGAAGCCAAAGTGAACCCTTTTGATCTCCCGCGCACTGTTGGCGAGGGAACGAAGGTGGATGATATTATCCGTTCGGCGGTCATAACGCTGAAGGGCTTGTTGCGCATCATGATCGGCCAGCCCATTGGGGAAGCCGGAAACCTTGGATTTACTCCAGCCGAGGACTCCCTTCTTGATCGGGCGTTGATTGAAACGTACGCGAAAAAAGACATTACGCCGGACTTGCCGAGTTTAGCGGATGTGGAACCTCCGACATTGACGGATTTCCAAGATGTGCTGGAAGGCATGGAGGGTTCTGCCGATCTTGTGGCTCGACTCCAGAAATATACAGATGGGACGTTCTCTGGACTTTTGGATTCACCGACAAACGTGGAAATGAAGAATCAACTGGTCGTGTTTTCCGTGCGGGATTTGGAGGACGAGTTGCGCCCAACGGCGATCTACACGATCATTAACTACATTTGGAACGTCACACGTTCAGAAAGGAAAAAACGTATCTTGGTGGTGGATGAAGCGTGGTGGCTCATGCAAAACGAGGATTCCGCGAAATTTATTTTCGCGCTTGTGAAACGCGCCAGAAAGTATTACTTAGGCGTTACCACGATCACACAGGATGTGAATGATTTCTTGCGCAGTCAATACGGTCAGGCGATCGTGACCAACTCGGCCCTACAATTATTGATGAAGCAAGCGCCATCGGCTGTCGACGCGGTGCAAACGACGTTCCATCTGACAGACGGCGAAAAATATCTCTTACTTGAGTCAGGCGTCGGGGAAGGGATCTTTTTTGCAGGCTCGAAGCATGCGGCCATTAAGGTCGTGGCGTCTTATACCGAGGACCAGATTGTGACCACGAATCCACAACAACTGCTAGAATTAGAACGCGCGAAGAAAGAATCTCCTGTCGATCAAGAAGCGCAAGAACCCCCCATCCCTTCTCTATGATGACCCGAAGAAAACGATTAACGATCATTGCTCTTATCCTCCTGATTTTGTTTTTACTGCTCATCTGGCTTATGTGGGTTGTTTTTTCTGGGGGCGATGAGGTGGCGCCGGTGGAAGAGGTGGCGCCGGTGGAAGAGGTTCAAGAGGTGATCCCCACACGTCCGACGATTTCTGAACAAGAGTTGGAAGAAGAGCGCGAAACACGCACAACATCGGCTGGCGTTGTGTCGCTCTCAAAAACATTTGTCACGCGGTACGGGAGTTATTCAAATGAGGCAAATTTTGCCAACCTGGAAGATGTCCTGCCTCTGGCGAGTATCTCTTTTGCCTCAGAGCTTCGCACCGTGATTGATACAGGCGTTGTGCCAGAGGAGTATTACGGAGTTTCGACGAGCATTGTCACGGTCACGGTTGATGAAAAAGACGAGACAGTCGGGACAGCTCAAGTAACAGTCACGACTCAGCGGGAAGAAGCGATTGGATCGACGCAAAATGTTGCCGTGAAGTATCAAGATATCATTTTAACTTTTGTGAAGGAGGGGGATGCATGGAAAGTCGACTCCGCGACCTGGCAGTAGAAGCGCTGTTCCCGCGATTTTGCGTTGCCTGTCGGCGCGAGGGAGCGCTGATGTGCCAAGCGTGTCTGGATCAATGGACACCTGTGCCCCCACAGGTGTCCTGTGCTTTTTGTGGACGAGTCGGATCGCCACGAACGTGTGCAGAGTGTCGCGAGGATCGATATTTGGATGGGCTCTCCTATTTTGTCCCATACGGAAACGCGCTTATAAAGGATCTCATCAAGAGCTGGAAATTCCACGGAGATCGTTCTGTTGAGGAGGTGTTTGTGAAAAGTCTACGTCGCGCGACACCACGGATGTCTCCACCGCTCGCCCCCTATTGGGTGACACATGTGCCACTGCACGAGTCACGACTTCGGTCTCGAGGATTTGATCAGGCGCAACAGGTGGCGACTTGGGCGGGGGAGCTGTTTGGTCTGCCTGTGGAGACATTGGTGCGTCGAAAGCAAAAAACCATTCAGCAGTCGCAGACATCACACGAACAGCGGCGAGTGGGAGAGATGGATCATGTGTTCGAGCTTATGCCTGGCATAGTCGTGCCCGATCACGTCTTACTCTGCGACGACGTTTTCACAAGCGGAACCACCATGGATGCCGCTGCCCGTTTGTTAAAAGAGAACGGCGCCAAAACGATCTGGGGATTTACGCTCGCAAAGGGAAGTTCGTAGGCTGGGGTCAGGTCTCCGGTCGTCTGATTTTGATGAAACAAAGGATTTTAGGAGTTAATACCATCTACTATTAACCTTTCGACTCTCTCTGTTTTGTGTCATACTAAGTGGGTATGGCAAAGAAAATTCTTTTAAAACCACGTGACAGTGTCGCCCGTTTAGAACGGGTGGTTGCTTCTTGTGACAATGAAGAGCAGAAAACTCGTATTCGGGTTATGCTCGCCTTGAAAGCAGGAGGAAAACAAAAAGAAGTGGCAAAACGGTTCGTCATCCACCGAGAAACGGTCGGCAACTGGGTCAGGGCTTATAACACAGGGGGTGTGGATGCCCTCAAGATGAGTAAAGGTGGACGACCAGAGGGAAATCCTAAATGGGATGGAAAGATGTTTGAGGCACTCACAAAAGAAGTGAAGAAAGGCACTCAGTACTGGTCAGTTCCGCTCATGCGTGAGTGGATTTTGAAGAACTTTATGGTTGAGATCCCAGAAAATACAGTCTGGTATCGTATGAGAGATCTAGGGTTCTCTCACAAGTCCGCACGTCCCCATCCCTACTTGGGAGACACAAAACGCCAAGCGGCGTTTAAAAAGGGGGCTTGAAGAACGTGATCATGGAGTTAGAAAAACAAGAATTCTCCCTTTATTTCAGTGATGAGATGCGCTATGGTCTCATGTCCAACATGAGGCGAAGCTGGTCACCTGTGGGGGAACGTGCTGTACTCCCTCACCAACAAGCATTTGAAAACCGTTATCTTTGTCTCCGCCGTTTCTCCACTCACTGGAGAAGACTTCCACCTGCTCTCAGCAGGGGGCCACGGGCTCTGCCCGTGGGTGAATGCCCATGCGCGGAGGTACTTGGGAATACAGACAACGATAGGATAGGCTTAAGGTCGTATGCAAATACGACTC
>SCSL01000026.1 GCA_004298405.1 Patescibacteria group bacterium | reverse complement strand
GCTCAAATAACGTCCCGCCTGGCCGAGGTCGTTGCCAATGCCATTATCGTACAGGTTAGCGCGAAGCTCCTCCTGGGTAAAGCTGCGATCCTCGGACAGAAGTGCCTTGAGAAAAACGACAAAGCGCGGGGTGAGATCGCTCTCGCGCTGGAGTGTCTCTTCAAGACGGAAACGGATGTCATCGCTCGTGAGAATATCGGCGTCCGCCGACTTTACAGAATCAGACGTGACGATCTCGGGCAGACTATCCATGTCTTCGGCGGTCACATTCCATGCGCCGATGAGGGTTGAGAGAATAATTTCCGTTCGCTCGCGGATGACGCTCGGCGTCCACGATTCATAATCAGCTACTTCCTGCGTCATGCGGAAAGCAGTGAGACCATCCTTGTTCGTCTCGCCACGGTAGATCTTCACTTTATCCGCGAACGGTTTGTTCGACGCAGATTGGTTCTTAGACTTCCGTCCTTCGCTCATGCTTCCGGCAAGGAGCGTGACGTTGCCGAGCGTGTTCACGAGGTCGTCGTGCTCGGCATCGGTAAACAATGCCGTCCATGAGGGATCGGTCATAGTTTGCGGCAGGATGTGCTCGAGCTGAACGGTTCGCGAAAACGGAATCTCGCGAATGATGGAGTCATCGAGAAGAGTGTACTCGTACTTGGCCAAAGCGTACTTACCCCAACTCGCGTGGTACACGTCATCCCGTAGATTCTCCGTCGCGTCACGGAAAACACGGTTCTTCCGTAGGAACGCTTCGATGCGGGCGAGTACGTTCTCGACTGGCTGTTTGTCATTGATATCACGGATGGAGGCGAGGAGCGTCGAAAGGACGCCGCGCGAAGTGTGGCCAGCGACAAACGAAAGGCCACAGAAGCGTTCAAGTCCTTCAATCAGTGTCTGCGACTGATCCCGGTCAATGCCATCACGCCACGCGGCGATGAGTACGGGGATCCAATAACCGTGACCGATGTTCCAAAGAAGAAGCAACGCCTTCTGCGCCGATCCGTTCAATGGTTCGCCGTGCCACGTTCCGGCCTTGAGTTCGACGAACGCATCGACCGACCGCTTCCAATCGTCCATGAATGCCTCGGTGGTCGCATTGGCATTCTTAATGTCTTCGGAGATTTCGCGGAACAAATCCTTGCGCGAGCGGTCGCCGACGACGGCGATGCGATGGTGGCGCAAAAGCTCATCAGTCGGTACCTTCACTTTTTCAATCTCAAGCCAAGTATCCAAGAAACGTCGCTTCTCGTCGTCGAAAGACTTCTGCGCCGTCGGATATTCAGTATTGTGGTGCGTCACTTCTTCCTCGATGCGTCGGATAAGTAAGTTCTTCAAAAGGTCTTTCGTTTCCAAATCTTTGCCGCGTGTGTTGATGGCTTCAAAAATTGTGTAGGCGGAAGAAACGGAATCTGTTGTCATCACGATGAGCGTTACTTCGTCGAGAAGAAAGTGATAGAACTCGTCGAGATAGATAACGATGTCGATCTCGGCATTCTTTGATTTCAGCTCCTCGGATTTTTCTTCGATGAACTGGTTAAGAACCGTGACGGCCATCTTGAATGTTTCCGGCAGGTTGCTCTTGGCGACGTCTTTCAGAATCCCGACGGACTTCAAGATACGGTCTTCAAATGAAGCGCGTTCTTCGGGACGAACCTGAAGCCGATACTTTCCGCGCTTGATGCAGGTGTTCTGAATCTCCTCGGCGCGTTCGAGTAGATCGTGCTCAAAGAAAAAATCACGGAGCACCGCGAGGAGGATCATGGTCGTCGTCAGACGCTGTCGTCCATCGACTACCTCGAAATCCTTGCCGTCCCCGCGATTGACCAAGATGAGCTTATCTAAAAAGTATCCGTCTTCCTTGCGCTCAAAGGCCTTGGTTAAATCCGTCCAAAAGTCCTCCACGTTTTCCGCCGTCCATTCGTAGGGGCGTTGATAGTCTGGGATGGAATAGTAGCTGTCGGTAGCGATGACGTCGCGCATCCGACAGGGTTTAGCAGTGATGTTCATAGCGAGGGTTAAGACAACCGGATCGCTAAAAACACAAGCGACATCCGGGGTGTCTTAGGCCCAACCCGTGCACCGAATAGTGCAGAGGGATTGTTTTACCGGATGCCGCTCTATGCGCGCTATTCGGTAAAAGGCCAAAATGACCCTTGCGTGGGTTGAACCTAAGACTTCCAAATCATAGCTTACAAACACCCCAAAGTAAAGTCCTTTTATTGGTCTTTTTCGGGCTTCCTTACCATTGGGAGATTTTGAAGGGGTATTCCCAGCTTATGGATTTTTTGAGGTTTTTTGAGCGTAGATAGCACGACTTCACCTAATATATGAGCATTCCCGTGACTCAGCATTCCAAGATATGAGGACACGGATTCCTCTTTGCTCCCGACTCCAAGATTTCTCATCATTCTCCGTTTCGTCGTCGTTCGAAGCACGCGGTGTGTGGGGAAATGCACCCAACCCAAGAAATCAACTCCGCAGGCGATTGTGGTGATGGAAACCTTGTTTGGATGCAGTGCGAGGCGTAATCGCGACTCCAAAAATGCAGAAATCTGCGGGAGCAGATCCTCTAAATATTCTCTCCGTTCATGCAGAAGAACAAAGTCATCGGCATAGCGGATATAATGCGTCACTTTCAGATTGCGCTTTACGAAATGGTCGAAAACATTCATGTAAATGTTGACCAAAAGTTGGCTCGTGAGGTTACCGAGCGGAAGACCAATGCCTGGCTTACCGTCCGTATGAAAGCTTCCGATTACTTCCGTAAGGAGCCAAAGGGTATCCGTGTCATCGACGTGCCGCTTAATGACGTCGAGGAGAATCACATGATTAATGTTGGCAAAGAACTTTCGTATATCGCATTTTAAAACCCATGCGGTTCGTGTGTGGTTTCGGGAAGCTTGTGCCGCAAATTCTTGTAGGCGATTGATTGCGCGATGCGTACCCTTTTCCTGACGACAGGAGTACGAATCAAAGATGAATTTACGATCAAAATGCGGATAGAGGATTCGGTAAATTGCGTGATGGACAAGCCGATCACGAACCGTGGCCTTGTGAATATCCCTAGGCTTCGGATCGTTGATTTTGAAAGCATGGTATCCGCCGTGTCGATAGGATTTACTAGCAAGATCATCATTCAATGCAACGAGATTGTCCATGAGATTCGCTCCGAAGAGAGCCACATCATCACGTTTTCTTTTGCCGGACAAAAACTCCTGCCATGCGGCAAGCAAATTCTCGATGGAAATGATATCCTGATACATACTATGGAGCCGCGCCCTCTCTCTCTCTCTCTCTCTCTCTCTCTCTCTCTCTCGTGCCGGAAGCGCGTCGATTCTCCAACGCGTCAAAGAGGGATATTTGGTTTGGATGAACATTGCGCCGCATATTGCAAAGGGTGCGCGTTTTACGATTGGCGCCAGAATTGAAAGTAAATTCCTTGACCTCTTAGAGTTGAGTTATGCGGCGTATTTTACCGACAAAGAAAAGAAGATAGCAAAGATTGCCGAGTGCGTCTTTGTGCTCGATACGCTCAAGTTGCTCATCACCACGGCATGGGAAGGCAAGCTCATCGCCAACAAGCAGTGCGAGGAATACCATCCCCAATTAACCTATACACATTGTTCAACAATCCATTGGTAGCCAACGAGCCTCTGTAATGCGTCAGAATCGTTGATGAGCTCTTGGATGGTACGTTCTATCACCTCGTTTT
>SCSL01000025.1 GCA_004298405.1 Patescibacteria group bacterium | reverse complement strand
GAGAGTCGTATTTGCATACGACCTTAAGCCTATCCTATCGTTGTCTGTATTCCCAAGTACCTCCGCGCATGGGCATTCACCCACGGGCAGAGCCCGTGGCCCCCTGCTGAGAGCAGGTGGGGTCGACGGGCGCCCGTGAACGCAAAGATCGCGAGTTTTGTGATTCAAAGTCACTAGTGTCCAATAAAAATTACTCTCACGCACATTTCGGTCAATGTTTACGGTCATGAACTGAGCAAAACGAATTTTTCGACTTGAATTGAGATCATGGGATACTTGAGCAGTTACTCTTGCTCATTACTCCTATGTATCAAGGAAAATACGTCTTTGCTCAGGTCATGAATTCCGTCATTCGCCATGAGTTCAATCAAGGAGTTGAGCGCCATCACGGTCATCGATGGATGAAGCGGTTCTCGTGTTGGGATCAGTTTCTGGTCATGGCGTTTGGTCAGCTTGCGGGTCGTGAGAGTTTGCGAGACGCGATCATCTGTTTGAACGCGCATCGCGAGAAGCTTTACCACATCGGGTTTCGTACATCTCTGGTGCGCACGACCGTTGCTCACGCCAATGAACAACGCGACTGGCGAATCTGGAGCGACTTTGCCCAGACGCTCATTGTTCGAACTCGTAAGCTCTATATCAACGATCCGACGTTCACACTCGACCTTGATGGAGCCGTTTACATTGTAGACGCAACGACCATTGACCTGTGCCTCTCTGTCTTTCCGTGGGCGCACTTCCGTACGACCAAGTCGGCGGTGAAGCTCAACCTGGCTCTGGATGCGCATGGAAATATCCCTTCTTTCTTCGATATTTCCAACGGGAATGTGCATGATGTGCATTTTCTGGATCGGATCAACTACGAGGTTGGCGCACACTATGTCATGGATCGTGGCTACATCGACTTTGCAAGATTGTATACGATTCATCGTGCCGGGGCGTTCTTTGTCATCCGTGCAAAGGATAACCTGGCATATCGTCGGCTGTACTCCAACCCTGTCGACAAGACAACTGGCGTGCGGTGCGACCAGATCGTCCGACTCACTGGTGTAAAGACGGTGGTGCTGTATCCCGAAAAACTGCGTAGAGTCAAATACTACGACCATGAAACGAATCAGACGTACGTGTTCCTCACCAATGACTTCACAACAGACGCGATAACCGTTGCCGCACTCTATAAGTACCGTTGGCAGATTGAACTCTTTTTCAAGTGGATCAAGCAACACTTGAAGATCAAGTCATTCTGGGGGTATTCAGCAAACGCCGTAAAGACACAAATCTGTATGGCCATCTGTACCTCATTGTCGCCATTATGAGAAAACAGCTTAACATCGACCGAAGTATGTACGAAATTCTACAGATTATGAGTGTGTCTCTTTTTGATAAAACCCCCATAAACACGTTGGTTTCTGAGTTCGATCTACAGGTTGAGGATGATCGAGCGCAGAAACTGCCGTTTTTATAGGCATATTTAATTGGACACTAGTGATTCAAAGTAATGACAAGACCCGCCTCCATTGCGTTAGAGGCGGGTCAGTCAAGTCGGGAGCAAACGACTCGTGGAGTGGGGTTACTTGTACCCCCACTCCAGGCAGGACTGGAAGTCGATCCTCCCCTGGTCGCAAAGCTCCTTACGGGTGGGCTTGCGAGGGGTGGGGGTGGCGCGCGAAACCGAGGTCGGAGCCGCGGTCAAGACCGGGGGCGAGACCGTTGATGGAACGGTCTTCATCGTCCCCATGAATCGGTCGATGCTCTCCGTCCAGGTGACGAAGAGGAACACGCCAGCCATGGCGACGAGAGCCGCTCGCCAGCGGTTGTCGCGGACGTGACGGAAGGAGAACTCCAGCGCCATAATGGCACCCAGCGATGCGAGAACCTCCGTCACGATCCGCAGGTCGGTCTTTGACCCGTTGTGAATCTGCTGAGCGAATCCCAGCACTGCAGCGGCGACCACCACCATGGCGGCCGCCTTCCAGTACCACTGCCACCCGCGTCCAACCACCCACGAGCCAGCGCGGAGGGCGCCGACAATGGCGAGGACGAAGAGGACCATGTTATACATGGACTCGAGCATGAGAACTCCTTGGCGGTTGTAACCGCCTCTGAAAGTTAAAGGACGTCAGAATCTTTCGGAACGGTCAAAAATATCAAAAAAACACGGTTTTGTCAATCGAACGTGCAGAATTCATTGACAGAGCCGCGAATTTTGTTATGATCGACCGTCCGATAAACGGCTCTTTTACTCTGGAGGTCAAATGAAATCCACGCTCCTTAACAGCCTGGTCATTCTTGCCATGCTGAGTGGAATGATCGTGGTCTTCATGACCTCGATCCAACGCCTAGATGCAAGAAACGCAACCAAGATTGTTCACAGCAACGTCGAGGTCGGCGAGCCGGAAATCCAAATCATTCCCCATGTGGAATGTATCCAAGAGATCGCGCAGTTGCCGTCTTCTTCGCTGTACCAAACGAACGATCCACGTCTCAAAAGCGACCGCTTGATCCTGGTCCTCAAGCGTGACAGGCGACTGATGCTCTTCCAGGACGGATCGATCCGCCATGACCGTGCTGGTGGCGAACCAGACTGCTGGAAGATCGCCCTTGGGATCAACCGACAAGGTCGGTCGACAGGGGCATTCGACAAGCGTCGAGAGGGAGATCGTAGGACACCGGAAGGCTGGTTCCGCACCAGCGACAAGCCGTGGTCCTCGTTCTTCCACGCCATCCTCATCCACTACCCTTCTGTGCGCCATGCCCAAGAGGCGCACAAGGCGCACAGGATTGACAAGACGACGCTCAATCGCATCGAGCGAGCGCAAACAAACGATAAGGTACCGCCGCAAGACACGCCTCTTGGCGGCAGTATCCTCATCCACGGCGGCGGGTCCTCCCAGGACTGGACGTGGGGGTGCATCGCCCTCAATGACCACGACCTGGAAGAAATCCGTGCTCTTCTCCCAAACGGGATGAAGACCTGGATGCTTATCCTCCCGTAGGCCCGGACGACGTTCCGGGCTTTTCAAATTGCGCTGTAGCAATAATTTCTTCAAAAGAAGAGACACGAATCTTCGAACCGCGTTTCAGATATCCCGCAAGCGACGTAAGATCATCCGGTTTCATGTGTACACATCCGTGAGAATAATCCAAAAACACCTGCGGGTCTTCATCATTAGGATTTGAGTGAAAATAGATCGACATGATCTGACCTTCCTGATCCGTGATGCGTATGGACTGCGGTCCAAATTCATTCATGTCCCAGATGTTTCGCAAAAGTCCATTGGCTCCTAACGCATCTTGTGCTGTGAATGGGATTGGATACTTCATCGATCCATCTCGCTTCTGTTGAGATGCCGCCTTGTACAGACTCGACCGCTCCTTCTCTTGGAACGGTTTTTGCGGTGCTCCATACACGACAAACTCCGCATCTTCCCCGGTCAACCGTCTCCACTTCCCATCCTGATCCAAATAATCGACATTCTCCCCCTCTTGCGCCCAACGCAACTGAGCCGTATCAGCCACCCAAGACATTGGCCAAGATGGGGACTTTTTTTCAAAAACGCGGTCAAACGCATAATTTCCGTCAGGTGTTCGAACAGCGACGTGAGCCGGCATTCCGCGTTCCCAAGCAACGCCATTGGGTGGACCACCATTTCCAGGAAACACATCAAGAAGAATATTCCTTCCGCGACTTCGATGAAACACGCGGATCTCTCCGCTGAGCTGATCAAATAACATGGAATTTTTCTCGCTCGGTTTGAGCCACTGAGCCACTTCTGTTCCCATCCACCCATCTTTCTGAATCTGTTCCACAACGGGATGCCCATCAGGCAACGTCTTTGACAACTTCTGGGCAAGTTCCCTTACCAAACGGATTCCCCTTGTCCGCATCAAATCTTCAGAAAATTGCTTATACAAATCCCCCGCGTCTTTAGAAGCCAACTGGGCAAACACTTCTGGAGCCACATCCACACAGGATTGGGCAAATGTACGTGGCAGAGACGAATGCCTAAACTCCTCCCCCATCAAATCAATGATCCCCTTATAGCTTTCGATTCGTGTGCGCGGATCCCGATACGCCGCGATCAGTTCTGGATGATCCTTATGCAAATACTCGAATCTTCCCTCAAGATTGGGTATCTGTTCGTATTCAAGACGTTCCTCTTGGCTCCACGCTTCTCTGCCATGTCGTGCTTCCACCTCGCTGAGGACTTGATTACGCTCCAATAGTTCCTCAAACAAAATTTTCTTGAGTTCGTAACGCACACCAGAATCTTTCAGAGATTTCTCGATCTCTGTCATTTCCTCACCTGCTTTCGAGGGAGTTTCTCTCATGGTTGTGTATCCTATTCCACCGATGCCAACAAGCAAACTCATGAACCGAAACAACTTTTTTGAAAACGGCTGTTCATGAAGTGACTGAAGAATTCCCTGCGCTGTCGCTCTTCTTTGCTCAACCGTTTCCGGTGGATCAGTTTCAGGACTAAACGGATGATTGTTCTCAAGATCTCTCTCCGGAACGGCCCACCTCTCAAATGCGGTTCCAAGTCCCTCGTTCTCCATGGGTGGCGCTCCTGTCTCTAGATTTCTTCGCGATAACATACCTATTTACGAATGATGGATTAATGAGGCGGCAATAAACGCCTTAAAAAGTGGATGTGGACGCAAAGGACGAGAGTGAAACTCTGGATGAAACTGTACCCCTACAAAAAATGGGTGACCTTTGAGCTCGACAATCTCGACGAGCCCTGTTTGTGGATTCACTCCTGAGATCATCATTCCCTTCTTTTCGATCGTCGCGGCGTATTCATTATTGAATTCATATCGATGGCGATGCCGCTCGGAAACGGTTGGCTTCCCATAGGCCTTTCGTGCAATGGTCCCAGGCTTAAGATCGCAGTCATACGCGCCAAGTCGCATGGTGCCACCATAGCGATTCTCGCGAATATTTTTTCGCTGGATCGGATTCACATGGATGATGGGGTCTTTTGTTGCTTCATCTACTTCAACCGTATGTGCTCCTGTTTTCCCAAGAACATTGCGAGCAAACTCAACGGTCGCAAGTTGCATGCCATAACACAAACCGAAATACGGAATTTTTTTCTCGCGGCAATATTTCACGCTCGAGATCACTCCCTCAATCCCGCGCGTTCCAAACCCTCCAGGAACCAAAATGCCATCAAAAATACTGAGATTGTTTAATTTTATGCTTCCATCTTCAAAATGCTCTGAGTTAATCCACTCCATTTCAATCCTCGCATTGTTCGCCCAGGCGGCATGTTTGAGAGACTCAATCACTGAGATATACGAATCTGAAAGCGTATACTCGCCGGTCGAAAAATATTTTCCAACCACGCCGATTTTTACCGTCTTCTTCGCATTCTCTTGCACGCTGGCCATCGCTTTCCACTTTTTCAAATCGGATGAACGTGGTTTGAGACGGAACTTCTTTAGAATGGTCGAAGACAGTCCTTGTTCCTCAAACAGGGCAGGGATGTGGTAGATCGATGGAACGTCAGGGGCGGTGATGACCGCATCAGGCTTCACGTTACAAAAAATCGAGAGCTTTTCTCGCCTTGGTTTATCCATATACTGCTCCCCACGACACACGATAAAGTCTGGATGAATTCCAGCACTGTTCAGAGTGCGTGTGGCATATTGCGTTGGCTTTGTCTTCATCTCGCCCAAATGTTTAGGCACAGGAAGATAGCTCACCAACACAAACAACACATTCTCCGGATCTTCCAAGTGCATCATGCGGGCTGCTTCAAGGAATAAAATATTTTGGTACTCACCGACTGTTCCTCCTACCTCTACCATCGTGATATCGGCTTTGGCTTGCGAGGCCGCGTGTTTGATGCGACGAATGACTTCTAGGGGGATATGCGGCACCACCTCCACACACTTTCCCTTATATTCCAAGTTGCGCTCTTTCTGGATGACAGTCTGGTAGACACGCCCGGTTGTCATATAGTTGATACTCGAGAGATCCGCATCCAAAAATCGCTCGTAGTTTCCCATGTCCTGGTCTGTCTCGTCGCCATCGTTTGTCACAAAAACTTCTCCGTGCTCAAGAGGATTCATTGTCCCGGCGTCAACGTTGACATACGGGTCTATTTTAATAGCCGTCACGTGCATACCTCGAGATTGGAGAATTTTCCCAAGAGAGGCGGTCGTTACCCCTTTCCCCACTCCTGACATGACACCGCCGACAACGAAAATATAACGATGAGTCATAACATAAAAAGCGGGACAGAAACCCGCTTATTATTTTGGTTCAATGATAACTTTGATTTCGGCTTCAAATCCATGAGGGAGGGAAATGCAGACGGTACACTCGCCAGGCTCTTTCAGCGCATGGGCAAGCTCAACCCATTCTGTATCAATCTTGTACCCTTCTTTCTTTAACGCGTCCGCGATCGTTTTGCCGGTCACAGCCGCATACAACACACCGCCGTCGCTGACCTTCTCTTGTATGACTAGCTCAAAACCTTCCAACGACGCCGCTAAATCTCCTGCAATAGACATCTCCTTGTGTTCCTTGCGTGTAAGAGCCGCCTCCTTCTCGGACTTCTTCTTCAGACTGTCCGCTGTGGCGGCAACAGCCAAATTCTGAGGAAATAAAAAATTGCGCGCGTGTCCATCTGAGACCTCAATAATCTCCCCCTCCTTGCCAAGATCTTTTACGTCTGCCATGAGGATAACTTTCATACGCGGCGATTATACCATGGGCTCTTCGCAAAAACCGAGGCACATTTGCAACCTCGGTTTCCTCCGAATTCACCTCAGATATGTCCTACTTACATTTGGCGCACTTTTTTTCAAGCAACATCACAATCGCGGAGAGACCCACGAGGATGTACACGAGTTTCACGAGCCATGGCCATCCACCCAAAAGGGTTTCGACGAGGTTCCAGTCGAGCAGTCCGACCAGACCCCAGTTAATGCCTCCTACCCAAAGGAGCCACCAGGCGACACAATGCATGCCGCACTTACCTTGGTGCATCATAAAAAAAACGTTAGAATTATAGAGACATCGTAGCACTTCAATGGTTCCCTATCGATCATGTTATCCACATCTATGAAATTTCACTCCAACAAGGCTCTTGCCACAGACCCATCGCTGGCTCCTCTTTTTGACACCCTTTCCTCCTACCGTGATCAGCTTGGTTCCCTCGCGCATCAAACGGATTACCTCCAACCCGAATCCTCCATCCAACTTCCTGGTGATGCAACGCTCCTCAAAAAAATCCAGGAAACAGCTGAGCGTCTTCATTCTCCCACTTTGCAATATGTGGTCATTATTGGCATCGGCGGATCAAATTTAGGAACACAGGCCGTCTACGAGGCCATCGCGGGATCCATGCATCTGCTCGTCGATCGCCTCCCAAAACTTCTGTTTCTGGACACGGTGACGGACGAAAAAATGACCGCCGTGACCCGCGTCATAGAACATCTCACTCACAAAGAAGATTTCCTGGTGATTGTTATCAGCAAATCCGGAACAACGACTGAGACGATCGCAAACATGGAAGTTCTCTGGAACTGCACCACAAAACAATTTGGTGACGTGCGCGAACGTTTTATCTTCATCACTGACGAAGCATCCAAACTCTGGAACGCCGCCAAAGAACACAAGATGGAGACGTTGAGTATACCAACGCAGGTGGGAGGAAGATTCAGCGTCTTCTCGGCGGTAGGACTCCTTCCACTCGCTCTTGCGGGAATCAATATCGTTGAACTCATTGAGGGCGCACAGCGGGCTGTTGCGGATGGGACGTCTGCAAAAATGTCAAACAACCACTCGCTTGTCAGTGCCTGCCTCACGTATCTCCAACTCAAGTCCGGACGCTCGATTCGTAATACGTTCTTCTTTTCTCCAAAACTCTCAGCTCTTGGAGCATGGGAACGACAGCTTGTGGCGGAAAGCCTGGGAAAGGACGGAAAAGGAATCATGCCGATTATCTCAATCGGTTCAACCGATTTGCACTCAATGGCACAACTGTACTGGGGAGGGTCTGATATAACGTTTACAAACCTGGTCTTTTCGTTTACGGGCGCCGTCCATCGTGTCTCCCAACACCTCGCCCTGCCTGGACTCGTCCAACATATTTCTGGGACATCGCTCGAAGGGATCATGCAGGCAATCTACGCAGGGGTGAAGGCGGCTTACGAAAAATCTGCTCGTCCCTACGTCGAAATAGACTTAGAGCAGGCGGATGCCAGGGAGCTGGGATACTATCTCCAATTCCGCATGATAGAGGTGATGTATCTGGGACGTCTACTGGATCTCAATGTCTTCGACCAACCAGCCGTGGAAATGTACAAATCGGTTACGCGAGATCTTCTTGAGTCAATGCACGTGAGATAAGTTGGAATGTCTCCATCAACTCTTCAAACGTGCCGGTATCTTGTTCATACGAAATGACAATCAGGTTTCCATTCCATGAAAGGACAATGAGCCGCGCTGGTGAAGTGGCTGTTCCACCTCCGCGCAAAAAAATTGCCTGAGCTCCCGCGAATTCTCCCACCTGCTGTGCCGCGTCCCCGGTTGGGTAGAAAAAGGGAAGATTTTTGGTGATCCATTCGTGTGAGGAACGAACATCCTCAATCCCTCGAACCGTAAAGAAATTCGTCTCCCCCTCCACGAGGAAAATGACGTCTGAATCTTCCCTCGCCGCAACGGCCGTCTGTTCATGGGTGAGGGCATATACCGTTCTACCTTCTGGAACCCCAAAAACATAGCCAAAACGTGTGTTTTGGTAGCTATTTTCTAGCGGCAAGACAGGCTCAGGCTCAAATGTTCCAGAGCCAATTTCTGGCGTCACGGAGGTCAAACCGCAACCCGAAACAACGAATACGAGAGCAGATAAGAGCAAAATAGCCTTCATACGATCAACAATAAGGCTATTTTAGCATTGACAATAAACAAAAACTATGGCATGCTGATGTCGGTTCTCTTGTTAGGTCATAATAAGAGGTACCGCTCCTAAGTCACCGGGTCATTACGACCCACTTGTCACTCTTATTGTGAACAACAAGTTATTCGTAGGCTCCCTGCCATGGAGTGTCGACGATGCCCAGCTGTCCGAGCTTTTCTCGGCGCACGGCAGTGTCGTCTCCGCTCGTGTCATCACTGACCGAGAGACTGGACGCTCACGTGGATTCGGCTTTGTCGAATACGCGGATGAGGCCACGGCACAAGCCGCTATGGAAGCCCTTGATGGCTCCATGATCGAGGGACGAGCGATCTCCGTATCGTTTGCCCGACCAAAGGCTGAGTAATCAGTCCTCTGGATACAAAAACCATCCCGGTTCGCCGGGATGGTTTTTTAATCTATTTAAGACAAACTTAAGATAAAGCCAGCTCATCTACGGTCTTGAGGTAAACGCGCATTTCATCAGGCTCCTCTTTTCCCACTACTAACGAATTGGGACCAATCTAATACCATCCCTCACTAATCTATACTAAAACTGTATTCCATGAGATACTATTCTCATGAAAAACATAGGCAGACCCCTGTCCATGGTTGCTCACGATACGGTTGGGCAACTCAA
>SCSL01000024.1 GCA_004298405.1 Patescibacteria group bacterium | reverse complement strand
TGTCCAAGCACGATCCTTCCCAGACACTTCCCGATAATGGGACAAAAAGAGGGGAATGAAACTCGCCGAAAGAGCCCCCACGACGATCAAATGAAACAAGAGGTCTGGAATTTTAAATGCGGCGTAATATACATCAAGCACATCCCCTGCACCAAACGTTCCTGCGAGAATACGATCCCGAACCAGTCCAAAAAGGCGACTTGCAAATGAAAGAATCCCGACGACGGTTGCGGCTCCAAGGATCGTCTTTGATTCTCTCTGAAAAAACTTGAACATGCTACGCAGACTTCTTTCCAAGACGCACAAAAGAGATAACTCCAATCAACAGTAGGAGACCGAGTAGAATAACAGAAATGAGGACGAACCGATTCTTCAAGTGAAAAAATGGGACATGAACCGTTGTTGATTCGCTTGAAACAATTCCATAAGCATCGGTCATGGTAAGTGACACCAAAAATTCTCCTGACGTGGAATAGGTGTGCTGGACATGTGATTTTGATGATGTCACTCCATCACCAAAATTCCAAATCGTTACAGCTTGTCCTGAACTTTCCGTGAGTACGCTAAAGCTAAATGTATTCCATGCATCCTGACTGTAGGCAAACACCGCGTTGAGCGATACCTGTCCCTCTTGATTCTCGACTGACTCCTGGACATCTCTTGGTTGATCCTCTGGTTCCACGATTGTTTCTTGTATGGTTTTTGCAACTTCCTCGACGATTTTCTGAAAGGTCTCTGTGTTTGGTACAGGCGTTTCTTCAGCCACAGGTTCCTCTTCCAAAACAGATCGCTGCTCATCCATGGGGTACGCATCGTCCGGATCCATCACCCCATCACCATCAGAATCTTGTTGTGTAGGATCGCTTTGTACCTCAGCTTCAACATCATCGGACAGCCCGTCATTGTCATCATCAGCATCACATGCATCCCCTTGTCCATCTCCATCGGTATCGAGTTGGTTGTTGTTGGATGTGTTTGGACAGTTATCATCCGCATCGTCGATCCCATCACGGTCGCTATCAACCATTGGAACAAACGTCGACGTGAGTGCTGAGTCATTGCTGGAATTGACATCGGACGGATCTGTTCCACGCAAAAGAGCCAAGATATTAAAGGATCCCTCTGGAACAATAAAATCTATGTAGACTTCTTCAGGATTCCCGCCTGCTGGTAAGGAGATGACGAGCGAATCATCAATAATGGTCGCTCCTTGATAGAAACTTACATATCCGGAAACATCTTCATCTCCGACATTATAGACTTTTGCATACATACGCACTTCATCGCCTGCGACAAGAACATCTGAGGAGAACCGAATATCCGTTGGATTGATCGACAAATCGGCTGCCGCCTTTGCCGAAAATGGAAACAACGTGAGCGCAAGAATAATGAGAATACGTTTCATACGATGATGCTATCGCCCGTTTGGATCCACCTGGGTGCGGCTTCGTCCTTTGTGAGATGGAAGGCGGGACTGAATGTTGGATGGACACGAACAACCACATGGTCAAACAGGATCTCCTCATGATCTTTCACACGCACAGAAATAACATCGTGATGTATGACCCCTAATGCCTCAGCCAGAGCGGGAGGAAGATGAAGATGACGAATGGGAATGATGGTACTCATCTTTGCGTGGATCTCCCCAAGTTCTGTTTTCAAGAGCACAGTTGCGGATCGATCAAGATCCCCGGAAATTCGCAAGGGAGCTTGAACACCGATCGCAAAGGCATCGCTGGAGGAGAGTTCCACTTGGGTCTGTGCGCGTACAGGACCCAGGACACAGACCTCGGGAAACGATCCTGTAGGTCCGTAGACTCCCACAGACGGGCGCGCCACGAATTGCCCTCTGTGTTCTATCGGTCTGGTTTGCGTAAGGGAATCCAGACCAAATAAGACGAGGGAGTCCTGCGCAGACACGTGGACATGGCGATGCTGGACCACGACAGGAATTTCCATAATTTAATGTCTCGACCGACGAATAATCGCCACAACAACAAGAACCATTCCAATGAAACCAACAAGATACACGAGGGACACAAACCTCGCATCCGTCGCGAATGGGAGCCAAGGAACATTCATTCCGTAAAATCCGGCGATCAATGTTGGAACCATGAGCGCGGCTGAAATGAATGTGAGGAATGTTACGACTTCGTTGGTTCGATGCGAAAGCAGAGCCTCGTTCACGTCAAATAACCCATCGATAATAAGCTTGAGATTATCCGTGGAAAGCCAGATGGTATCCAGGACGTCATGGACATCGTCAAAGTAAACAGCCATGTCATCTGAGATAAATCCCCTTTTGAGGTCGGAAAGGCTCGTAAGGATGGCCCTTTGTGGATCAATGACTTGTCGCAAGAAAAGGATGTTTCGGCGCGCGTGACCAAGATCAACGGTGAGTCGCTTGTCGTGGCGCACCTCGATCGCCTGCTCAAGCCGCCGAACCTCAAGCGTGAGATCCGCCACGATACCCAACGACTCGCGGAACACATCACCTAAAATACGTTGTAAACAAAACGCGGTTCCCTTCCCCAATATGAGTGAACGGAATTTCGAACTCTTTTCCATCCGAGAAATGACAGCCTCCAGGGCAGGAATGGGTTTTTGCGTAATCGTCACGAGTCCATCCTTGCTAAAAAAGACGTACAACTCCTCTCCATACAAATATCCGGTTTCTGCATGTACGGCTGGAACGTGAAAAACGAAAAAAACATAATGCTTATATGGATCCATCTTCGAGATGGGCGTCTGCGTTCGAATGTCCTCGTAATCGAGATGGTGAAACCTAAATGTTGCTTGAAGGATTTCAAGATCATGCTCTGTGACCTCACGAATGTGGTGGAGCTTAACTCCTTTTGCTTCAAAAATTTCTCCTCCCATACTTATCGTTGCACTCGATCTTTGTGTGTTTCTGATGTGTGTCCGAAGGTGTAATTAAATTTGTTGTGCCGAATCGGTCCCAATACGGCAAGGTGGAGTTCTGCAAGCATGTACTTGATGGTGATTTTCATTCGACCGTCACGGTCGAGCCGCCGAATCGAAACGGGAATCTTGGTCGATGTCAAAAAACCGAAACGTCCATGTTGCACCGCGCGTTGGGCGTAGTCGTGATCTTCACAAAACGTCACGCTCTCATCGAACCCACCAATTCGTTCATGCAACTCTCTGCGTGTAAGCATACAAAAACCTGGGGCATGGGCATACAGCTCCCCCCAAGCTCGAGCGTACGTGTTATAGGCTTTATGCAAAAAATGATCGATGAACTGATCCGACAAAGGAAACACATCACACGTGGCAAGATCGAGTTTCCGCTCCAACATCTCCCCAATGGCTTTCTCTAAAAACTCTGGATCTCTGAGCTCAACATCGGCATCTAAAAACAAAATGAAGTCTGTCTGAACCTCATGAGCTCCCGCATTTCGTCCAAATGAAATGAGACCGCCTTCCACCACCTTTGCCCCGAATGATCGGGCAATCTCCCGTGTACGATCTGTGGATTGCGCATCAGAAACAATAACCTCAGCGGGACGGATCGTCTGCTTGGCAATGGAATCAAGAAGACGAGGAAGATAGGCCTCCTCATTTTTTGTTGGAATGACAATGGTTACCATAGATGTATTTTAGCTTGGTCGACGTGTAAGGGCAACAACCTATGCACGTGATCTTGCTTAAATCAACACAGGCGCGTACTCTTCCGTCGCTATGTCTCATCTGTGTCCTTCGAAGGATGTGTGTGGTTCCTGTTCCTGGTCTCATATCCCCTACGAGAAACAGCTCAAACAAAAACGTTCCGATATCAACGGTTCGTTTGGATTGAAACAACTTCCTCCCTGGTGCGAGACTATTCTACCATCTCCTGTCACGGAGCATTATCGAAATCGCATGGACTTTGTGATTGACTTCGAGGGACGCGTGGGAATGCGGGAGAAGGGAAAGTGGTGGAGGGTTGTTGATGGAAACACTTGTTTCCTCGCAGACACGCAAATCGATGACTTGTTCATGAAGGTTCGTGAATGGGTGAAACAGAGCGGTTTGTCGTACTACGATCGAAAGGCACACACAGGTTTACTTCGCTATGCCGTGATCCGATCGACAACACTGGGGCAGACGATGATTAATCTCGTAACTTCTACCATGCCAGATAATGATACGATCGATTTTGTCCGATCGGACAATATTGTATCAACTCCCTTTCATCCAACGACGTTTATCTGGTCACAAAACTCGACCATCACGGATGTCAGTTTTGGCGACAAGCTTGAAATCATCTCCGGACCTGGATACATCCATGAGGAGATCCTTGGTCATCGCTATCGCATCAGCCCCAACGCCTTCTTTCAAACCAACCCTCATGGAGCCGCCAGCCTCCTCCAAACCGTGGAAGAATTCTGTGGCGACCTCTCTGGAAAAACCTTGCTGGATCTCTACTGTGGTTCTGGTTTCTTTTCCGTCGCCCTTGCAACACATGCATCACGCACGATCGGTGTCGAGATGGTTCCCGAGGCGATCTTGGACGCACGTGTGAATGCGCAGATCAACAACGTGGATGTGGAGTTTCACGATGTCAAAACGGAGGAATTTAACTGGACACAATTTGGCGCAGATGTGGTTATTCTCGATCCACCCAGAAGCGGAATGCACGACACTGTGCTTGCGGAAATTCTGAAAAACCCACCAAAGGAAATCGTGTACGTATCATGCAACTTCAAAAACTTCGCCCGGGAGATGGTACAATTACAAAAAATCTACCGAGTCGACGCCATGCGGGCGATCGACATGTTCCCGCACACACCGCACGTTGAACTTGTCACTCGTCTCATAAGAAACTAACTCATTCCTCAAATTCTTCTAAGGGGCTTTAGCCCCGTTCGAAACGCCGCTAAAGCGGCTGTGAAGAGAACGTGAGGATGACACATGTCCTATGTCAAAATCCGGATTCGTCGTCATGATTGGGCGATCAAACGTCGGGAAATCGACGCTCATGAACTCCATTGTGGGTTCAAAAATCGCCATCACGACCCCCAAACCACAAACCACACGCTTGCCTATTCAGGGTATTATCACTCGCCCAGAAGGACAGATTGTTTTTGTTGATACGCCGGGAATTTTGCGCGGAGCAAAAGATCCTCTTTCAAAACGACTCGCCCAATCTGTGGGTTCATCACTTCAAGATGTTGATGCGGTGGCCTACATCGTTGACCCAACACGAGAAATTGGCCAAGAAGAACGTGAAGTCATGCGGTTGATCGAGGATTTAGACATCCCCAAGATTCTTGTCATTAACAAAATCGACTTGCGCGACAAACCTTATCTCGATTTCTATCGTGACCTCTCGGAAAACTATACAAAAACTGTGGAAGTTTCCGCCCTGCGGGGAACGCATGTCGATACCCTTGTGGAAGCGCTTTTTGAGATTCTGCCCGAGGGAGCGTTTTATTATCCCGAACATCAGCTCACGGACATGCCAAATAAAATCTGGCTTGCGGAGCTCATTCGAGAAAAACTTTTTCTTCGACTTCGTCAGGAAGTCCCCTACTCCACACACGTTGAGGTGACTGATGTTGAGGAACGTGAGAATGGAACGATGTACATCGCAGGAACAATCTTTACTACAGACGACCGATATAAAAGTATGATCATCGGCCAAGGAGGTCGGGGCATCCGCGAGATTGGTCAATCGACTCGCAAGGAGTTAGAAGGCGTTTTGGATTCAAAGGTCTATCTCGATCTCAACGTTGAGGTAGATCCGCATTGGATGATGCGATTTGAATAATCAATCTCCCTGCCTCCTTCTAAGGGGCTTCAGCCCCGTCCGAGACGCCACTAAAGTGGCTGAGAAATACTTGTTTGAATTTCCGTGATCTCGTAACCGCCGAAGCCTTCAGAGATCCCATCTTTACTGAGCAACTCCAGGTTCCCCTGTGAGAGCGGGGTGAGTTGAATCTCCAAAATGAGCGGATTATCCGGGTTGGCAAGAATTTTATAACTCGCAAATGCATTTTCTGCTTCCACGACACGCACGGTTGTCTCCACGCCATCCACCAACAACGTAAATTCTCCCCAATTTGGGTCCGCTTCTAGCGTCAAAAAAGATTGTGTATGAACCGGTTCTTCTTGAGGAGATTCCTGTTGCGCTCCTGTAATCCGAGAAAGAAGTCCTGAAATACTATCGGCAATAGACTTGATCCGGCTCGTCGCATCCTCTACCGCCAAAAGAGACTCATCAAACAATCCTAAACTCAACGTCGTTTTTCGTGTTGTCACCAATTCGCCATACTTCTCACGAGACAACCAGATAAGAGAAGTCTCTTGCTCTCCCCCATCGCCCTGTGGCCATGCCTCGGGCAGCTGCAATGTGCCCGCGTTCTTCATGGATTTGCTCGAAATCAATCCTTCTACAATGCGATCCTCATAGATTGGTTCAGGCGGTTCCGGAATTTGTGTCCCAACGGGCGAACTCGCGTAGGATTCGTCATAGTTTGCCCGAGCGGTCTTTGATGCTTCTGTTTCCACGAGCGTGTTAATCGACCAAGAGAGCGTAACGTGCTCTCCCGCCGTCCATGAATCAATCACCACGCGACGCTCTTCTTCTTCCCCTCCCAACCATCCGACAATCTTTCCTCCCAAACCCAAAACCGTCGGTCGAATCACAAGTTCATTTCCAGACAAAAAAGAAAGCGACGCAGTCGCCTCTTCTGGGGTCAAACTCGAAACGTCTGTCGCAACACAACCTGTGCCCAGTAATAGGAAGCTAACCAGAGTGAGTGCGAATAGACGTTTCAATGTCATACGTATTCACTCAAATTTTTTGCCGTCAGCCCAGTCGCGGATCCGAGCCTCATCCGTGGAACCGCAGATAAACTGATCTGTGCCCGTGTTGTGAAAAAAAGGAACACCACCACAACGGCCTGCATCAACTTTTTCAAGTTTTCCGGCGTTTTCCTCATTATGCCACGTCTCAAGTTTCGTAATTTCTTTTCCTTCTCCAATGAGTTTATCCACAATAGGCATCATATTGTGGCAGTGCGGACATTCCTCACCGTAGTAAAAATTGAGCATAGGTGAAAAAAGTGGATAAAGTGAATAATGTAGTTAGATGATAGAATCTTAACATGCTCGCTCGCATTCTCACAGTCATTTTGTTCCTAGGAATAATGGGTCTTTTGATCGCCCAACGTTTTTCACTTCCGCCAGAACTCCCCGTGCGCATCGCGGCAGGAAGTGGAGAAGATCCTGGGTATGGGTTTGGTGAGGGACTGCGACGTGGATCAATTGTTGAGACCGGGGACGGATTCCTGCAACTCACGATCGGGGTGGAGCTTGAGAACCTCGACCTAGCGGAAACGATCCTCTGGTTGGCTCCCAGCACACGCATCGAGCTGATCCGATTGTATGAAGATGAACTGACGATCCGATTTACGAAAGGTCGACTTGTCGTTTCCAATCAGGCCGAGGTTTCTCTGAAAATCGAAACCAACCACACCACACATCTTGTTCACGGCGACGTCGCCTCTTTCGTAAACTACGACTTTCTTGAAACGATCCACGTCATTCCGATCTCGGGTTCCATACAAATCAACCTCCCGTCAGGCGAAAACCTGCTCACACCCGTGCCCCTTTCGATCCACGAAACAGAGCCTGTCACGTTTGAGAAACTTGAGGTCAACCTCGCAACCGGCGATGTGGCTGAGTTCTATGTGTGGACAGAAGCTTTGACGCAAGAGGAACCCTTGGAGTAAGCTCAGCTCGTCCTGACCTAGGACAGGAGGAAATCGTGGCATACGTCGCGGTTCATGCGCGGTCGCACACCCAGGCTTTCGAGCAGGTCGCCCTGGGTGTCGCAAACGTGATCAGTCGAATCCCTCTGTGGGATCTCATGTCGCGAGCCTCACGCGTGCATAATGGAGTCTTCGATTTCGACGGCACGCTGACTCCAGGAAGCCAGTGGCGAGTTATGGGAACATTGCTTCCCGAAGATCTGCGTCACGCGGACATGGAAAGTTCTCGTTGGTACCACAGCCACATCCATGGTCAGGGCGTAAATGGAGTTACTCTCGAGAATCCTGACTGGTGGATCAACCACCTCGAGACAGGAAACCAGCTCGCGGTGGAGGGTGCCTGGGTGGCCGCAACGGTCGGCATGTTCACAAAAGCCGGCATAACGCACACCCAGATCGAAGAAGCGGTGCGCACGCTCTCCCCGCGACAGGGAGTCGCACAGCTGATGTCGCTCATGCGCCACAAGGCCGTCGTGAGTTTCGGCATCGAACAGTTCATTCAAGCATGGCTCCGGCACATCGATCTCACGGTTCCTGTCGCGGCGTCGCGGCTCATCTTTGACAAAGAAGGTCGGGTCGTAAACCTGCACATCAACATCGTGGGAGCCGGGAGCAAAGAATTTGCCGCCGCACGGTTCCGTCAACTGACGGAAACAACGGAAGATGGCCTCATCGTCGTGGGCGATTCGGTGGTCGATGTCCACATGATGAGCGCCGACAGCTTCAATGTCCTGATCGTTCCCCCGTCGGAACTCGACCGCAAGATGAAGGACTTTCGCGACAACAACCTCGGAGCCATGTGGGATCGCATCACGATGATCCTCGCAGACGATTCATTCGAGCCGCTCGTAACGCTTCTGCAAGAAGCTCGCCAGACGAGCTGACGCGTCGAACAAAGCGCAAAACCCCCAGCTCTACAAGCGAGGGGGTATTTATACCATCCCCAATTAACCTATACACATTGTTCAACAATCCATTGGTAGCCAACGAGCCTCTGTAATGCGTCAGAATCGTTGATGAGCTCTTGGATGGTACGTTCTATCACCTCGT
>SCSL01000023.1 GCA_004298405.1 Patescibacteria group bacterium | reverse complement strand
CGGATGTATTCGCTCATTGGCTGATTCACATATTGCAGACGAAACTGAGGACCAACTTCTGGAGGACAAAGTTCCAAACCTAATAGGATGGCGCGGTCGAAGATTTCCTGTGTCGTAGCACCGTTTGGGAATCCAAGGTCTTCTACACGAAGACGAATAAGGGTTATTTCTTCTGGGGATTTAAGTTTCCACTTCTTCCAGTCCGGCTGCTTCGGATCCGGCTCGCGAAGGGAACGTTTGAAATCATCATGCTCCATCATCGACTTGGCGTGCGAATAGATCTGATGCCCGTTGCGTTCGAGGAGCTTCTTGAGCTCGCGCTCGTCTTTGCCACCAATCTCAATGTTGTAACGACGAATGCGGGTTTCAGGGAATGAGGTGTAGATGAGTTCGAGGGTGTCTGGAATGGTTTGGAAGAAACCGTCGACGAGGTTCCCGATGTAGATCTGAGTTTGGGGAGTAATTTCTCCCAAAGAGCTAGCTATTTGGTGTGGAGAGGAATCAAACATGGTGAGGAGATCGTCTTGGGTATCTCGTGTATTGCGCCAGTCGAGCAGATCGCTTGATAGAGGGTCACTGGTATAGATCTCGTACAAAACAAAAAGTTCGTATTTACTCAATGGAACGCTTGCTTCTTTTTTACTTAAGAGAGATTCCAGCAATGTTAGTTCTTGAGCTTCAATGGCTTTTTTTTCCCATGCATACATCTCAATACGTAGCTGGGTCATCTCTTGGTCTAGTGCTTGTTTGTTGTGTTGTGCTCGTTGCTTGTCCGTTTCATCACCAGACGTTAAGGCTTTCTCAAAAGAAACATCAAAATCCTGTTTTAATACGCGAATACGTTCTAAGGAAACCCTTGCTTCTTGGCACATCTGATTGTTGGGCATAGTCATTCAAAAGCTAGAGAACCAGCGTGAAAATGATAACAGAAACTTGAGGTTCAGACCAAAGACGGAGTTGCCAGAAATTATTCACGAGCCACTTTATCAAGGTACGTTTTCAATACATCGTAATAAAATTTGATTGATGGAATATGAACCCATTCTCCTGGAGCATGCAAATTTCCACCGTCCGGCTGACTGATAAGGACCAGAGTTCCGTACTCCGCAAAAAACCGACCATCAGAAGCTCCATGTTCTACTCCCCATTGCGGCTCACGACCACCTTTGCGGATCGCATCAAGAAATAGACGAGCAAGATCATGATCCACCGCAACAGCCACTGGAGGGCCCAGAACACTAAACACCGCTTCAATTCCTTCGGGAAGAACGGATTGGATACGTGTCTCAATCTGATCCGGCGAATCTGTCTCCGGAAAACGAATGTCGAAATGTGCTGTAGCGGTATTGGGAACCTGATTTGTTGCAAGACCTCCCTGGATGCGACCAACATTGAGTGTTGTTACCCAATGATCCGCCGGATGTTTTTCAAGATCAAGAAACTGATCCTCAACCATAGGTAGAACCTGAATCAGTCGATCAATCGCGTTCTCTCCCAGCCACGGCATGGACCCATGAGCATTCACTCCGTGTGCGGTAAGCGTCAGACGAAGAATCCCTTTCTGACTTTTCATTACAAGATGCACAGCTTCTCCCCCATCTGGAATGATGGCCACCTTTGAAAGATATCCCGCCTCGAGAAGCTTCGCTGTTCCATTAAATCCCCCAATCTCTTCGTCACCCGTCAGCATGAGACCAACGGAATGGTTTGTCTGAGCGAGGTCGCGCATGAGGTGCATCATAGCTGCATCTCCACTTTTCATATCCATGGCTCCACGACCGAACAACTTCTCCCCCTGAACGGTCGGAACAAATTGTTCTGGATCGCCAGGCACAACGTCAAAGTGTCCGCTCAAAAACACCGTGGGAGTTTTTGTACCCTTTGTCACAACGATGGACGGAATTCCCTCGTGTTCGAAACGTTCGATGGTAAGGCCTGTCTCAGAAAAGAAGTCGGCGATGTAATTAGCACATGCTCGAAGTTGGCCAGACTGATCTTCCGTTGTTTGAAAGGCGATGAGTTCTTTGGTTGTTTGAAGAAGTTCTTCTTGTGTCGACATAGTGAAATCAAGACTACAGGAAATGAAAAGAGCAGGAAAGTTCCTGCTCACGTGTGGCCTGCCACTAGGCCGGGGAGGAAGCCGCGACCTCGGGGGAGGCGGCAGTGGCGTGGTGCGGCGCCTGGTGGGTGCTCGCCGCGTAGGCGATCATCGCGTCGCGCAGCTCGAGCTTACGCTCGTTGGAGGTCGCCAGAGCGATGTAGCCCATGCTTCCGCCCTGGGGCGGGATGGTGATGACCACGCCGTCACCGCGGCTCGGAGACCAGAGCGCGCCGTTCACGCTGCGTAGGACATCCTGGAAGGACGTGTGCTTGGCGACCTTCAGAGCGTCGTTGCTCCAGGTGTGGACCGTCCTGGGATCGTGGTCTCGCATGAGGCGACGCCGGACCGCCAGGCCGTGGTTGTTGCCGGTGCAGCGACCGTTGCTCTCGAAGGCGACGAAGGTACCGTCCGGCAGTCGACCGAAGTCGATGTCGAACCACCCCTGGCCGCCCTGTTCGATGAAGTGGGTGAGCCCGTACAGCATCGTCCAGTTGATGAGCTGAGCCGCATCGGCTTCCGACTCGAGCGTCGGGAAATTGCCCCCGGTGTACTCGGTCCCCTTGAGGACCTGATCGATGACCCCGATGATCTCGATCTCACGTCCGCTTGCACGGGCGAGTACCGAGGGCGAGCTGACGATCGTGAGCTCGGGTTCGACCAGGACCACCTCGTGCTCCCACTCCTCGTGGGGCTGCAGCTTGAGGCGGAGGTGCTCGCGCACCGTGCTGGTCCCCGCCTCGCGCATCGTCGTCTGGTTCACCAGGCAGTTGCCCAGTCCGCCAGCCGCGCGCGCGCGGCGGAGCATCACGCTCCCGCGCTCGCCGAACTGACGCTCAGCCTCGGCGATGAGGTTCTGCCAGCCCGTGACGTGGGTCGACGGGGGCGTGGGAATGCCGTTCTCATGACAGAAGTGCTGGAAGAGCGCCTTGTCGTTGAGTCGGGCCACGGCGTCGGCCTTGATCGCGTCCTCGCTGAAGCCGCGAACCGAGAGACCGGTGCGGCGGGCCAGCTCGTACACTGCCGGGGAGCCGATGAAGGACTCCAGGTGCCAGCCGAAGCGTTGACCATCCTGCGCCAGGCGCTCGAGAAGCTCGGGCTCGCGCAGCGCCATCTGGATGAGATCCAGCGGCTGAGTGAGGTCCGTGTAGGGCTCGGCCGGGTAGTAGACCCGCGGCTCGTACCCGTAGAGCTCCTCGTAGTAGTCCACGAAGGCCTCGGGAGGGGCCGTGTAGAGGAGCGCGGCGTCGTCAGGTCCCAGCATGTGGGTGGCACGCGGGGCGATCTCCACGCACTTTCGGGCGAGCGCCCCGGTGGTGTGGCCGTGGAAGGCGCCGTCAATGTTTGTACCGAAGAGAGTCAAACTGCGCACGTGATTCCTTCATCGTAGTTGCCTACGAACAACAAGTGGACCCCCACGGGCAGAGCCCGTGGCCCCCTGCTGAGAGCAGGTGGGTTGGTGGTGGAAGGTTCGGACATCAGGACTCCTGCAGGTCGGGATGGATGGTGCCGTGCACCTCGGTCGTGCCGATCTTGAGGACCTTATTGCCCTCGCCGAAGAAGACGACCCTGGGAATGGTGGACTCGTCGGTCCAGTCGTAGACCATAACGATGAGGATGTCGCCGATGACCCCCTTGCGGGCTCCGCCGCCGTTGAGCGACATGGTCTTGGAACCACGCGGCGCAGGGATCGCGTAGGTGATCCACCGTTCGCCGTTGGTGGCGTTGACGATGTTGACCTCTTGGTTCATGACGATGCCGGCGGCATCCATGAAGTCCTCGTCGATGCCGACGGAGCCCACGTAGTTGACCTGTGCTTCCGTGACACGGATCCGATGCAGTTTCCCACTCAACATTCGCTTCAGACGCATGCAGTCTCCTGGTGTTCTTGTTCTGCCTTGTGTGGCAGGAGCGAGAGCAAATATCTATTCGCTCCCAACCCCGTCACACAAAAAAACCATCGCTTTTTACAGCGATGGTTTGCAATCATTTATTGAAATGACTTTCTATTGCATACCATCGCTCTTCTCGAGAATAAAGAGTATCCCAAAAAATGGGATAACGAGTCCGAGGAGAGCAATAATGATGTATGCGTACATTTCCATATCACTAAAATAAAGCTACCAGGGGTCAAAAATGGCGTCAAGTACCATGTGGGTAAACACTAAATCCCTTCGCCAAAAATAAACCGATCGGTAATTTTTTCGTAGTCGAAAATCTCCGCGTCGGTGAAGAATCGTTTTACTTCTGTCACCGCACTTTCAGGAGAGTCAGAAGCGTGAATGAGATTGGACGGTACGTTCATCGAGAAGTCGGCGCGAATGGTTCCCGCGTCGGCCTCGCGTGGGTTGGTTGAACCAACAATTTTGCGAATTTCAGAAACGGCATCATACCCTTCAAGCACCATCCCCACCACCGGCGTCTGCATCATGAACTGCTTGAGGCTCGCAAAAAATGGTTTATCCGTAAGATGTGAATAATGCTCATCCAACATCTCATCCGTCAGACGAATAAATTTGAGTCCCACAATCTTGAGACCCTTCATCTCAAATCGGCGAACAATCTCGCCTAAGAGATCGCGCTGAAGCGCATCCGGTTTGAGCAGAACGAGCGTTTGTTGTTTCTCAGCCATATGTTTGATTAGCAAATTTGTCAAAAAAGTATCACAGCATAGTTAAAAAGGCAACGGTGATGCGTGCACCTCGGGTTCTTCCCCGTAGGAGGTGAGCAAAACGTCCTGGTGGAGATCCGTCCGAAAAATCCTGGCGCCCATGTCTTCCAGTCGTGCAATGATGGTTGGATGCGGGTGGCCATACGTGTTCTCACGACCCATGGAAATAAGGGCTATTTCTGGATCTGTCACTTGCAAAAACTTCCAAGAAGTTGAGGTCAGACTTCCGTGATGGCCGACTTTGAGAACATCGATGTCCCCCACGCGTGGACCAACGGATTCCTCGACGAGGCTCTCTGAGTCTCCGGTGAAAAGCATGGTTGTCTCCCCGTACTCGAGCAATACATTGAGGGAAAAATTATTGCGCTTCTCTGGATAGGTTCCTGCTTGGGCATCGTCAGGCCACACGATCGTCAGCGTCACGTCTCCGATCTCGATCGTATCCCCTGCGCTCAATATGGTCCGGCTTGTCCCTCGAAGCTCGACAACATCGAGCGAAGTGGGATCGGACAGTATTGTTTCAAGTTCAACGAACGCTTCGTCGTATGGTGTATGTGCGCGAATGCCTGTTTCATAGATCGTCTCCACATCATATCGATCAAGCACACCAACTAGTCCCGTGATATGGTCGGCATCAGGATGCGTAAGGAGGATAGCATCAAGTGTTCGATCCCACGGAAGTAAAAGGCTGCCGAGTTTGGCAAGGACGAAATCATCAGGTCCCCCGTCGATAAGCATCTGCTCACCGGTCGGGAACTCGATAAAAAACGCATCTCCCTGACCGATGTCGAGCATCCAGACGCGCAGAGGTTTTTCCTGCCAAGGAAAAACGATCGCCGCTGTCTGCACCCACAGAACAATCGACAATATCAAAACAGTCACTACAAGAAGACATGTCTGCATCTTCAGAGGAAACACTTTTTTTGGAGTTGCTCGATGCATATACGAAACATTACTCTTCTACTCTTCTCAGCCGCTTTAGCGGCGCTCCGGACGAGGCTGAAGCCCCTAAGAAAATCCATTCTCTCTTCCCCTGAGAATATTTTATTCTCGGTATTTATAAAACCAAACGAAAAAAATAGTAGTCGCCACAACAAACGCAAGTAGGTGGGCGTTTGTGACTTGTGCCAGTGCGAACGGGATCGACCCAAATGCTGAGATCACACGCAACATCACGTTTGAGAGCGCCCAGGCAGGGAGTGAAACAAGTAGTCCGACCGGACCAAATGTGATGTCCGCGATGAGTGCGATTCCGGTCGCAGCCATAGCATACGGAACAAGCGGAAGCACAAGCAGATTCGCAAATGGTGAGATGAGCGAGACCGTTCCAAAGTGCCAAAGGACGATTGGTAGCGTAAGCACCGTTGCGGCGAGGGATCCAACGAATGCCTGACGCAAACCGATGACATCCGGAACAAAATCAAGTCGTTCGCTCCAGGGTTTTGTAAACGTGACGATCGCGATGGTCGCCACAAACGAAAGTTGGAATCCGACGTCGTAGAGAAGAAAGGGATTGAACAAAAGCATGATGCTCGCGGTGAGGAGCATTACATTGAGCATGTACGCCTTGCGGGAAATCCATTTTTCAAGCACGACGAGGAATCCCATAATGCCGGCTCGAATGACAGCTGCCGAGGCTCCTGCAATAATCACATACACAACCAACAAGACCGTTGTGAGCATGAGACCATGTCGGCGACCCAGACGAGTCGACATGATGAAGGCAAGAAACGTGACCGAGAAAATCGATACGTTGTAGCCGGAGGCCGCAAGGATATGTGATGTTCCTGTTTCACGAAAATCGTCTTTGAGATCTCCTGAGAGCGTTGTCGAACCGCCAAACAACAGTCCCGAGAGAAACGATGCGTGCGGTTCAGGAAGAACATCACGTATCGTCTCGAGGGCGAATGATTTGATCGTAAGAATCATCCCCACGACCGACCAGCTCGTCGACGGGTGCACGTCAATATACTGTGGCTGAAAACAGACAGCATATATTCCTTTTGTCGCAAGATAGGTGCCGTAGGCAAATCCCTCGAATGCTTCGGGCTTTTGCACACGACAGTTGAACACAAGCGCATCGCCGTATTCAACCTGCGGATACAACGGCGCCCACACGAGGAGCTTTCCTTCTTTTGCCTCGTCGACATAGCGAACCGATGTCAGCTCAATGCGTTGACCATCGACCCGGCGTTCCACTTCAGCACTCACCACTCCATCCACACGAACCGCCGAGCTTGGTACATCCGCAACAGATGGTGGTACCTGCGGGAATAATGTAAAAACAAACGCCCCTAAACAAAACGCCGCCAAGAGGAGGGCGAGGGTTTTAGATGGACTCTTAAAAATGTCGCGAGGTCGCATAAGAACCTAGGCCCACACCGCGGTAGATGAATCCAAGTTCTGAGAGAGGAAGATCGGCAAGATGATTGCGGCCGTCAAAAATACGTGGTTCAAGCATGAGATCCTTGAGGGTGGCAAATGAAACGTCTCGAAACTCTGGCCATTCCGTGAGCACGACAAGCGCCTCAGCCCCAACCGCGGCATCGATCGCTGTTGGGGCGAACGTGACCGTATCAGAAAGAACCTGTTTTGCATTCTCTTCTGCCTCTGGATCATAGGCGACAACATCTGCTCCTTGTGCACATAACCGCTGAGCAATATCAATCGCCGCGGATTCACGGACATCGTCGGTGTCTGGTTTAAACGACAGTCCCCACACGGCAATCCGTCGTCCCTTCACCCCTCCGAGTTCTTCGACAAGCCGTTTGAAAAAAAGATCGCGCTGACGTGCATTCACCTCAATGACGGAGGAGAGAAGCTTGAATGTGTATCCACGCGATCCTGAAAGTTGCTCAAGCGCAGAAACATCTTTGGGGAAACAAGATCCCCCGTAGCCGATGCCCGCGCGCAAAAAGTGTGGACCGATACGTGGATCCAAACCAATTCCTTGTGCGATATCTCTCACATCAGCTCCGACACGATCGGCAAGGTTGGCGATCTCATTGATAAACGAAATTTTTGTCGCAAGAAAGGCGTTCGCGGCGTACTTGATGAGCTCCGCGGACTCAATCGATGTCACGACGCGTGGAGCAATGATCCCCTCATGAAGGGCATCAATAGTCTGCACGGCAATGCGGTCGTCCGCCCCGATCACAAGACGATCCGAGTGAAGAAAATCCCGCAGAGCTGTCCCCTCGCGCAAAAACTCTGGGACAGAAACAATGTTGATAAGACTCGTCAGTTCTTCCTGCCCTGCCGCCTTCATCGCCGCACGAATCCGATCAAGAACGATCCGATTCGTTCCTACGGGAACGGTGCTCTTGATGACAATGACGGCCTCGTGATTCAAACAGGCTCCCACGTGATCCGCCGCCGCGAACAACGCGGTCAGATCTGCTTCCCCCGTACTCTTGGGTGGCGTTCCCACAGCAAGCATAATGACATCCGCTCCATCGATCACACTGCGCAGATCCGTTGTGAACAAAATGCGCCCAGCGGCCTGAACCTGTTTGAGTGCCTCTGCCACACCTGGTTCGTAAAAAGGCACCTCCCCCACATCCAGCCGGGCGATTTTCCCTGCATCAATATCAACGCACGCGACCTGGTGGCCAAGACTTGCAAAGCCTACCCCTGTGGTCAATCCGACATAGCCGGTTCCAATCATGACGAGATTCATAGGCTATGAGCTTAACAAAAGTGTTTAATCAGCGCTAGGATGTTTTCCTGTACGATTAAGTTTAAAAATTTCCCGGTAGAGTATCTCGTAACTCGGCCGGTGATACTTCGCTCGAATAAATCGAAGCCGCAGGGTTGACTCAAACCGATAGAACTCGCCACGATCAACGAGATCGATAAGCTCATCAAAAGTCACAAGTCGAATTGTAATTTTCTCACCAGCGTCGGTTTGTGGTTCACGCATCCTTTCCGCGCCACGAAAAATAAAAACGTACATCGACCAATCTTGTGATTGCAGGGGATTTTGGACATGAAGAAGTTGTAATGTCCCGCGTGAATACCCTGTTTCTTCTAACACTTCCCTAACCACTGCCTCTTGCGGAGTTTCCCCAGGCTCAATGCATCCGCCAGGGAAAGAAAGAAAGGGGTAAGGGACGTGAGGCTGTTCTTCTTGCTGGATAATGATTCGGTCACCGACGACCACCAAAGCTTCTACGGTAGAGGCTCTCCGAATCATCTCAAACGTTTTCGTTGTTCCGTCATAAAGATCCTGCTCCCATTGAAATACGTCGTATCGAATTCCCTGAAAGACAAGCTTGGCCCTTTCTGGAATTTTTGACATAGGTTTTTTAGGAACTGTTTTCGTGTGTAAGACGTCTAAGGGCTTCTTGCGCATCCGTGCTCCCTTCGAGTCGCCACAAAATTTGTTCTCTTGACATCCCTTCGTCCCGAAGCTTATCCGCGAGGCTGATAATCGCGCTGAATATCTTCCCTGGTCGTAGTCCTAGCAGGATCAAATCTCGACCTTGGAGAACGGGCTGTGGTTTCTCCCGATCAATGCCAAACGCGCGCGCCCGTTCTCGCACCCATGCGCCGGCTTGATCTGGAAACGGAAGAAGTAATTGATCTGGTTGGTCAGGATGAAGAAATGGTCCACGTCCTCCTGCATCCGCTTCCATCACATAGGTCAAATCCTCGATGGTTGCCGGCGCGAGTCGTCTTGCAATACGACGGTAAGCTCCTTCCGTCACAGGCTCTCCTTTCAAAAAGGATCGATACATTGCCCCAGGCCACAAGTGCTCTTTTACCAGGTTCACGATGACTTCGATTTCGTCTTTTTTTACTCCAAGCCGTGAGAGCAATGATCGTGTCGGTTCCTCACCCGCAGGTTCATGTGCCTTGGAGCGCCACCGTCCATCTTCATGTTTTGTGGTCGAAGGCTTTCCCAAATCATGACACAGCGCCGCGTACATGAGGTATCTGTGCCGTGCCCCTTCAAGTTCATGACGACGCGCAACGCGTGAAGCTTCATCAACCACCATCAACGTGTGCGTCCACACATCTCCTTCTGGATGCCACTCGAATTCCTGTTGCGTATCATGGAGAGCCAATAGTTCAGGATAAAAACGTTCGATCACACCAAACTCATGCAATGCGTGCAGACCTGCGGAAGGTCGAACTGCTTTCAAAAGAAGCTTAGACCACTCAGTTCCGAATCGATCCTGCGAGAGCGCATCCATGCTTGGAACGGTCGAACGAATCAACTCGAGAGTCTCAGGTTCCGACCGCAACCCAAAACGGGCAATAAACTGAGCCGCACGCAAGACACGCAACGGATCATCGGCAAACAACTCCTTATCCGTTGCTCTTAGAACACGATGCTTCAAATCATCTATCCCGCCAAAGCCATCAAAAATCTCCCCCGTAAGGGGATCCTTCGCGAGAGCATTAAAGGTAAAATCTCGTCGTCGTGCAGCTTCCAAAATCGACATCGTGGGATCTGGATCAATCGAAAAATCTTTGTGACTCTTTCCTACTTTGGAATCTTTTCGCGGAATTGACACGTCGAGGTTGAACCCGCCTGGTGTCGTGAAAAGCAATACTCCGAACGACTGACCTACGATTTCCACGCGACCCTTTGATTCCAAAAGGTCTTTAAGTTGATCTAATGGGATCCCGTACACTTCTATATCAAAATCCTTTGAAGGCATTCCGAGAACTTCATCCCGAACCGAACCTCCCACCAAAAGAGCGCGACCTTCTTGTGCACGAATAAGCTCCGCTATCTCCAAAACATACTGGAAACCTTCGACCAACTCTGAACTCTGATACTGTTCGATAGAACGAAGGTATGATTCCCCATCATGTCCACGAAAGACGCGAAGACCTTCTTCTTCCCTCAATTCTCCTAGTAGCTCCTTTTGTTTGGAGGGATTGTTGGGGGTACGAAATCGTTCGGTATGATAACCCTGAAAAGATCGTTGCTCTGACATACTTATTTCACCACAATATTTAAGATGCGACCTGGCACGTATACCACGTTCACAATTTCCTTTCCATCCAAATGCTTCTGAACTTTTTCTTGTGCGAGGGCGAGTTGTTTAGCCGTGGTCTCATCGGCAGTTGGCGAGATCTGAATCGTCGCGCGCGCCTTGCCATTCACCTGCACACCCATTTCTATCTCCTCCTGAACTAAGAGACGCGCATCAAACACTGGCCACGTCTGCTCCTCGACCAGCCCGTTCTCGCCGATTTTCTCCCAACACTCGTTGGCAAGATGCGGCGCGAATGGTCCAAGCACGACAAGAATCTTTTTGAGTTGTTCGCGTGTAACAACGTTGTCGACGATCTCATTGAAGAGGGACATGAAGGTAGAGACCGCGGTGTTGAATTTGAAGGACTCGATGTCGTCGGAAATTTTTTTGAGACTGCGCTCGACAATACCGGCAACCTCCCCTAGCCCCTCCTTGGAAAGGAGGGGAATCTTCGACTCATCCCATGCGCTCACATATCGCTCAACCTTATCCAGGAATCGACGTACACCAATGAGACCGTTCAAGCTCCATGGAACCGGTTCCTCAAACGGACCCATGAAGAGGATATACATGCGCAGGGAGTCGGCTCCATAGTCTCGGACAATTTCATCAGGATTCACGACGTTGCCTTTGGACTTGCTCATCTTGGTTCCGTCTTGGGCAAGCACAAGACCGTGCGAGTGTCGTCGAGCATACGGTTCGCTTGTCGGCACATGGCCTCGATCAAAAAGGAACTTGTTCCAAAATCGAGAGTACAGAAGGTGAAGCGTGGTGTGCTCCATGCCGCCGTTGTAGAGATCAATGGGCATCCAATAGCTCAGTTTGTCTTGTGAAGCAAACTCCTTATCGTTGTGGGCATCGATGTAGCGCAAGAAATACCAGCTCGAGCCGGCCCAATTTGGCATGGTGTCTGTTTCACGACGAGCGGGTCCGCCACAGATCGGACAGGTCGTGTTGACCCAATCGGTTATCGCGGCAAGTGGTGACTCTCCGGTGTCCGTCGGCTCATACTTGTCGACTTCTGGAAGGACGACGGGGAGTTGGTCGTCGGGAACAGAAATCCAACCGCCTGTCTCTGGGGAACAAACGTCACAATGCACAAGGGGGATAGGCTCACCCCAATAGCGTTGTCGAGAAAACACCCAGTCACGGAGTTTGTAATTTGTCTTTTTTCGTCCCCCGACTTTGGCAACGGCCTCATCGAAAGGCACGAGCGGTTCGTCGACGATTGGAAGATCGAAACTCTCGGCAAACGCGCGATCACGTTCATCGTGTTGTGGAACGGCCATGATCGCACCTGTTCCATACCCACCCAACACATAGTCGGCAATCCAGACGGGAATTTCTTTTCCATTCGCTGGGTTGATTGCCACCACACCCGTATCCACACCTGTCTTCTCTTTGCCTTCTGCGGTGCGATCCATTTCCTCACGCTTCAACGAAACAGCAATGTACTCGCGAACCGATTCACTCGCGTCCCATCCAACCTCGATCCATTTCTGCGCGACCTCGGGCGAGACCACGAGGAATGTTGCACCGAAAATTGTATCCGGACGTGTGGTGAATACTTCAATATCGGCAACCTCCCCTAGCCCCTCCTTGGAAAGGAGGGGAATCGGAAATTTTATCTCCGCCCCTTCGCTCTTTCCGATCCAGTTGCGCTGTTGGGTTTTGATCTTTTCAAGATAGTCGACGGTTTCAAGATCCTCGAGCAATCGATCAGCGTATTTCGTGATCGCAATCATCCACTGCTCCTTGTCACGTTTTTCTGTATTCCCGCCACAGCGTTCACACTTCCCGTTTATAACTTCTTCATTGGCGAGCCCGATCTTGCACGAGAGGCACCAGTTGATTGGCTGTTTTGTTTTGTACGCAAGTCCCGCTTTGAAAAATTCCAAAAACATCCACTGCGTCCACTTGTAATATGCCGGGTCGATGGTGTTCACCTCACGTGACCAGTCAAATGACAACCCAAGGCTCTTGAGTTGACGACGAAACGTATCTGTATTCTCACGCGTGATGTCCTGCGGCTTGCGACCAGTCTTGATCGCATAGTTCTCGGTCGGAAGTCCAAACGCGTCCCACCCGATCGGATACAAGACGTTGTAGCCTTGATGACGACGCTTTCGAGAAACGACATCCAACGCCGTATAAGAACGCGGGTGACCGATGTGCAGACCAGCGCCTGAGGGATACGGAAACTCGATCAAACAATAAAACTTCTGTTTCTCGCTCCCGTCCTTGGCATGAAAAATACCGGAGGTCTCCCACCGGTCCTGCCATTTCTTTTCAATTTCTTGATGGTTATACGCCATAGTGTCCTGATCATAACAAAATAGAAATGTTTAGCCAAAGGATCCATTGACAGAATGCTTGTTTTTGTTACGATCTAGCGTCGCAAGACCACAACGGCTGGGTAAGCCGCACTGTCAGCTTGGTGGCCTACGCCACGAGGAGGAACCTTGTTCACTTCCAACCAGAAGAAGACCATGGCCTTCACCGGCATTCCGTTCGTGGGCCTCTCCCTCGTCGGGATGATCTGGGAAGCAGTCTCTCACCAAAAGGTGGGGCTCGTCCCGTTCATCCTGTTCGCGATGGGACTCATCCTGATCGCCTCGTTCATCGCGTGGTTCGGCTCAGCTGGGGTGACGTGCAATCCGCGGCTTCTCACTCCTCTGTGGCTCACGATGTGGGTGGGTATCTTCAGCGTAAGCCTCGGTGGCGTCCTGTGCGGAGCGAAAGTCGGCTCGTACTGGATGGGCATCATTCCGGCGTTCCCGGTGGCGGCCATCGCCATCATGGACGGCCTCGTCGTAACGGTGCTCGACAACCAGAAGAAGCTGAAGAAGGACTGAAGCCCCATCGCGGGGAACCCTCAACCTGTTCGTGTGCGGCCATAGCCGTACGGAGGCGTCGTCATGATCGGATTCCTGGTGTTCGGAACGGTGGCACTCCTCGGTGTCTACCCGCTCATCTCGGCGATCATCAAGATCCGGTGGGGGTGGGACTTCCATCAGTACCTCTGGGGAGAACCCATGTGGGAGACGCTACCGGGAACCGAGGGACAGATCCTCGTGCGCAACAATCTGATTGCGATCTACTACGGAACGTTCGTCTTGGAGGGGTTCATTGCCGTGTCTCTGGCCACGGTCTTCGTGCCAGAAACGACAGCCCGCCGCATGTTCCTCGGCTTCTGTCTGTTCTGCACGTTTGCTCCATTCATGGCGCAGCCGATCTGCAGGCGGAAGTTCAAGATCAACCTGATCGAGCTCCTTGTGCAATCCATGCTGTAGGGGTCTACAACAACTCCTCGCCGTCCACCACGAAGCCGCTCTCTGCGACCTCACCTCGGTGGGCGGCTTCGTGTTTTTAAGGGGTTACAAGATGTTTGATGTCGACCAAGGATGTAGTCATTCAGCAAAGATGTCACATATCACACGTTCTTGATTCTCTTTTTCACCGCTTTAGCGGCACCGGACGAGTCATTCGCTCGTTAACGGGGCTGAAGCCCCTGAGAAGGAGATCCGTGAGAAAAGGATTGACTTATTTCGTATCTGAGACTAGTCTCTAAAGTCCTACATCTGTTGGACAGTTCTTTTGGAGGAGTTGTGCTTGATTCATTCCGTCTCTCGCATCGTCAAGTCGTTTTTACTGACGAGCGTCGTCGATACATCAGTGATTCGATATTCGAAGTGGCTGGCAACCTTGCCGCAGTCGCGCTTGACCCACCTGACCGGACACTCCTGGGAACCACCCACTCTGTGTGGGACAACATGTCCCTCTATGGACTGTGGGTGCGTCAGCATTTTCGTCGTATACGCTCCCAAAACAAACACGTTGGAAACGCTCACTTTGCCCATCCCAACGATAAACTCCTGGAGGTCATCCTTCTGCACAAGGTGATGCAGAAATTAGACCCGTGTGAAAGTGAGGAGCTACAAATAGCCCACCACGCAGTGGGAGCGATGATCCAACATACCCTCACGCTCATGCTGGCTGAAATCCGGCTTGAACAGTGGACACGCATCTTCAATCTCTGGAAGCTCCAGGGGATGTCCGCAAGGGACTGGACGATCCATATTGCAGGGGCAAGCGCAGCTACCTACACGCTTATGACGCTGGCCATGCGTGATGGATCAGCCGTGTACCTTCCCACGGGCTACGAGGATGTAACCCTTGGCATCGATCTCTTCTGGAAGGAAGACGGAAAGCTCCACGCGGTAAGCGTGAAGTGTGTCACGGGACAAGACAATCCTGTGCTCGCCTGGCGTGTCCATGAGCTTCCAACTCGGACGAACGATCGCATCGCAACAGATCGTCGAAACATTTATCTGGGTGCGCAAAGATTTTCCGCCTCAGAAAAGAGACTTTGCATCCCAGTCCTCGTCTATGTAGGCAAACCTGAAGGTGGTCCCGTCCGTCTTAATCACGACTGGGGTCGACTGACGTGGCCAGATCAACTCCTTGCACCTGAACACCATGTCCTTGTGAATGGTCACGACTTCGCTCGCTGACTCACTCCTACCCATCAGACCCAAAGCGTCATCAGGGAACGATGGGTTTTATGTTTGCATCGCAGACGCAATCCGCTCAAGGGCAATCACAAACGCGGCACGGCGTAAATCTGTTTTCAAATTCGTGGCTCGTTCATAAATTCCGTTCGCCTCTGTCTCCATCATGCCCTTCAATTTTGTAAACACCTCGACCTCGCTCCAGTGTTCTCCCTTCAAGTTCTGCTCCCATTCAAACGTCGAGACTGTCACACCTCCAGAATTTGCAAGAATATCTGGCACGACGGGAATCCCACGAGCAAAAAGTTGATCATCGGCCTCTGGCGTTGTCGGACCATTGGCGAGCTCGAACACAACCTTCGCATGGACACGACCCGCATTATCTTCTCGAATTTGGTTCTCGAGAGCTGCCGGAATAAGCAAATCGCAATCCTGGAACAAAAGCTCCGCCCCATCAAACGTCTCCCCGCCAGCAAACCCAACAACCGAGCCGGTCACTTTTTTGTGATCGTACAAAGCGGCAATATCCAACCCGTTTGGATTTCGCACCGCTCCTTTTGAATCAGACGTGGCGACGATCTTATGTCCGACCTTGCTCCAAATGTCGGCCGCATGCTCACCCGCGTTTCCAAATCCTTGGATCACCACGCGGCACGACGTCGGCAAACCAAGTTTCTCGCGCAAGGCATCAAACACATAAAATCCACCTTGTGCCGTTGCGGTTCCACGACCCTCTGATCCACCAACCTCCAATGGCTTCCCTGTTATGACAGCACCTCTTGTGTCCCCCGTCGCTTTAGCAAACTCGTCCGCCATCCACGCCATAATCTCAGGAGTCGTATTCACGTCTGGCGCCGGAACGTCTTTTTGTGGACCCACGACGTCGACCATGCGACGCATCCATCCACGAGACAGCGCCTCGAGTTCACGCTTAGATAACTCTTTTGGATTCACTGTCACTCCACCTTTGCCGCCTCCCATGGGGATGTTCGCCACAGCACATTTCAGTGCCATCCAAAACGCGAGCGCTTTCACTTCTTCGATGTCCGTATCCTGGTGGTACCGAATGCCGCCCTTGTACGGGCCTCGCGCGTTGTTGAACTGCACACGATACCCTTCAAAAACTCTCAAGCTCCCATCGTCCATCTTTACAGGAATCGAGATGCGGATCTGCCGGTCTGGATGAGCCATTCGTTCGAGGAAATCTTTGGGGAAAGGAACGAGTTGTGTTGCCCGCTCAAGCTGAGCAAGCGCATTTTGGAATGGGTTGTTCATAGTGAGGTTTAGGATACACTGTTTTGGTGTGTGACGAGCCATCGCTCTGCATCAAGTGCCGCCATACAGCCAGTGCCGGCAGCGGTAATAGCTTGGCGATACTTATGATCGGCAACATCTCCTCCAGCAAACACTCCCTCAACACTCGTCGCGGCTGATCCGGGTTTGGTCACAATATATCCTTTTTGATCAAGTTCGAGTTTCCCCTGGAAGATGTCCGTATTGGGTTTGTGTCCGATGGCAACAAACAATCCTTCCGTTGCCAGCTCGCTCTCTTCGTTAGTTTGATGGTTAAACACGCGCACACCCGTAAGTTTCGTTCCATCTCCCAGGACCTCGCGAACTTCGGTATTCCACAGAAAATCGATCTTTGGATTTTTCCGAGCGCGTTCTTGCATAATTTTGGAAGCGCGCAGGGTGTCACGTCGATGAACAACTGTAACTCTCTTCGCAAACTTTGTAAGAAAATTCGCTTCTTCCATAGCTGAATCGCCTCCCCCAACAACGAGAATCTCTTTGTCGCGAAAAAAGAATCCGTCACAGGTCGCGCATGCCGAGACTCCATGACCCTGGTACTGCTGTTCCCCAGGAACTCCGATCCACATGGCTTGCGCACCCGTACAAATAATGAGTGCCTTGGTCGAATAGGACCTATCGGACGTATGAATAGTAAATGGTCGCTGTGAGAGATCCACGGCTGTCACGTCTTCAGAAATAATCCTCGTCCCAAATCGAACGGCTTGTGCTTTGAACTTCTCCATAAGTTCTGGACCCAAAAGTCCCTCGGGAAACCCTGGATAGTTTTCCACTTCCGTCGTGAGCATGAGTTGACCACCTGGACTACCACCAAGACGTTGTCCTTCAAACAAAAGCGGCTTCATGTCAGCTCGCGCCGCATACACAGCCG
>SCSL01000022.1 GCA_004298405.1 Patescibacteria group bacterium | reverse complement strand
CCCAGAGAATATGGAAGAACTTTCTCAGTCGGCGCATAACTTCGTCGAAACCTGCGTTTTCACCTCAACGTACGTTTCAGTACGTATCGGCGAAAGCCTCGGTTTCTCCTCGTTCTGCATCCAACTGAGGAAAGTTCTTCATTTGTAAAGTTTCATACTTGAATCTTGTAGCCCCAGTCTATCACTTTTTGTCAACCTTGTCAAGACTTGTATGGGAGTCTATGGAAGTAAATTGGCTAAATTTAGTTAAATTAGAGTATTCAGTTTACGTTAACATTCACAAACAATTTAGTGGGTGGCGGAGGTGGATAAGGTGGCGGAGGTGGTTTAAGGTATAATAAGATTTGCCTATGCCTTTCTCAGGCCTCATTGGTCATGCAAAAATTCAGGAGGTTCTTTCCAGGATGATTGAGAGGCAGACGCTTCCTCATGCCCTCTTGTTTGTGGGTCCAGAGGCCGTCGGAAAGACGACTGTGGCTCTTCAGCTCGTGAAGCACCTTCTAGGCTCCACCACGCATCCAGATTTTTTGACCCTGGAGCGTTTGGTGGATGAGAAAACCGGGAAGCAAAAGTCGCAGATTAACGTTGAGCAGGTGCGCGAGCTCAATGCGCGTCTGGGACTCACTTCTTTATCTGGCGGGTGGAAGGTTGTGTTCATCGAAGAAGCGAGGGCTCTTTCCATGGGAGCCGTGAACGCGCTGTTGAAGACCTTGGAGGAACCCAAGGGAAATGTCCTCTTTCTTTTACGAGCGGGCGGGACCGAAGATCTTCCTGCGACGATCGTGTCGCGTTGTCAGACGCTGAGGTTTGGCATCGTGCCAGGGTCGGAGATCATTGAGAGGCTTCTCAAGATGGGATTCACCAAGCTGGATGCGCAAACGGCTCAAGCGCAATCGCTGGGCCGTCCCGGACGTGCCATTCGTTTCTTAAAAGAGAGTAGCTATCAAGCTCAGCTCACAACAGGACTCAACCAAGCCATTTCGTTTTTCTCGGCAAGCCTCCCTGAGCGTCTACGTCAGGTCATGGAGTTGATCCCTAAGACGGAAACGGAAAAGGATGAGGTGCTCAGTTCGTTGATTGATCAATGGGAGCTTGTTCTGCGAGACGTGCTCCTGCGTCAATTAGGACTCCGGGATCTTCATGTGTTTTCGTCTGATGATTCTCTTGATCGTCTTGCCACAATGATGACTGGGCAAAATCTCGTATCGATTTTTTCTCGTTTGCAAGAGGTTCGCGCCGCGGTTTCTTCTCACATCAATTCGCATTTGAGTCTTGAGCATATTGCTCTGGCTTGACGCCGCTAAAGCGGCTGTGAATTCATTTCTGAGTAAAACAAACATGAAATCTTCTTAGGGGCTTTAGCCCCGTTGACATCTATGAAATATTTTTCGCTCGCGTTGTTCTCTATCATCTTACTTGGAGCCGGTTGCTTGAGCGGTGGAAGTTCCAGTTCAAGTTCAGACGGGGGTGTATTTAGGACGGTGGATGCTGGATTGGAGTGGGGGCAAGTTGTTGTCGTGCCCACGGCCGTTGGTATTGGAACGCTTTCAACCACCGATGTGATCAACATGGAAATGGATCCTCAAGATAATAAGTATCTCTACATTGGGACGCGAGACAGTGGCATGCTTTATTCCGAAGACGCAGGTGCTTCTTGGCGACAACCTCGCACCTCTGCCCTTGCAGACGGATTGATTTATAAGATCGAAGTCGACCCCACGGACGTGTGCAAGGTGTATGTGGCTAAGGGTGCGCGTTTGTACGCCACAAACGATTGCATGCGGTCGTTTGATAGTGAAGTGTATGTCGATAACCGTTCCGGCGTGAGTGTCGTGCAGGTGGCGGTGGATTGGTTCAATCCGCGCACGCTGTGGATCGGGCTTTCCAATGGCGACGTTCTTAAGAGCGGAGATTCCGGGAACACGTGGTCCACAGTGCTTAAAACCGGTGAAGAGGTTTCCTCGTTCCTCATCCATCAAACTGATTCGCGTCAGGTTCTTGTGAGCACGTTTAGTGAAGGAATCTATAAGACAACGGACGGCGGAGAGAACTGGGAGGAGGTTGACGGAGGGCTAAAGGAGCTCAAACAATCAACGCGTGTATACAGCCTCATTCAGTCAGAGGACTCAGGGGTCGTGATTTCTGCGAGCCAATATGGTCTGACGCGTTCAACGGATTTTGGTTCAACATGGGAAGCAATAGCGCTTTTGACTTCTCCCGGACAAGTGAAGATTCGCGCGATCGGCATGGATGAAGAGAATCCAACAACGATCTACTATGCCTCCAACGCGACGTTCTATCGCACGACGGATGGAGGAACAACTTGGGACACAGAAAAGTTTCCAAGTTCGCGCGTGCCACGTGCATTATTGGTTGACCCGGATGATCCACAAATGTTATATATCGGCGTAGCAACAGCAACCGAGTAGAAAAAGAGAGTTTCTTCACAGCCCCTTTAGGGGCGTCTTATCACGGGGCTAAAGCCCCTAAGAAAAAGTTGGTGATATGCATGCACTCTTGAATCAAAAGAAACCTGCGTTTGAATCGGCCATTGATCATTTACAGAAAGAATTAGGAGGATTACGCACGGGACGAGCAACGCCGACGCTTGTTGAGGATATTGCCGTGAGTGCGTATGACGCCATGATGGAAATCAAGGGTCTTGCTTCCATTCAAGCGCAAGACGCCAAGACATTGATTATTGATCCTTGGGACAAAGGGCTTCTGCGGAATATCGAAAAAGGGATTCGCGATGCAGGAGTTGGGCTGAGTCCGGTTGTGGATGGAACCGTGATTCGGATCGTGATGCCTTCCATGACGGAGGAGAGTCGCAAGACAATGGTGAAGAAGATGAAAGAATATGTGGAAGACGCGCGCATTGCTCTGCGTCAGGTTCGGGAAGACGCGCGCGATCAAGCGACAAAGATGGAAAGGGAGAAACAGATTTCTGAGGATGAGAAATTTAAGTTGATCGACGAGATTGATAAGATGACCAAGGAGTTTAACGAACGTATTGATGAGGTCGGGGAAAAGAAAGAAGCAGAAATTATGACTGTCTAACGCGACTACCCTCGGGACCGAACTTTGAGATCGAATGGCTAATGCTTCGACTCAAAGTTGTCCCTTCGGTCAGTCGCTCAGTATGTGAGTCTATATGCAAAAGGAAGTCACCATGGAAAAACTTGTCGCCCTCGCGAAGACGCGAGGGTTCGTCTATCCCGGGAGTGAGATCTACGGCGGTCTTGCAAACTCGTGGGATTATGGACCGCTCGGGACAGAACTCAAGCGCAATATCATGAATGCGTGGTGGCAGAGATTTGTCACGGGTCGAGGCGACATGGTTGGCATTGACGCGGCGGTCATCATGAATCCAAAAGTTTGGGAGGCGTCAGGGCATGTCGAAGGATTCACGGATCCACTCGTGGAATGCAAAAAATGTCATGAGCGATTCCGTGCGGATCAAATTGACACGTCTAAAGCGTGCGCGAAGTGTGGAACCAAGGATGGGTTTACGGATCCGAAAAATTTTAACTTGTTGTTTAAAACGTTCATCGGTTCGACCGAAGACAATAAGTCTGTTGCGTACTTGCGCGGAGAACTGGCGCAGGCGATGTTTGTTGATTTCCCGCAAGTGCTTACGACCAGTCGCAAACGTGTCCCATTTGGCATCGCCCAGCAGGGGAAGTGCTATCGCAACGAGATTACCCCAGGAAATTTCATCTTCCGCACACGCGAGTTCAACCTCATGGAGTTTGAATATTTTGTCTATGAGAGCGAGTGGGAGAAATGGTTCGAGTATTGGCTTGAACAGATGAAGAGTTGGCTCGACTTTTGTGGGGTGAAGAAAGAGCACCTCGTCTTTCACGAAATTGAGGACGGGGAGCGTGCACACTATTCAAAGCGGACGATCGATATTGAATACCTTTATCCATTTGGACAGAAAGAATTGTACGGGCTTGCCTATCGCACCGATTTTGACCTGAAGCGTCACATGGACGTGTCTGGAGCGGATCTTCGTTATACCGATCCAAAGACAAACGAGAAATATCTTCCACACATTATCGAGCCAACATTTGGAATCGATCGCACGGTGCTTATCACGTTGTTGGAGGCGTATACCGAGGAGCAAGCTCCCACGTCCGAAGAAGGGGAAACCGACACACGCGTGGTGTTGAAACTTCCCAAAGCGTTGGCGCCATTCAAAATTGCCATCCTTCCACTCTCCAAAAAAGAGGAACTCACCGCCATCGCTCTGCCGCTTGCGGATACATTGCGCTCCCGTTGGGCGACGGACTATGACGAAACGCAATCGATTGGGAAACGGTATCGTCGGCAGGATGAAATCGGCACGCCGTACTGTGTGACCGTGGACTTTGATTCATTGAACGATAAGGCCGTGACGATTCGTGACCGCGATACCATGAAACAGGAACGTGTAGCGATCGACGAACTCGAGGATTGGTTTGAGGAGAAACTATGACACAACTCACTCTACAAAATGGTCTACGCGTCCTGCTCGCGCCTGTAAACGGAACCGACACGGTTTCCGTTCTTGTGCTGGTGCGTGTGGGATCTCGCTATGAGCCTGCGCATCTTAATGGCGCGTGTCACTTTATCGAGCACATGATGTTCAAGGGTACACGGCGTCGACCAACCGCACAGCACATTTCGCGCACGCTTGATGCGATCGGCGCGGACTTCAATGCGTTTACCGGCAAGAACTACACGGGCTACTACGTCAAAGTCGATAAGAGCCATCTTGAACTCGGACTCGACATCATTGATGACATGATTTTTGCCTCAAAGATGGACACAGATGAACTCAACCGTGAACGCGGGGCGATCATCGAGGAGATTCACATGTACGAGGATAATCCCATGATGCACGTCTCGGATCTTCTTGAGGAAGTGATGTTTGATGGGAGTACGCTTGGATGGGAGATCGCGGGGACGCCAAAAATTATTCGCGAGGTGGATCGCAATGAGATGTACGCATTTTGGAAGAAGTACTATCAACCATCCAACATGGTGCTGGTAGTTTCAGGGAATATAGATACGCGCGTGAGACGATGGATTGATCAGACATTCGGGAAACGTAAGAGCACACACGCGAGTTTCGGTCGGTTTCAGAATTTTGTCGCGCACGCGCCACACCACAAACCACTGGCTCGTGTCCAGACAAAACCAACGAAGCAGATTCAACTCGCAATCGGCTTTCCCTCGTTTGGGATGCAGGATCCTCGCAATGCCGCCCTCACCCTTTTGGGCGTGATTCTTGGAGGAAATATGAGTTCTCGACTCTTTGTCGAAGTGCGTGAACGAAAAGGCCTTGCGTATTTTGTTCGTGTAGCCAATGATGCCTATGAGGAGGTTGGAAATTTCATGATTCGCGCGGGATTGGATAAAGAACGACTCGATATTGCTGTGACGACCATCATGCGTGAAGTGCGCAAGATTGTCCGAGAACCGGTTACCGCCAAGGAGTTGCGCGATGCCAAAGCGTATGTGCGCGGACAGATGGCGATTCGTTTGGAAGACAGCTATGAGCGCGCACAATGGTTTGCACGTGAAAAAATGTTCCAGAAGGTTGTGCGCACCCCACAGCAGTATCTCAAGATGATCGAAAACGTGACGCTCAAAGATGTCCGTACCGTTGCAGGAGCCGTGCTTGATCTGCGTCAGATGAGCCTCGCCGCGGTCGGTCCGTTTAAGAATGGAGATGAGTTGTTGAAAAAGGCAAAGGTCGCAAAGTAAATATGAAAACCGTTATCGCCAACTGGAAGATGAACGTCGGCGTTCGAGAGAGTGTGGCGCTCGCCCGCGCATCGCTTTTGACATTGCGCGGTCGGAAAGTGATTCCAGACTTGGTAATCTGTCCGCCGTTTGTTGCCTTATCTGAAGTTCGCAAGGTTGTGGCGCGCAGTTCAGCCGCGATCGGGGCACAGAATATGTTTTGGGAGCCCAGCGGGTCGCACACAGGAGAAACGTCCTCGCGCATGTTGCTTGAACTTGGCGTGAACCATGTCATTATTGGACATTCTGAGCGCCGTATCCACTTAGGCGAAACGGATGAAATGGTCAATAAGAAAGTTCTTCACGCGTTGAGTGAACAAATGAGACCGATTCTGTGCGTGGGAGAGAGCAAGCCAGAGCGCGATGCAGGAGAGGCAAGAAGCGTTGTGGAAGCTCAGCTTTCAGCGGCGTTGCATGGTGTGCATCTGCATCCGCAAGGTCGACTGTTTATTGCGTATGAGCCTGTTTGGGCCATTGGTACGGGAGACTCGGCGATGGTTGGGGACGTGATTGAAATGCATCGGTTCATTCGTTCAGTTCTAGAACATCTGTTTGCGGATGCTCCCACAGGACAATGTTCGATTCTGTATGGGGGAAGCGTGGTTGGGGAGAATGCCTATGGATTTTTGCGTGAACAAGATGTGGATGGAGTGCTTGTTGGTTCCGCGAGTGTG
>SCSL01000021.1 GCA_004298405.1 Patescibacteria group bacterium | reverse complement strand
GCAAGTGATCGCTACGTACGTTAGAAACCAAGGACGAGAGTTCGAGTACAAACGTTTACATAAGCAACAACTCCGCATGCTGTGACGATACCCCGTCGCTTGCGGCGGGGTAGTTCATTTCTCCATCCCACATCTCTCGGAGTCGGTTACCACGGAGTGCCCAAATTGTGAGGTGGGTTAACTTTTGATTTTTTGAAGCATGCGCTTTGGCAAGAGTAAGGAAGGATAAAAAAACCGCCCGTAAGAGCGAAGCGGCTCCGAGGGCGGCAGTAACGGGTCAGCACTCGCAGGGAACAGTTCGCGCGTCAGTTGCGAGAACCTTTCGCACAGCTTGGAGCCAAGCGCCCGTCTGCTTTTCGGGGAGTTGCAGGCAGTTCTCCCAGTCGTAGGGAGCATGCCAGACGAATGCACAGAGTCGGTCGGGCGACATGGTGTTGAAGGCGACGGTCGGTTGAAGAATCAGCAGTTCGGGCACGACCGAGATGTTGATGAGCCCAGCATTGACCCACTTCTTGATGGTCGCTGTCGCGTCCGAGTCGGTCTGCTGTAGTCCGCGCGTGATGGCGTTCCAGAGCTCCTGAGCATCTCGTGAGCTGGCCAGACAATAGTGGTATCTGCATCCACGCTGGAGCCCATCGAAGACCAAGGTCTCCAGGACTCGGGCTTCTGCGTGGTGATCACGCGACGTTGTCAGCTCGATGGGCTGGGGGTTTAGGATCAACACATCAGACGCCGCTCGCTGCTCATTGATGAGTGGCGACAGACCGCTGGGGTCAGAGTCGCCAAGCGACGTTAGTACGATCTGCTTGTCGACTGTGGAGAGTCCACGTTCTTGGGCGCGAAGTTCCGCGACCTGCACCAGTGCCTCGCGCCAGCGATCTGGCAGAGATCGATGTCCTCCGAAGATCTGAGAGAGAAAGGCGACCATTGAACGGTGCTTCCCAGGATCCCATCCAGGGAGTTCACTCAGAACGCGTGCCAGCTCGGCCTGGGACGTGAACAGCGCTGGACGAGTGGATGTGGCCTCAAAGAGGAGTTCTTTGAGATGATTCATGGGTCAGACCTCCAACTCACGACCCAGAGGCCGTCTTGGTTGTTGAGGGGACTTGGGAGAGTTGCGCCAAGGGACGCATACCAAGGTAGAAGTCGGTGATCCGAGACAACGCCCCAGACTGATCCATGTCGAGCGAGGATGGCTTCGATGGCTCGCTTCATCATGTGGCTGGCGACACCTACACCTTGTCGAGTTGGACGTACTTGCAGGCAGCTGATGTAGCTGGCTCCACCAGCCGTCAGGCGCTCGACAGTCTTGGCGTTACGAGAATCACGCAACATCTCTGGTGACTCGTCGAAGTGAAGGATTCCGCCCACGAAGGTACGGCCATCATCAGCATCGACAAACTGGTATGGCGTGACGCGTCCGTTCCTCTGTCCGAGCCGGCGCAGGAGTTCGTCGCAGAACCAGCGACCGTCGGTCGCGAAGCGCATCTCGTCCATGCCGTCGAGCCAGGGGATGACTCCACCGAACTCGCGCATGATCTCGTAGAACTGGATTAGGAACCTCCTGCCACGGAGGCTCACGTGCTGTAGTCGCATTCGTTCCTCCATGTAAAAGGGCGAGATGGAAGACTAGCGTTTTATGCTGCTATGGTCAAGAAGTTGTCATCCAAAACAAATCACCCTCTCCCCACATCTCTCGGAGCTGATGCCCACAGAGTGCCCAAAATGTGAGGGAGGGTGATTGATGACGAGAACAGGCGTGAAGGATGGGAATGTGATTTTCAGCCGTTAACATTGATCAAAGTCTGTTTTGTCCCATCATCATTGCTGAACCTCGATCATAGCTCGGTCGGGTTCGAACCCCGTTGCCCGCTCCACAAAGACATCTGACCAAGGTCGGGTGTTTTTGTTTGTGTTGAGCGGTGAAACGAGTCTCGAATACATGACCTTCTAACCGGCTTGGAGCTGTCGAACTTTTTCAGTGCCCACGGAGTGCCAAAAATGTGAGGGAGGGTGCTTGATGACGAGAACAGGCGTGAAGGATGGGAATGACGTTCGAACCCGTAGTTAGACGGCTTTTTTGTCAGGTTGGATCGATTGATCAAGGAACACATTTTGAAGTTCTTTCGCATGTCGTTTCAGAAACTGGGCAGCGAATTCATCCGCATAGCGTTCTTGTGGCGTGGATCGATATTCTTCCTCTTGGATGCGTAACAGATCGGCAAGTGAAAGAATTTCATCACGGCGTGGGTATTTTGAAAGGGAAGGAAAAAGGGTGAATGCTTGTTGCAAAGATGTGAGAGATGAAATTTCACGTGCAAGATCCGTGGGATTTACTCCAGAAACGGGAAGTGTGCGCATGCTGAGTTCTCGGTGCTGGGACATTTCATCTGCCGCATCAATGCTGTTCGTGTGTTCTGGGAGGTAGTTGTTTAAGAAGTCCAGAATGTGTCCAAGCTCGTGAGTGATGATAAATTGGCGTAACAAGCGCGTTGTCATGTGGTCGGGTGCAATTTCCAGTAAATGTGCGGCCGCTTCGACAGAGGCTCGTCGAATTTTTAGCAAGGATTCCATGCGTTCATGGTGTCCTTCAGAAATAAAAATCGTTGGAATAATTTCATCCCCCTCCTCAATCAAACGATAGAATCCTCCCGCATCAAATTCGTCTTCTGGTGTGAATGTTTCAAACACGGTGTCGCCTGCTTGTGGGTACTCGGTGATACATAATTCAAGCACGAGAAGAATATCCGGATCCACAAATTCAGATCGTTCTTTTTCAAGTTCTCGAAGTTTGATGGAATGCAATGGGGGCGTTTCTCCATTTCCCCTGTAGCGGATTTCCAAGTTGTTCATACCCATAGAATACAATTTACAACACCCGGGCGAGCCCGGGTGTTTGCATCAGATCCAGCTACGATATCCTCCGGTTCTCAAGCTAAGGACGGAAATTTTTCGGTCCAAATCGTCGAATTGCACTTTGGTCATTAAGGCAAGATCGTCGACGTCTTCGGAAATTGAATCAACCTTTGACTCCAGTCGGTCGAACCGCTGGTCCATTGCATCAAACCGTTGGTCCATTGATTCGAACCTCTGATCCATTGATTCAAACCGTTGATCCATTGCTTCGAATCGCTGGTCGATCACTTCAAACCTCTGGTCGATCGAGTCGAATTTTTTGTCTAACTGTCTGGAGAAGCCCTCAAACGCTTCCTTCAAGCTTGTTTTGGTGAAGGTTTCAAATGCCTCTTTTAAGTCTTTTTTGGTGATGGTTTCATTCATATCTTTTTTGATTATAGCATAGAGGGGGAGGGCCTGAGCGATCTGATTCTCAGGCCCATTTTTTAGCCGTTCATAGGGAATTCGTCGCAGGTTGTGGCTGTCCGATTATTCCTGACTGTTCTTCACGAGCCTTTTTGAAGGCCCATCCGGCTCCAGATTTGCTTCCGACCTGATACTGGGTGCGGGCGGTCGTCACGACAAAATCGCGGAAGGTGTTGGTTTGGGAGTCATTCAGTTCAAACTGTTCGGCCAGTTGATTAATTTTGTCTAAGAGTGTTTGGAACCAATTGTTCCCCCCACTCGCGAGTGGGGGGATGTTCTGTTGGTTTGGCATAGCGATTCTTGATTAAGTCGACAACGTATTCTCCAAGCAGAATTGATACCGTCTCGGAGATACCGTAGGCATACGCCTTGCGTTCGACAGCTTCTTTGAGACTACGAGCGCTTACAATGACGGGTGCCATATTAGACGCGCGCCTGGGTTAAGCGACGGCGGGGCATGTAGCGCCAGAGGGCAAGAGCCCCCAGCACGGCCATCGTTGAGAACAGGAGAACAAGTCCGGCAGTGGATTCTCCGTTTGTTTGTTCGCTTACCGTTGCTGTCGCGACAGGAGCTTGCTGCATTACTTGGATATCATCGTTTGATCGTGGTCGGAGTCTTAATTCCCCGTCGTAGGTTGTGAGCACACCAGTTACTTCAATCGTATCGCCACGTTCAAATTGGTTTGGATCGATCGCTGGGTTACTCTTGAGATAGATCGTCAGCGTGATTCCAGATGTTTCAATCACAAGTTTGTTCGTGTTGATCGATTGGATCTGACCACCCACGGTCATCAGCATTCCAACGAGTGCTTCGTTAACCTCTTCAAGCGAGAGATCGGTTGCCCCACTTTCAAATGATCCACTCGCAGGCACGACACTCGCGGATCCAGAAAGTTTTATGCGCCGTTCCCCTCGACTTGTACTCATTTCACCGCGGACATAAACCGCGTCACCGATGAGGAGATCTGGAAAGTCGCGGCTGTAGAGATACACCTGGATGCCACCTGTCTCATCCTGGAGATAGAAGATTTGTGATCCAAATGTGTCTGGGGCGGCGGTGATGACTCCCTTCACGATAACGTATTGTCCGTCGGCTTTTTCCTTTGCTTGGGCAACGGTAAGCGATTGGGCAACACGCGAGGAGACCGTCGATGATGCGTAGGTCGCATTCGTTGTGGTTGTGGCATTGTTCTGTGTCGAGTTTGAGACGCTTGCCGTTGTGGACTCAACGACCGTGGCCACTCCCAACCACTCCCAGATCGTGTTTACTAATTCATAGGTCGCACCCTCTTGTGAAGTTCCATACGACACCGTGTCCACGACAGCTCCATCGGGAGCGATCAGTTCGAGCGTGTCTCCATCGTTATTGAGAGTGATATCTGTCTGTTCTCGCATAAGTTTGATGGTCGCTCCCGCAGCGAGCAGAGTTGAGCTTTCTATGGTGTAACGGTTTGTGGATTCGTCCTCTATCGTCCAGCCCTGGAGATCAATTGTTTCGGTCCCTGTGTTTTGAAGCTCGATGTATTCCTCGGTCTCGTCTGAACCTGTTGTATTGGGATAGAGGGTTACGAAGCGAAGGGTTTTAATGAGCTCCTCTTCCTCAACGATTTCTTCAACTTGAGATTCCTGGGCCTCGCTTTCGTTTGACTCCTCGCTAAGCTCATCGCTTATAGTCGTTTCAACCGAAACGACAACGGAATCAGATTCTTCCAAGGTCTCGACGACATCTTCTCCTTCCTCGATTTCGTCTAGAGCAACAATAAGGTTCGCGGTTCCTGGAGTTGGAGACTGAGTGACTTCAAACGTTTCTCCGTTCCGTGCCAAGGATTCCCCATCTCCTGGTATTGGATATCCTTCATCTCCATACGTAACAGATTCAACCATCGAGCCGTCGGCATCTTTCAAGATCACGGTGTCACCGTCATTGTTGAGATTGCCCTTGGGGGACTCGATAAGGACATACCCATACGCTTCAATCGTCACGGATGAGAGGTCTGTTACATTCCCGCTTGCATCTTCCATCGACCAACCAGTAAGGGTCACCTGCGTGTCGCCCGCATTGGAGAGTTCGATCCACTCAACCCCGTCCCCAGCAGGGTCGACGACGAACTCATTGATATGAATGTTGGTCACGGTCGGGACATGTACTTCTTCTTCAACCGTTTCTGGTTCGACTTCTTCTGCGATTTCTTCCAAGACCTCCTCGACCACGACCGTCTCCTGGGTTACATCCTCGACCTCCTCCACGACTTCATGTTTTTCTTGGTCAATGACGTTCACGCTTCCCGGAGTTGTCTCGTAGGTGAGCTCGAACACGCCTGATTCATTGCGGGCGAGCGCCGCTCCATCCTCGGGCGCTGGAAGCTCGTCGGTTCCATATTCGACCGAGTCGATGTTTGCTCCCGCCGCATCCTTGAGGATGATCTCGTCAGTATCGTTATTGAGTTTTCCAAGCGGTTCTGTGATGAGGAGATACTCACCCGGGGCGATGACTCCCTCTAAGACGGTTTGTTTTCCAACCGTGTCTTCAATTGTCCACCCCGTGAGATCAACGGCTGTGTCGGTTGTATTTACAAGTTCAATCCACTCCTCTTCACCCTCATTGGGGTCAACGACAAATTCGTTTATCAGGATCGTCTGGGTCAAGGATTCCTCTGTGCGCTCCTCCATGACTTCTTCGATAATTTCCTCAACAGCAGGTTCCTCAGCAGGTTCTTCATCGATCTCCTGAAGGACGATTTGTTCTGTGGTCGCAAATGTGACTATCCCAGGCGTTCCAAGATCGTCCACACCCTCAAGGAATCCTTGTGACGAATCCGCATCCATCCAAGATTCTGGGAGGGCGCCGTCATTTAGTCCATCGGTGCGAACCATGCTGGTGTATCGTCCGTCAAGAGAATCTCCAGTGCCGCCAGATCCTCCAGCGAAAGGAGCTCCGGCTCCTCCGGCCACATCGACGAGGGTATTTCCATTGTCATAGAGAGCAAGATTGAATCCCTCGTTTGACACCGACAACGTTGCGGTGACGAAATTGGGTTGGACGGCGAGTGCCGTGTTTTCATGTGCGTGTTCATAATTGGCAATCAGATAGGTTGAGTGAGGTTCCATGAGACTCGCTTCGGGCAATACCAAACTTGCCCCCGAACTTCCTGCTCCCGTGAGCGTCCAGCCAGAGATGTCGATGGCCGCGTCACTCACATTGGTGAGCTCGATCCATTCGTCTGAGCTCGAGATCGAAGACCCGGCCCAGGCGATTTCAGAGAAGACGATCGTCTGTGTGCTTGCTTGGGTGCGGATAGGGAGCGCCGCGACCGTAAGAAGCATCACGATCGCAAGCCAGCGTTGATCAAATAGTTTCAACATAGGTAGATGTTTAATTGTGAAGGTGCTTTGCAAAGCTTGCGCGCAAAAAGAAAGACCCCTCGCGCACGTCCCCCGAAGCTCGTAAGAGCGTAGGGGAGAGACGTTGAAGAGGGGTCTTCTTTTGTACGTTCATCACAACATGGTTTTGCGCGATGGTCAATTGCGTTAGGCGCGAATTTTGCACGAGGCTCGCCAGCGAGTACACAAAACACCTCTCAACTCAGCGACTATTTTTGTCCGCCAAAACAAAACCGCCCTGGTGGGGACGGTTTTGGTTAGGTTTGGATGGTCGTGATGGGGGAGTACATACGTATCTCGCTTTGATTCTTTCCATTCAGCATAGAATCATTAAGTTCTATTCTGGTGGGCAGGGAGGGACTTGAACCCTCATGCCTTGCGGCGCTAGCTCCTAAGGCTAGTGTGTCTGCCATTTCACCACCTGCCCAGATTCTCATCGGTTCGATTGGGAGGCTCGAGCAAAAGAGAAAAAATATTTGTCCAAGTCCATGAGGGTTGACTGGTACTCAGACCCACCCAGAACTGCATCAGCGAGTACCTCTCGTACACGGAGAAGTTCCCGTAACCTGGAACGCCATCGAGGGTCTTCAATCGTGAGGTCGAGAAGTTCAAACGCTCGCGTTGCCGCGGACCAAAATCGCTGTTCGTTTCCTTGGGCTTTCCATGCGCGGCTTACTTCCGAACCAACGTGTCCAAGTTGCTCTGAGAGAGTGAACTGTTGCCATCGCCCAGCAGCGAGAGAAGCGTGATGTGCAGGCATACTAATTTTTTACGACTTTCTGTCGCACGATTTTAAGAATTTTCTCTCTGATATTCGGATCCTCAACCCCTCTTGAACGATTTCCTTGTCCAGGACGCAGGTTGATCATGGAGTCGAACTCCACAAACCGCTCTAGATCCTCGAACGCGTCAGGATAGAGATTGATTCCCCAGAGGTCTTGCTGTCGAGCTCCTTTCTGGAGGAGCAACTGTTCTGCGTCCACGTGCAACTCACACCCAACGACCATCGATCCGTTTTTCACATTAACGACAGCTTTCACGAGATCGCCAAATCGTTCATTTGCAAGTACGGAGAGTTCTGCAAGCGTAATAATTGTCTCCACGAGTTGTAATGGCATAGAACTCATTGTTGGTTAATTGACTTTTGAGCCGTTATTGTTGGAGAAACTGAACTTTTTTTGTGCCACGGATATTTTGATGGTAGCCGCGGGCTTTAGCCCGCGTTCGGGCGTAAATATGGCGCAGGCTAAAGCCTGCGGCTACCACACAGAAAAAAACTCACTATGGGTTCATAGCCCCATGATAGTACCGTTCATTTGTTGTCTCGACAAGTGTGGTTATTTCCGATACGCTCGAGGAACTATGCGCGTCATTCTCGTCCACGGCTTCAACGCTAACCCATCGAAAAATTTTCACCCCTGGCTCGCCTCGTCATTGCGTGATCGCAACTTTGAGGTTGTCACCCCTGAACTCCCTTTATCGATTCAAGACGAGGAAGGATTCAACCTTCCCAACATCATTGAGACGATGAAGGAGCAAGTGGGATTTCTGAAGAGTGATGATATCTTGCTCGGACATTCTCTTGGGGCGTTCGTGATTTTGCAATATCTCGAAGCGGTCGAGATGACCGAGACGCCGCGCGCCGTTATCTTGGTCGGACCGCCATGGAAGGTGTCGCGGTCGGAGTTACGCCGGCTGTTCGTGGAGGATCTTGATGCGGAGGTGCTCATGTGGAAGGCGCGAGAGTATGTCGTTGTTCACTCCAAGGACGATACGATTGTTCCATTTGAACACGGCGAGAAACTTGCTTTGCAGTTGAAGGCAAGGATCATTGTCACACAAAATGATGGGCACTTCATGGAAGAGAAGCACCCAGTGCTCCTCGAGACCATCGAAGAGATTTCCAAACGTCCATTTGAGTTTGCACCTGGTATGGCACTCCCAGACGACTATACCGATATCCAAACACTTTTATAAAGTTCAGTAGTGATACGTTTTTCCCGCAAGGATTGTTCCGGCGCGGTAGAGTTGTTCGAGTAAAATGACATACGCCATCTCGTGCGGGAAGGTCATGGGAGACAAGGAAAGAACATGGTCGGCATGTTTGAGCAGATCACGGTTGAATCCAAACGGTCCGGCGATGACGAAGGTGAGTTCTCGCTGGCCATGCTCGCTCCACGTAAGAAGAGTTTTTGCGAAGGTCATGGAACCCATAGTCTTTCCCTCTTCCGTGAGCATAATAGTCACGTCTTGTTCCTTGAGGATTTCCGCAGTGTGTTCATTCACGACCAGTTCTTTTACTTTCGCGTATGGTCCAAATCTTTTCCTCAGTTCATCCACAAGGTCTTTTAAAGGCCCTCGTTTCATCTTTCCTACTGTAATTATCTTGATTTTTTGCATAGATAAAACTCTTGACACCTTTCTTCCCTTCGACTAAACTGCCGGTGCATTTGAATTAAGGCTCTTCGCTCGCTTGTCCCTAGAATACCTGATGCATGGCAGGGATAGAAGCGGCAAGAGCTTATGGAGATTCCCTTATGATGAACTCAGCTAAAGCGTCACGATGATAGAGCGATCTTATCGTACAACTTTGGTTGCGATAAGACCGCCTAGGCGGTTTTTGTGTCCTTGGATCCAGAGCAGAGTCGAAGACGACTGAACTCTGGTTCGAAGGAAAGAAGTCATGGACACCAGAATAGAACTTTAACAACTGAATAAAGGGTAGTGATACATCACGACTACGAAATGTAGATCGTGAATAGAGAATCAATCGATCGCTCCATTTTGAGAAAGTCGAATATGGAAGCGGTTGTAGAGCATCATTAAGAGCATACGGAGGATGGCTCGACAGAACGTGCCGATGAAGGACGTAGCAGCCTGCGATAAGCTTCGGGGAGGTGGCAAGCAACCTTTGATCCGGAGATGTCCGAATGGGGAAACCCCATGCGGGGAATGCCGCATGACCTTGTACTGAATACATAGGTGCAAGGAGGAAACCTGGAGAAGTGAAACATCTCAGTACCCAGAGGAAAAGAAAAAGTATCGTTAGGTTTTAGGTTCTAGGATCTAGGTTTTAGGTGTTAGGCAGTTTTCTAACAACCTAACCACCTAGCACCTAACCACCTAACACATTCCCTCAGTAGCGGCGAGCGAACGGGGAACAGTCCAAACCTCCTTCATGAAGTCATGGCAAGCATGATAGGTACTTGTACCGATTGTGTAAGCGGTGGCGAAAGATGGAAGTCGTTGTGAGGGATAGGTGTTGTAAGGCTCCATGTCCGTTTCCTTCCAGGAACGGGTGGTGAAATGAATATATAGGAGAATCTGCTGGAACGCAGAACCAAAGAAGGTGAAAGTCCTGTACACGAAATATTTTACATTCATCATAGTGGAGAACCTTGAGTACTACGGGACTCGTGAAATCCTGTAGGAACCAGCCGAGACTATTTGGCAAGACTAAATACATGTTCTGATCGATAGTGAACAAGTACCGTGAGGGAAAGCTGAAAAGCACCCCGGAAGGGGAATGAAATAGTATCTGAAACCGTATGCTTACAAGGAGTCGGAGCCCGCAAGGGTGACGGCATTCCTATTGAAGAATGAGCCAACGAGTGTGCTGTGCGTCGCTTGCTTAAGTCCTCCGGGACGAAGGCATAGTGAAAGCGAGCGTTAACCCGCGTGATCTATTTTTATACTCGGTCCTTCCGCTTGCGCTAGTTTGCGTAAGCCGGGTCGAGTATAAAATTAGAGAGTGGCGCGCACACGACCCGAAACCGGGTGACCTATCCATGTGCAGGGTGAAGCGGGCGTAACAACCCGTGGAGGTCCGAACCCTAGACCTGTGCAAAAGTCCGGGATGACATGTGGATAGCGGAGAAATTCCAATCGAACTCGGTAATAGCTGGTTCTCCCCGAGATAGCTTTTGGGCTAGCGTCGGTTAAAACACATTGGGGGTAGAGCACTGAATGGGCTTAGCGGCTTTTAGCTAGCGAGCCTAACCAAACTCCGAATACCAATTTGTGTTCCCGGCAGTCAGACTATGGGGGCTAAGCTCCATCAGTCGAAAGGGCAACAGCCCAGATCTCAAGCTAAGGTCCCTAAATCGTCATTAAGTGTAAAACGTGGTGAAGAGGCTTTTACAACCAGGAGGTTGGCTTAGAAGCAGCCATCCTTTAAAGATAGCGTAACAGCTCACTGGTCAAGCTTCCTCGCGCGGAAAATGTACCGGGGCTAAATGACGTACCGAAGCTGAGGGTGCACGCAACGCTAGTTGCGTGTGCGGTAGGGGAGCATTCGTATTGCACGGAAGCTGTGGGGTGACCCATGGTGGAGCGATGCGAAGAGAGAATGTTGGCATGAGTAGCATAAAGACATGTGAGAATCATGTCCGCCGTAAATCCAAGGTTTCCTGGGCAACGCGAATCGTCCCAGGGTTAGTCGGGAGCTAAGGCAAGGCCGAAAGGCGTAGTCGATGCACAGCTGGTTCATATTCCAGCACTCTCTATCACACTGATGCAGGGACGCTTTCTGAAACTTCCCGCGCTCTATGGCTATAGCGTTGGGTGCTTGTAGGTGTCTGGTAGGTAAATCCGCCAGGCAGTCGCGTAAGTGACAAACACGCAAGTAATCGCAAGCTTGGATGAATAATCCAGGCAAGGGGAAGGGACAGAGAGCCAAGAAAAGCTGCTAGGGTTAATGTGATAGGGACCCGTACCGTAAACCGACACAGGTGGATGGGTGCGAAATGCACTAAGGCGTACGAGAGAAACATCGTTTAGGAACTAGGCAAAACAGCGTCCGTAACTTCGGGATAAGGACTGGTTTCTCCCGGGAGGGAGAGACCCGCAGCGAAAGACGTCAACCGACTGTTTATCAAAAACACAGGTCCCTGCTAAACCGCAAGGTGATGTATAGGGGCTGATGCCTGGCCAGTGTCCGAACGTTAAGGAAGGGGGTTATCCGGCCTTTAGGTCGGAAAAGCTCCTGACTGAAGCGCGGATGAACGCCGGCGATAACTATAATCGTCCTAAGGTTTTCCATACTTTAGCTAAAATTAGTTAAATTATGGAGAAGGACTGGGACGATTGTAGAGGAAAAGGAAGACTGCCTCCTTTCATAGTAATGTGAAAGTGGTCCTAAAATATTGGCTATATGCTGGAAAGTTTGGAGTATCGAGCGTTACGATGCTAGAATGTACAAGGTAACACATTCCTTGACATTCTATGCCTCGTAAAAAAACGACTCGTGCAGACAACCAGCAGGAAAGACTTATCAAGATTGGTTGGATAACAGGATTTGTTGATGGAGAAGGATGTTTCTCGGTTGGTTTTATAAAACAACCGAGGAAGATTGAAGATGGAAAGGTAGTACGAAGAGGCTATACGACAGGTTACCAAGCATTTCATGAATTTGCTGTAACCCAGGGAGAAAAGAGCATTGAGTCGCTAAAAATTCTTCGTGATTATTTTGGTGTTGGGAATTTATATCTCAACAAGCGATATGATAACCACAAAGAACATATGTATCGTTTCGTTGTTCGAAAACGTGACGATCTTCTCAATGTGATTATTCCTTTCTTCCGTATGTATCAGATGAAGACGACAAAGCAGGCAGATTTTGAAAAATTTGCAGACTGTGTCAATAGAATGAAGAACGGTGAACATCTGAAGCATGCCGGACTTGTCGCGATTGCCTCCATCGCCTCCACAATGAATCGTCAAAAACCACGTGAAAACTTGATAGGAATCCTCAGAGACCATACGCCAACATCCTTGTTATAAGGATGAAGAGATGGTCCGGGCTGCATGGCGACATGCAGGTTCTGAAAATTGTGCTATCAGAACGCCATGAAAATTATGGTAACGATCCAAGCGAAATTCCTTGACGGGTAAGTTCCGTCCTGCACGAATGGCATAACGAGTTGACGACTCTCTCAACGATGTACTCGGCGAAATTGCAATGTGAGTGAAGATGCTCACTACCCGTGGCAAGACGAAAAGACCCCGTGAAGCTTTACTACAATTTGATCTTGGGTTCATGTTTCACATGTTGAGCATAGGTGGGAGCTTAGGCACCAGTGAGATACCACCCTTGTGTTGTGTGAATTCTAACCAGGCGCCGTGAAACCGGTGTCAGGGACAGGATCTGATGGGTAGTTTACCTGGGGCGGGTGCCTCCTAAAAAGTAACGGAGGCGTTTACAAAGGTTGGCTTAGCGCGGATGGAAATCGCGCTGGACGTGCAAACGCAGAAGCCAGCTTTACTGCAAGACCAACAAGTCGCGCAGTCGCGAAAGCGGAAGTTAGTGATCCGACCGTACGAAATAGGACGGCGGAAGCTCATCGGATAAAAGCTACTCCGGGGATAACAGGCTAGTCTCCCCCAAGCGTCCACAGCGACGGGGAGGTTCGGCACCTCGATGTCGACTCATCGCATCCTGGGGCTGGAGAAGGTCCCAAGGGTTAGGCTGTTCGCCTATTAAAGCGGTACGTGAGTTGGGTTCAGAACGTCGTGAGACAGTTCGGTCTCCTATCTGCCATGGGCGTCGAAGATTGATGGAACCCATTCCTAGTACGAGAGGACCGGAATGGACGAACCTCTAGTGTACCGGTTGTCCTGCCAAGGGCATCGCCGGGTAGCTACGTTCGGCTCGGATAAGCGCTGAAAGCATCTAAGTGCGAAGCCGTTCCAAAGATAAGTCTTCAGTTGAGTCCCCTCAGAGATGATGAGGTTGATAGGTCGCAGGTGTACGCGTCGTAAGACGTTCAGCCGAGCGGTACTAATAGGACGAGCTCTACAACCACTTCTGTATTTGAACGACATTGGCGATCTGCTTGCTCTTCGGACAAAAATTACCTCAACGACCAGGAAGGTCGCCTCGGCAATTTTTGTCCTCCAGAGCGGCGCATCTCATCCAATGTCATCCAAATGCAAATCTGTTGATTCCAGTCTTGTCACTACCCTTTTCAGTTACAACCAAAAAATCCTTTGTCTTGGTGCCATTTCCAGGAAGGTCACACCCGTTCCCATCCCGAACACGGCAGTTAAGCTTCCGCGGGCTGATGGTAGTGCGTTTGCGCGAGAGTAGGTCGGCGCCAGGACAAAGGGTTTTTTGTTTTGTATAATGGTCTCAGTTCGCTAGGATATCTACGCCCTTTTAGGGCGAGGACTTTCAGCCGCTACCCACGCTCTGGTAGGCTGAAGGGGTATGGCAAGGTACAACCGTTATGCAACTCACAG
>SCSL01000020.1 GCA_004298405.1 Patescibacteria group bacterium | reverse complement strand
TCCACGATGATCTTCTCCAACTCCTTTATTTGTTTTTGTTTGAGTTTTTGTTTCACAACATGGCTATTTTACCATGTTTTAGTGTTTCCCGAGTCCTATTTCACGGTGTGATGTCTATATTATCACGTCGTGATCGGAGACGCGGAAATGGAAGAGTTGGTCGAAGAACTCATTGAGGACGATCGTCTGTGGCAGATGGTTTACGACATCGGCGAACACCTTGCAAAAAAACGGGAGTGGGAAATGAAGTAAATTTGTGGATATTAAGCAGGCGCACAATCAGTTCATCCGCGAGTGTGAGGATGGCACCCTCAGACGACGTGCAGATGCGACGATGCAAAGCTACCACGAGAGCTTTCGCCTGCTCTTGAAATTGTTTCCCGTTAAGGCAACCAACGAACTAACCGAAGGCATCTTGCGTCAATTTCTCCTTCGGGGAGAACGTGAGCGCGGGTGGAAATCGGCAACTGTGATCTCCTATCGTAAGAACCTCTCACCATTTTTTAGGTGGTGTGTTGATCGTGGTTACCTCGATACGAATCCTCTCATAGCCATACCCACGCCTCCACTCGTAAAGAATCTTCCAGAATACTATTCCCAAACAGAAATGGAGACGATCATGTATCACGTCAACATGAGTGCGAAAACGGACTTTGAGCGCATCCGCAACGTTGCTCTATTCGGAGTGATGGCAATGGCTGGACTTCGTAAGGGGGAGTTGATGGATCTTAAAATCACAGATCTCGATTGGGAAAATGGCGTTATTCGTGTACGAGCCGAAACATCAAAAAGTAGAACGGCTCGATCTGTGCCAATGTGTTTCCGCTTGCGCGAGTTGCTTGAACGATATTCGCAGGAACGAGAGAAACGTAAGGTAGAGACGATATGGCTCTGGGTTTCGTATCACGGTAGGGCTCGGTTCACGCAAAATGGCCTGAAGCACCTGACGCAACATATTGGCGAACGGACAGGTATTCGCATTAAGCCCCATAAGTTTCGACACACGTTCGCCACGCAAACTTACATGGGAAGTAACGATATCCTTGCCGTCCAGCGAGCACTCGGCCACAAAGAGATCACGACCACGATGATCTACACACAAGTTAATCAGAAGCAGGTTCACGCCAGCATTGAAAAAAATCCCATTAATTCAATCTTCTAAGAAAAAGACTATGCCCGTTTCTATTTCCATTTCCGATCTAAATCGTGAATTCAATACCCAGACGCTCCTTCACGAAATCCAAACTGCCGTGCAGAAAAAGGTGCCAGAGTTCGCTGGCCAAGTTGAGTATCACGTCCGTGCTGACGAAAAGATTTCCGTATCATTGCCCGGGATAGTTGGTCTACTGGAAATTGAACTCGATGATTCAATTACGGTACACGTTTATTGTTCAATGTACGGCACTCTTGAAAAACTTCGTATCTCACTCGGTGTCCTTGATTATCTTACCGAAAAATACGAAGGGGAGTACGATACGGACGAGATTCGTCTTCTTCGAAGTTTACTAGGTTGAGTGCATTGGTACGGATATTTGACCAACAAACAAAAAGAAGGCATAATTTTCGTCGTAACAAATTGTGGAAGTGGTCGAGTAGATGGATTGCCAAAGCTCCTCATTTTCACGGTTTCTTTACTGAAGTTAGCCATAAATCGCGGATTTAGAACTCGACCTCTGCCATGGTAAGGACGAGGTCTCGGGTTCGATTCCCGACTGTGGCTCCAGTTACGGGCAGGTACTCAAGCGGTCAACGAGGACAGACTGTAAATCTGTTGGCTTACGCCTTCGAAGGTTCGAATCCTTCCCTGCCCACCATTCGACTACCGTTCACTGTTTAGAAGGTAGTCGAATGTCCCGAGCGAGTCACCGAGTCGAGGGACCGCAGTATGGTTGTACCCAACCGCTCATGGCTTTCAGCCGGTAAAAATAAATCGCCGCCTTAGCTCAGTTGGTAGAGCAACACTTTTGTAAAGTGAAGGTCGTCGGTTCAAGTCCGACAGGCGGCTCCACTATCATTGACTCTTTTCGGAGCCCATAGTAGGCTCGCAGAGAAATTAAACCTATGTCTCAAGACAATCTCATCAATCTCGAGTGCACTGTGTGCAGACGGGTGAACAACCACTCGCACAAGAACAAGAAGAAGCTGAAGGAACGCCTTGAGCTCAACAAGTTCTGTAATCACTGTAAAAAGCACACGCTCCACAAGGAAACCAAGTAAGCAAAGCCGCCCACAAGGCGGTTTTGTGTTAGAATAATCCCCGTATGTCTCAACATCCTGTGGTTATCGTCGGAGGGGGATTCGCGGGTGTCTATACAGCTCAGGCACTCCTCAAACGAAAGATCCCAGTCACTCTCATAAGTGAAACCAATCATTTTACTTTCACACCGCTTTTGCATGAAGTCGCAACCGGGAGTCTCATTACTCACGATGTGATATTCGAATTCGAGAGCTTTTTTCATTCCAAGTTGTTTCGATTTATTCGCGGTCGAGTGGAAGGGATCGATCGGGAAGCTCGTGAGGTCATGCTGGGAGAAGAGAAGATTCCATATCGCTTCCTCGTGATCGCCACGGGTTCTACGACGAATCTTTACTCGATAAAAGGTACAGAGCATGCGTATACACTCAAGTCCATCGAGGACGCCGTGAAGCTCAAGCGGGCGATTCTTTCTCGCGCACAAGATGCTGATCGTCATGTGGCGATTACGGTCGTGGGAGGAGGACCGACCGGTCTTGAGCTCATCTTTGATATCGATCAGATGTTGGACGATCTCAAGCGAAAAAACCGGACAGCGGATTATGATCTTCGACTCATTCATGCCACAGATGTGTTTTGCAAAGGCGGCGGAGAGCGTATCCAGAGGTATATCGCGCGCGCTCTTCGTCGAGCGAAGATTGAGGTCGTATGCAATGCTCACGCGCAAGCGATGACTCCTGACTCCGTCGAAACGACCGTTGGTTCGTTTCACTCAGATGTCACGGTTTTGTGTGCGGGGGTTCGGCCAAACACGGACGTGTTTAGTGGAGTCTTGGAGCTTGATGCACAAGGACATATTCCGGTTTCAACTACGCTTCAAACGATTAAAGACTCGCACATTTTTGCGCTTGGTGACGTCATCTCTCTTGCAAATCAGCCTGTCTCTAAGTTGGCTCAAACAGCTGTGAGGGAAGCAGTGATCGTGGCGAGGAATATCGCCCGTCTTTCACACAATGCCCATGCAACGCTTGCCGTGTATCAACCAAGAGTTATTGGCATGCTGTTTTCGTTAGGGTACGGCAATGGTGTTGGGACGATCGGACGATCTATCGTCAAAGGCGTGATGGCTTGGTATATTTGGCGCACCGTCTATTTGTTTAAAACCCCCGGGCTCTCGAATAAACTCCGTGTGGCTTTCAGCTGGACACTGGGTTTGTTCAAGGGTCGGGATTTAAGTGAACTCTAATCTATGTTCAAACAATTATTTCCCACACTTCTTATCCCCGTTATTCTCCTAGGCGCTGGTTGTTCGGCGTCCTCGCCTGTGACCGTTGAGCCGGTTGTAGAAAAGACCGCCGCGGAAGAACCATCAGAACAGGAAGAAGTTTTGTTTGAAAATGGGGCATATCGACTTGATGCTGGACAAAGTTTCATTGCTTGGAATGCGCAGAAGCGCGTCGGTGCAAAACATAATGGGAAAGTCAATGCACAAGAAGGGGCATTCGTTGTTGAACAAGGACATGTAATCGGTGGCACGGTTGTGGCAGACATGGGATCAATTGTTGATCTTGATCTTACCGACGAAAAACTCAACGCAACGCTTGTAAACCATCTCAAGAGCGATGATTTTTTTGCCGTCGAGACCTACCCAACCGCGATGCTCGCACTCTCAGAAGTAACGGCACTAGAAGGGATTGAGAAAGCCACGCACCGTGTGACAGGGGACATGACCATTAAAGGAACGACGAATGAAATTTCTTTCCCTGTTCAACTAACGAAGAATGAGGAGGGAATTCAAATCACGGGAACGGCCACGTTAGATCGAACACTCTGGAACGTGCGTTTCGGTTCTGATAAGTTTTTTGACAACTTGGGTGATGGATTGATTGAGGATGAGTTTACCCTCACGTTTGACTTGACCTTCGTTGCTATAAAGTAACGACAAAAAAGCACCAACCCGAGAAGGCTGGTGTTTTTGTTGCTCAGTGGTTCATGAATTCGACAACGGCCTGATCGAGGATGACGTCCTTTGTTCTAAACGGTTTGAGCAGGACCAACCCATTGAACGTTGTACAGCGGCTCAGGGCCACATACAGTTGGCCATGGGCAAATGCTCCCCAGCCTATATCGACGAGCACACGGTCGAATGTCTTTCCTTGACCTTTGTGAATCGTCACCGCCCACGCAAGCGTGATGGGATATTGGGTGTAGGAGCCGACGATCGCTTCCTCGATAGATTCTCCATTGTGTGCGTACTCAAACATTTCCCATTTATACGGAGTGACGATAACCGTTCTGCCGTCGCTAAGTTCCACTTCAAGCGTTGGAGATTTTGAGAGACTCTGTTTGTGAATGCGAGAGACGGTTCCAAGGGTTCCGTTCACCCAACGTCGATCTGGATCATTGATGGTGAACATGATGCGCGCGCCTTCTTTGAGCGTTAGGAGTTCCTCAGAGGGCATGCGTCGATCGGGGAGTTTTCCGATGGTGTGTGCTTTAAGCTTCCAAACTTTTCCCGGTAATTGTTTTAGCTCGTAATCATTGCGTGCCTTGGCGCTTTTATTTGTTGTTGTCAGATGGATACAATCCGGCTCCTCGCGTGGATCAAAATAGGGATCATGACGACTGTTCCACATGTGTATGTCTTTGGGAGTTACACGATCCGTACGCAGACGATCAAGAAGTTCGATGAATGAGGATTCTTTTTGACGGTGGACTTTTTGGAGTTCGATGATTTTTGGATGCAAGTCTTCCATGACATAGGCCGAGAAGAAGTACGGGGAGGTATATTCCGATTGGAATCGATACGTTTCTTCCGTGGTGACGACCGGAGGGAGCTGATAGAGGTCGCCAATAAAAATCATTTGGACGCCGCCGAATGGTTCCTTTGGCCGTTCACGATTCAGACGCAAGGCCTTATCGATACAGTCGAGAAGATCTGCTCGCATCATCGATATCTCGTCGATGATGATGGTATCGAGTGCTTTAAAAAGAGGAAGCGTATTTGGAAAGGCCTTTCGAACAAGAGAAGGGGAGATGGCAGGGTGAAAACCAAAGAACGAATGAATCGTCTGTCCTTTTACGTTGAGAGCTGCCACGCCCGTGGGGGCCAGAACCACGTGCTTTTTCTGTGTGTGTTTTCGAAAGTAGGTGAGCAGGGTGGATTTTCCTGTTCCCGCTCGCCCTGTGAGAAAGATCAAGTCACGTGTTTCGTTCATGGTCGTGTAGGCCGCTTTGAATTCCTTCGTGATGATGATTTTATTGGACATATAGTGCTCACACTAAGAAACAGGACTCATCCCAAGTAAGGTGTAAGGAAATGTTGTTGTGTTGAGAAACGTCACGAGGTCATCGGTAGCAACATCAATGTCATCAATAAATCGGTTGT
>SCSL01000019.1 GCA_004298405.1 Patescibacteria group bacterium | reverse complement strand
AAACACGAACCACTGAGGGTCGTGTTTTATTCAATCTCTTGGTCGGGCCGGCGGGACTCGAACCCGCGACCTCGTCGTCCCGAACGACGCGCGCTACCACCTGTGCTACGGCCCGACGGAATGTCTATGTTGGTCGGGCTAGTGAGACTCGAACTCACGGCCTCCAGACCCCCAGCCTGGCGCTCTAGCCTACTGAGCTATAGCCCGATAACGGACAGAATCTTACGGCATTCCTACCAAGCCAGCAACTCATTGACATGACACCTACAGCAACGTACTCTAAGTAGAGAGAATTAATTTCTTTTATATGTTGGTCAATACATTTTTCAAAAGACATGTGCATGTCATTTTGATCGCTCTGTTCGTAACATTTTTTTCAGGTTCGTTATCCTCCGCCGCAACGACCGTCACGGCGCAGGACAAGAGTGTTTCAACCTATGAGAATGTTTCAAGCAAGTCGGTCGTGTTGAGAGCCACGGGAACACGTGGCGAGACGTTTACGTACTCCATTGTCACATGGCCTGCTCATGGGAGCCTCTCTCTTTCCGACAGAACAGCCGTGTATGTGCCACAGACGAATTTTAACGGCACGGACACCTTTCAATATCAGGCGGAAGGCTCCATGAATGGTCTTTCGAATATTGCCACGGTCACGATGACGGTTTCTCCGCGCAATGATGCGCCTGTTGCGACAGCCGGTATTTCTACCGTTACGAATGAGAATTCCGCCGTCAGGATTGCCTTGTCTGGAACGGATATCGATGGAGATGCACTTACGTGTTTCGCTGGGACTGCGACTTCCGGATCTTTCCTCGTTGATGAGACCACCTGCATTGGTACATTCACTCCGTTTACTGATTTCGTGGGAAATGGAACCGCCATGTTTCGGGTTTATGACGGACAAACATATTCTGGATATGAGAGCGTTTCCGTGACGATTGAAAACGTCAACGAAGCTCCCGTGGCCGAAGATGTGAGCAAGACCATTATGGAAGACGCGTCCTCTCTCGTGCTTTTGCAGGCTCAGGATGGCGATAAGGATGTGCTAACCTATCGTGTGGTTTCCGCTCCTTTGCACGGAACCGCATCCACTGATGGTGCTTCTGTCAATTATGTGCCGGATGAAAATTTCAATGGACAAGACCAGTTCACCTATGTCGCAAATGACGGTGCGGCTGATTCAAACGTCGCGACCGCATTTATCACTATTTCCGCGGTTAACGATGCCCCAGTTGTCGAGCCTCTTTTCTACGAGATGCCCAAGAACCAGCGTTTGGTTATCTTTTTGGAAGGTTCTGATCCTGACGGTCAGTTGCTGACCTATGGCATCAGCTCCTCTCCAACCCACGGCCGTTTGGAAACGGTTTCCGATCAGCAGGTCGAATATGTTCCGGATGAAGATTTCATCGGGATGGACAGTTTTGAATACTGGGCAAGCGATGGATCCGCCTATCCAAAGGCAATGGTTACAATTTCTGTTGATGGTTCTGATCACAGCGTTGCCCCAGGCGTGGGAACCATTGTCTGGGAGTACGATTTAGGTTCAGCGACCGTTTCAGGGGCACCTGCATTTGACCAGGCTGGTCGCATCTATTTTGGAGCCTTCTTTGGTTCAAGCCTTTTTTACGCGCTGTCTCCTGAGGGCCTGCTTGTCGATGTAGTCGATACTGGACTCAATGTTGAATCGTCGCCCATGTTGCTCAATCAGATGCTAGTTGCCAATACGGTTTTTACCGGCGGCACATTTCCATCAGATGTGACGCAGGGTCTCCTTGGAGGAGTGCCATTGCATGAACGACTAGGAACCATGGCGGTCGGACTTTTTTCAGACGGGACGTTTAACGAAAATATGGTTTGGGGAGACGTTTCCGTGATGAATGGACGGGATGGTTCACCTGGACGGAATGAAGACGGAAGCATCGTGTATGCGGCAGATATCTTCCGACCTGAAGATACAACTGGCCGAAAGCCAGAACTTGTGAGTCTTGACTCAGCGACTGGAGCTGTGCTTCAAACAGTTGAAATTCCAGGTTGGACCTACTCTTCCCCGTTATTTCTGCCTAACCGCGAAACGGAATCAAAAAAGGACGGTCTCGTTGTGATCGGATCCGAAGTGCCAGACTATGATTCTGTTGGTGGATCGTTTCAAGGCAATGGTGGCACCGGAGAATTGCGTGCGTATCAAGTTGATGAATATGGCGTTATGGAATCCACGCCCGCATGGTTTGTTACAGGTGAAAGTGGATTTTCCCGAGGGGCAAGCGCGGCGCGCGTAGGAGATCAAACGCTCCTCTTCACAGGTACCCAAAACGGGACATTGTTCGGCATCAGGCCGGAAGACGGTTCGATCGTTTGGCAGTTTGCGACAGGAGGCAATGGGTTTGGAACGCTTACGCTCTCACCCGACAACACCACGGTGTATGCTGTCATGGCCGCGGCTTCAAGCACGGTTGTGGAGCATCCTTTATACGCCAATTTGATTGCGATCGACACGTTGACAGGAGAGATTCGTTGGACACACGCCATCACAAATAAGGGAGCGTTGGCGATCGTCGGAGATCGAGCCGTCTATGTTCTTGGTGAAGACGAAGTCCTTGCAGTTGATCAAGAAGGAGAAGAAATTTGGAGCCTCCCGCTGACAGATACGCCGTACTATGGATATGCAAGTTTGATGCCTGAGACAGGTCTGCTCGTCTTTGGGGCAGGAACGAAAATGGTTGCGGTACAAACAGAAAGTACAGGTCCCTCCATGACATCTGACTGGCCGTCGTATCGCGCGACGCCGGACAACGCGGGCATTCCACAACAGAATTAGATTCAAGTATGTTTTTACAGGTTTCTCTCGTAGTGATTTTAGTTTTGCTTGCAAGCATGGCTTATGCAGGGATTCAGGGGGCGCCGTGGGTGCCAACGTGGAAGCGGGACATGAAACGGGTTTGGGAACTTCTGCGATTACAGTCTGGTGAGAAGTTTGTCGAGCTTGGATGCGGGAACGCACGCGTGTGTCGATACATGAAGCAACAGCAACCAGGGGCAGACGTGACAGGTGTTGAGCTCTCGATTTTGCAGTACGGCATTGGATGGCTTCAGAATCGACTTGCGGGGTCGGGCGTCAAGATGAAACTCGAGAACGCATTTAAGCATGATCTCACAGGATACGATGCCCTCTACCTGTTCCTCATGCCTGAGACGTATCAAAAAATCCGCCCAAAGTTTGAGGCGGAATTAAAACCCGGCGCCCGGGTGGTTTCCTACGTCTGGCCGATTCCTGAATGGGAGGCGAGCAAGGTTGATGAGCTCGAGGGTGCGCCGAAGATGTATTACTACGAGAGATGAAAAAGAAAAGCCCCGAGCGAAGTCGAGCTGAGCAGTCGCTCAAGGCTTTTCTTCGCACGGGGTGCGTGCGCCTTTCGCCCCCTACCTGGGGGCGAAAATGATCAACTGGTCGGAACCGACGCTCGGGTTTGCACCCTGCGCCGGCCGCCAGTTTGCCGATCTGGTGGCCCATGCCACGACCGGCTTGTTGGTATCTTCTTCCACCTCCTGCGAGCCCAGCATGATCAGTGGGTCTCGCTCCGAACCTTCGGGACAGACCTCCAGGGTCTGCGTGGGTTCCGAAGAGGTGGAGGGGGGGTAGATGTCGACGTAGAGGATGTAGTTCCTCCACGCCGTGCGGTCATCGGCGTCGCGGGTTTCCGCGCCCTTGGGCCAGATGACCCTGACGCAGACGTGGACGTCACCCGCTACCCTGCCGTCGACGATCTGTACCCCGTGCAGGTGCACGGCGGTACGGTCGATCCGGACCAGGACGTACGCCTGTCCGGTCGCGGACTGCTCCGCTTCGACCGGGATCACCTCCGCCTCGGTGGGGATGTTGAACTCGACACCGCACACGACGGCGAGCCTCCACCCCTGCTTCACGACCGGATCCTGCCCCGCGGTACGGGGGGGATCCTCATGCTCCCAGACACGACCGAGACCCTCGGGGCCTTCGGCGTGCTGAGGGAGATTCCCGAGAAGGTCTTCCCATAGACCCAAGGTCCGCAGGGCTCCGATCTTCCTGATGTCCATCTGAAACTCCCTTCAAAAAGGGGTGCAAAGCACTCCACGGGGTGGAATCGTGAGCGTTCACGACCACAAAAAATACACCAAAATTGGACTTTTGTCAAGAGAGCTGCGCAAGTCCACGAACATCGTTCACACTGTTAGATGAGTAAACTCTGTGCCAAGGACGGTCACGAGATGGGCGTTCAGGGCACGGATTTTTGTTTCCCTCTTCTCTTTGCGGGATGCTC
>SCSL01000018.1 GCA_004298405.1 Patescibacteria group bacterium | reverse complement strand
ACCGATTTATTGATGACATTGATGTTGCTACCGATGACCTCGTGACGTTTCTCAACACAACAACATTTCCTTACACCTTACTTGGGATGAGTCCTGTTTCTTAGTGTGAGCACTATAGTGGACTTGTGCCTCGCGGAGCACGCGAGAGGTGAGTGTGTCTAAGGAGATCGGCCGACCTTCGAAGACATACCTGGTTGCGACCCTGACTTCATCGAATCCCTCCAGTGCGTCTCCTTTTGTCATAGCAAGCTCGGTGATGCCACCCATGCGACAGGCATAGATAAGTGCCGGAAGGTCCAGCCACCCACATCGACGCGGACGCCCAGTGGTCGCACCGAATTCATTGCCAAGCACGCGTATGCGTTCGCCTGTTTCGTCCATGAGTTCGGTTGGGAATGGCCCGCTTCCTACACGAGTCGCATAGGCCTTTGCCACGCCGATCACATGATCGAATCTGTAGACTCCGAACGTTGCACTGACTCCCGCCAGTGTACACAGTGAGCTGGTCGTATCCGGTTGAGATCCGTTATAGATATCCAGAAGGACACCTTGCGCCCCTTCAAAGAGAATGTCTCGATTCTCCCGATGCGCCTCCCAGACGATCTGACGTGTGTCGGCAAGCAGTGGTCGCATCGTGGGTGCGAACTGCATACACCACTCTACGATTTCGTCGCACGTTGGAGGGGTTCCTTCATGCAGACGGATGAGCGCGGCCATCTCATCGTAGTAGTGACGCTCCAGGAGGGATGCGCGTACCTTGTCAGCATTGGTGAGGTCGCCCATGCGCACAGCATTGCGTGCGAAGAAGGCGCTGAAGACCGGACCGATGCCACGTCGAGTCGTACCGATCTTTTTTTCTCCCGCGCGATCTTCACGCAGTCCGTCAAGGAGGAAGTGCGGCGGCAGAACCACCGGAGCCGAACGGTCAATAGCGACCTCCGACCCGAACCGTTTCGCGATCGTGAGTTCCTCGCGCATGACGGCAAGGTCGCATGCCACGGCAGGACCGATGAGGTTTAGAACACCACCGTTCATGATCCCGGAGGGGAGCACGTGCGTAACGAATTTTTCATCGCCCACACGCGTGGTGTGACCCGCATTGGCTCCTCCGGAGTGTCGAACACAGAGACTTCCTCTGCGAAGTTTACTCGACTTCCTGTCGACGATTTTTCCCTTTCCTTCGTCGCCCCACTGTGCACCCAAAATGACGGTCGTCGGCATGATTACTCCCCAAGAAGGCTAACAAGCATAGTCGGGTCTGTCAAAGAAATGTAGGTTTAGTCTATCGACGGTTTGTTCGCGACCACAATGAGCTGTCCGCAGGCGGCGGCGATGTCCTCACCCATGGTGCGTCGTGTGGTGGCGATGAGATGTTTTGCGTGAAGGATCTCGAGGAATTCTTGGATCGTAGAGTCTGAGCTTTTCTCAAACTCGCAATCGGTGAGATTGTACGGAATGAGGTTCACGCGCACATTGCCGATGTGGTTTACGAATTTTGCGAGCGCGCGTGCATGTTCAGGTGTATCGTTCACGCCCTTGAGCATGACATATTCAAATGTGAGATGATGGCGTCGATTGCCAAATGTTTGGAGATAGCGTTTTGCCCAGTCCTCCAGCTTGGGGAGAAATTCGTCGTAACTTGTTGGCACGATTTTTTTGCGCGTTTCTTCGATCGCGGAGTGAAGGGAAACAGCTAGACGAATATGGGGCCAGTCGCGATCCGTGAGGATTTGCTCCAGACGTGGAAGCACGCCCACGGTTGAAACAGTAATGCGCGTGCGGCCGATATCTGTGTATTTCAAAATCAGGTTGAGAGTCTTTTTCACCTCCTCATAGTTGGCGAGTGGCTCTCCCATGCCCATGAAGACAATGTTGGAAATGCGGGAGGGGGTTGGATGGTTAGGGGGTTGGGTGGTTAGGTAGGATTGCCAAAATCGGTATTGGTCGATGATTTCATCCGCGATCAGGCTGCGTGTGAGTCCCATTTTTCCCGTTGCACAAAATCCACAGCGCATAGCGCAACCGACTTGTGATGATACACAGATCGTCCATGCGCCGCGCCGATTTTTCATGAGTACCGTTTCGATCTCTTTCTCGTCAGCAACTTTGAGAAGCGCTTTGTGTGTATCACCTTTGAGGCTCACTTGGATTGTTTGTGGTTCCACACTCATCCAGGGAATGACGGTGAGTGCCTCGCGCATCGACTTTGAAATAGTCGTTACATCATCCCATCCCTTGGCGGACGTAAAAAATGCGTCTTCGATTTGATTCCATCGAAACGCAGGTTCAGAAGGGAAGAGCGCGTCAAATTGTTCGCGACGAGATTGGATCATATGACGGGACTAAAGTCCCTGAGAATATTTTCATAGCCACTTCAGTGGCGTCCAAAAACGAAGAGGCGAAGTCTTGCGACCTCGCCTTTATCGATTACTGTGCTGGTTGTTCTTCTACGGGAGCTTCTGGCGTTGCTTCCGGAGCTGGTTCTGGTGCAGGCTCGGCAGCTTTGGCGGCAGCTTCTTGAGCTTTTGCTTTTGCTTCCGCGGCCTCGTCACCAAGCTTCTTGGCTCGAGTACCTGAGATGTGTGTGACACTGCGCTTCTTGCCCTCGACGATTTTTTCGTCTACGAACAAGTTCCACATCGTGTCAGTCGCTTCCGCGCCTTTCTCAAGCCAGTATTTTACGCGTTCCACATTGAGCACCAACTCGCGTGGATTTTTGCGAGGATTGTAGTGACCAAGGATTTCAGTGGCAATCGCCCATGGATCGTTGTGCTTTGGCATCACGACCACGCGATAGACCGGAGCTCGCTTGGTTCCCACACGGGAAAGTCGAATTGATAGCATAGGATAGGTATTAGGGGGTTAGTGGGTTAGGGGGTTAGTGACAACCACCTAGTTACCTAATGCTCTAACCACCTGTGTCGTTAGTAATCAAACGTGAGCGTGTTTGACGGCTTGCCCCCCGAAGCATTAGCGTAGGGTGGGATGGCGGCACAATACGGTAAATGATACATGCCGTCAAGAATCAGGAGGTGATATGGGACAGGTCATCGGATTCGTGGGCTGGCCCTGTGCGGGCAAGGATGTGGCGGCTGGATATCTCCAAAGGGTTTACGGCGCTAGACGCTTCGGGCATTCAGACACCATCCGGAAGCTCGCCGCTGAGCAAGGCAACATGAGCCCTACGACCCAGCATCTCTCTGCCGTTTTCGAGGCTCAGGCCGCCGTGAACGGATACGGGTGGATCGCTCGGAAGGTGCGGAATGCCATCGAGCACCTTTGGTTGGAGAAACCCGATGCGTTGGTGGTCATCAGTGGGGTTCGTAACCTCGCGGAGGTTGAGATCTACCGAGAGATCGAGGGATTTCTTCTCGTGAAGATCGAAGCTGACTTCAAAGTTCGACTCGCTCGGGCACGAAGGCTCCAAGAGATGGGCGAGAAGGGACTTACACGGAGTCGTTTCCAGGGAATAGAGCAACTTCCTGGCAACGCCAATATCCCCGATCTCATGAAAATAGACGGTCCGACGATCTCCAACAACGGGGAGAAGTTGGCTCCGTTCCATAGCCAGCTGGATCAGCTCGTGGTCAAAAGAGACTGATCGATGCACCAGCACGACGTAACCGCTCCTCCGAGCGGTTTTCAATTTGTCCGATCTTCCAAAATGAGACAGAAAAATTGGCTAAAATTAGTTTAAATTGTGTCAGACCGTCTTGACAGAACCTTCAAAAGATGATACAGTATCAGCCGTAAACTGAGTTCTACAATCATTTCATTGGGGAGAGAGACCTAATGTTAGTTTGAGGAAACAGAGCGTTCCTCGCTGATTATTGGTTATCTCCACGAAGGTAATCGGTAATCAGCTTTTTCTTGCCCATGCACGGAAAGGACAGATCCACTCCTATACGATCTGTTCTCCCCGTGCGTCGAGCAGGTGCTCGATGACATAGTTCCACACTGAACGCCTTCAATGGCTGGGAAGGATAAGAGATGAAGACCCACGACGAGATCGTCGAACTGTTCGGTCGTGCCGCCGCCCACAAGGCGGCCGGTGAGATGGAGGAGGTCGACCGCCTCTTCCTGCAGACGGTGGCCGAGGGGATCCCCTCGGGCGTGCAGGTCGTGTACTTGTACGCCGACCATGACTTCCCCCTCGTGATGGTCGAGGAGGCGTCGTACTTCGACGTCTTCCACCTCCTCTTCGAGGGGCAGGAGCGGCAGGCCATGCCCGTCCCGCTCCTCCTGGAGAGGGACGAGCAGCTCGCGGCCTCCCTCTTCGCCGCGGCCGAGTTCCGGCCGCGCGAGGATCTCGACCCCGACCAGAACAAGGTCGAGGACGACGAGGACGAGCCCGAGCCCGAGCCGAGACACCCCGGCGACGGTCGTGGGGGAGACCGCTGGTAGGGCGACGTTGCCCACCAGCCAACCAGGAGGAAAGATGGATCTAAAATAGAAGCGTCTGGGGGTCGTAAGACCAAGTTGTCGCCCAGACGTGGTTCATACAGACAACCCGGCGCACTATGCCGGTTTGACCAACAGAGAGTTAGGAAAGGGGAGGTTGCGAAAGCGGCTGAACTGAGTACGAAGCGAGGCTGTTGGAAAAACCGCTCGGGGAAACTCGAGGCGTCGGGGAGCGGCAACGCTCCGAAGGGTCGCGCCAAAGCATAGGAGCCCTAGGTGGATTGGGCTCAAAGGTCTGGCAAACCAAATCAATCAAAAAGGCCTTGTGACTTGGGCCTCTGAGCACGGCTCAGTTAAACGAAGTCTCCTCTCGTAGGTGGAGGTTAATCTACGCTTTGGTCGGCTGAGTCGACTCGGAGGGTGGCCGCGCCACACCCTGTTGTCCGTTACATCAAACGGAGGCTCGCAGTTGCTCCTTTTCAGAGCGACCGTGCGGGCGACAGACTAAAGACGAGCGTCTGATCAAGGTCTCGTCACAACAAGGAGGTCGTCATGACCCACCGATACCAGTTCTGTCAATAGAACGCGCCCCCCCGCGCGCGCCAAAAAGCGGGGGAACCGAGGATTCCCGGCCGACACGTGTTGTCGCTCGGGGCCTCGCGACTTGCCCCGGACGACTCAGCGCTTCGCGCAACACGTTGTCGCCCGGGGTCCTCAACCGAGCAGTCGAGTACAGACTCGAAAACTCAGTTGAGGACAACAAAAAAGCAACCATGTAACAGGTTGCTTTTTTACTATTGATCTTAGTATTCAAGCGGAATGTTTGCGTGGAGTGCCAACTTCTGGACGAATCCTTCGAGTCGATCGTACTTGGCACGAAGAGCGGCAAGTTCCGTATCAAACTTTTGATATAGGACCGCAAGACCATCAACGTGGGCTATCACTTCACTTTTAACTTCCTGAAATTTATTGTCTACATCAATACGAAATTGTGCCAGATCACCTCGAACTTCAGCCACTTCACTACGAACTTCAGCCACTTCTGCACTGGTCGCTCCGTTATCTTTAAGAAACTGTACAGTTTCTAGGATGTCTTGCAACATTTTTTCCTGGTTCATACTTCATTGAGTATAACACGTTCGCGGGGCACTCTCAACGACCAATTTATCGCCTCGCGGTTGTGCCGTTGTTTGTCACGTCCTCAAGGTGGATCGACAGGAGGTTAGAGACCCCTTCTGTGCCCATCGTGACGCCGTAGAGAACATCGGCCTGTTCCATGGTCGCGCGGTTGTGCGTGATGATGATGAACTGGGATTTTTCTGAGAGCTCTTGCAGGATCGAGGCGAAGCGGATTGTGTTGGATTCGTCCAGCGCCGCATCGACCTCGTCGAGCAACACGAACGGGGAAGGATTCACAGCCATGATGGCACTGATGAGCGCGATCGAGGTGAGCGCGCGTTCGCCGCCAGAAAGCAGGTTGAGTGCCTTAAGTTTTTTTCCTGGAGGCGTGGCTTGGATGTCGATCCCAATCACCGGGTCTTGGTGCTTGCTAAGTTTCTTGACAATGGCATCCTCCTTGTCCCGTTCTTCCTCACCCGTGTCGGCAAAAGCCCGTTCAACAGTCACTCCCTCTACGGCCTTTACGTCCTCTTCGACCTCTTCCCTCGTAAGCTTCACAAGCTGGCACGACCCTCCGCCAAAAAGGACTTTGAAATAACGTTCGAACTCTCGATTGATTTTTCCAAACACGGCCTTTGATTGTTTCTCGATTTGTTCATCCAATTCCACGATGACCTTTTCTGTATCACGGATGGCTTTGTGGAGATCGCTGACTTGGCTGTCGAGGAATTCGTGTCGTACACGCGTCTCCTCATACTCTTTCATGATCTCTGGATCAATCCCGCCGATGAGTTCGAGTTTGTAACGTAGACGCTGAATCTCGGCGTATGAGTCCTCGGCAACCCCCTGTAGTCCCCCTTGGGAAGGGGGACGTTCTGAGCGGACGGCGAGGGCGCGATCCTTCATAAATTCATTCATCTCACGGATGAGCGCTTGCTGTCGTTCTTCGTATCGCGCAAGGTCGATCTGGAGCTCATTGCGTCGATTTTCGAGAAGGTGAATTTGTCGTTGTTTTTCTCGCAGTGTCTTCTGCATTTCGATAAGCTCCGTCCGCTCCGTCTTTTCTTGCGTGGCATGGGCGTCGATCTGCGCCTCCAGTCCTTCTAGTTCCTTCTGGATGGTTCCCTCCTGTCCCTTCAGTTCTTTGAGTTTTTGGACAAGCACTGGGTCTGGTTTGATATCGTCTGGATTGGGACGTTGCAGACACTTGGAAAGTTTCTCCGAGCGCTTGAGCACGACGTCGACCAGCTCGAGGATTGCTGCCGCGTCCTTTAGTCCTTTTAGTCCTCGTAATCCTTTCACCACCTCCTCGACCTCCTGCATAATCTGCACCAACGGCAACGGCGCCCAGTTGCTCTGCGCTCGCACTTTTGTTAATTCAATTTCTTTCTCGGTTTGGAATTGTTTCTGGCGCAGGGCATGTTGTTTTTTCTGTACGGCGCGGTAGACCTCTTGAAGTTTTATCAGACCTGTATCCGGACGTTGTTCCGCTCGTTCAAGGGCATCCGCTGACTGCTCAAGCTTAGTGAGCTCCGTCCGTTCTTGCTTGATGGAGTCGTCTGCTGAGGTGAATTGAGTTTTCACTGCCTCCAGTTGGCGCACCAGTTCCCACCATTGTCCCCCGTAGTATTCAGCTTCCAGAGCATGGAGGCTCTGCTGGATCTCGTCTCGTTGTTCCAAACGAGAGGCCTGCCTCTTGAGGCTACGCAGGCGCGGTTCTATTTCACGAAGCAGCATTTCCACGTCTACGAGGTTTTCGTGCGTGCGTTTGAGTTTAAGAATCGCCTCATGACGTTTTAACTGAAATGGTTTCACTCCGGTCGCATCGTCAAAAAACGCTTTGCGCTCTTCCGGCGTTGATATCAAGATGTGGTCGATCATGCCTTGGCCCACCACGGAGTACGAACGTTGGCCGACATTGGCTTGTGCGAGAAGAAGTTGGATGTCCCCAAGGCGGACAGGGGATTCATTGAGGAGATATTCGCTCGTGCCGCCGCGGTAGAGTCGGCGCGTGATCGTCACGTGCGAATAATCGATCGGCATGGATCCGTCCTCGTTATTCAAACTCAGACTCACCTGCGCAAACCCGGCTCGTCCCTTTCCTTCAGATCCAGAAAAAATGACATCTTGAGACTCTTTTCCACGCAGAAGCTTCAGACTCTGCTCACCCAGAACCCAACGGATCGCGTCGGCGAGGTTGGAGTTGTGAACGATAATGTTTTCCGATATGAAGTTATGAGTGAATGGAATGGAAAGATCGTATACCCAGTCTTCGTGGTCTATGCGTTGGATTTGTGTGATCTCGTCCCAGTAGATGTCGGAGTTAGCCAGCTGAGATAATTGTTGAACAAACGGACCTACGATTTCATCTTCCCAACGATCTTGAAGAAGGAAGGGGACATCCAGGAGTCCATCACGCGATGCCTCACATCGACGTTCGTTGTAGGCGGCAAGACGAGGAAAGTCTCCACGAAGTGGCTTGACCTTGAGACCAGAAGAGAGAACCGTTTCCCGAACAAGATGAACAGCCGTTGGGACAACGTCGAGGTTTGGGTTGGAATGTGCCTCAAGCGTCTTGAGCACTTCCAAGCTCATCTGTTTTTTTCCAGCAAAATGAATGCATCTAGCAAAACATTTGAGTTGTTCCGTTCCGTAGATATAGACCGAGGTATACGGACGTTTCTTCCGTATGGGTGAGTTTGTCGCCCACTTCATTTTTACTTTCCTCGTTGCGACAATTCCAAGACGCAACAGAAGTGTGACAACACCGTCAGCGAGTTCAGGACTGGCGGTCGCGTATTCGATATGCGCTTGTGTCCGTCCTTGATACTGTTTGGCACACACATGTCCGTCCCCTTCGAAGAGAGCACCCAAAAATGCTGTTATAACTGTTTGTGGAGATGTAAATAGTTGTGGGGGGACAGATTTGGTGCGCGAGTGGCCATCTCGAAGGATCCCGAACTCGTTTTCGAGACGTTCACAGAGATCATGTCCGTACAAGATTACATCATCTGCTGTTTGCTTGTATGAATATCGATGAGCCTTGCGGTTGAAGCTCGATTCCGCGACGGAAATGAAATCTTGTAGAACAGCTTCGTCTTCATTCACAAATCGGACTTGTCCATTTTTCGTATTTCGTCCCTCCGAGATGAAGTATCCAAGAAACCGCGCCAGATTCTCATCGATGGTTTCTTGACTATCCGTAGAAAGGATACGCGGTGTGGCTATCGTTATTCCGTTTGTCAGCTCCTCGGCTTTCAATGCGTGGAGGCGGCCATTTTTTAGTGTGAAGAATGGGTGGTAGTGCGTTGTTCGGATGCTTTTCCCTGAACGTGTTTCGATCTGCAAGAGAAATCCTGGAGATGTTCGTTTGATAAAGGCGTCAACGGTGCGCTTTTCGATTCGCAACGATCCAGGATTCATTGAAAGGATTTCGATTGGTTCAGGAAGAGATCTCACACAATACCCGTCCTCCCAGATTTCCTTTATTCCACCATTGTTTTCAGCCATCTCAAAGAGCGATCGAATTTGAATCAGCCGACCATCTGCGAGCATCACCCGGCTATCTCCGTGTAAGCATTTTCCGCTTCCGTTGGGCCCCACAACGGCTGTGATCGGGCAGCGCTCCTTCGCGGGAGGGAAAAACGAGAGTTCGGTTTTTTTTGCAAAGGTTTTGAATCCTTGGAGTTCCAGTTTCGTCAGAAACATAGTGAATCGATTATATCACGACAATCACGGTTGACCTGCGTGTTTGCGTAAGATAGAATATCCGATCAACTATGGAATCTTATCTTCATCGACACATTCACCGTCTGCTTTTGAACGCCCGCGAACCGGTGTTTATTTCTGACGAGCGCATTGATGGCGACAGTCTTGGTTCCTCCTTGGCACTTGCCGATTTTATGGCGAGCCACGGAAAGATTGTCCCCGTCTACATCACCTCGGTGGTGCCCAAGCAGTACCGCCGCCTTCCACGGGTACATCAGTGCACCACAAATCTGGACGTATTTAACAATCCTGAGATCGATTTGGTTGTCGTGTTTGATTGTTCTGACGCAGAATTCGTCCGTTCACTCGTTGAGCGCATTTCAGGAAATCCAACCGTTGTGAACATGGACCATCACGTCACAAATAATCGGTACGGGCATGTCAATCAAGTCGTTGAGGGAGCCCCAGCGACGGCGGCTGTTGTCCATCAATTTTTTGAAGTCAACCACATTATTCCTTCGCGTGACGCGGCGACTTGTTTGCTTACGGGTTTGTGTTTTGACACGACCGCTTTTTCAAATGCGGCCACCAATGAACGGGCGCTGGATGCTGCTTCAAAATTATTGCTCAATGGTGCGCGCGTTCAAGATGTGATCCATACCATGTTTCATAACCGCTCGGTTTCCGCGTTGCGTGTGTGGGGGGCGGCGTTGGAGCGCATTGAGGAAGATCGGGAGCAAAACATGATGAGCACGTACCTCACACGGGCGGATATCGAAGAGAATCATGTGAGCGATGATGAAATGGAAGGGTTGTCAAATTTTCTTAACCTTGTAACAGACGTCGACACCTTGCGGGTCTTTCGCGAGACGGCCGACGGGCATGTGAAAGTTTCCATGCGTTCACTCACCCGAGATATCTCATTGATCGCGAAGGAAAAAGGCGGCGGCGGACACAAGCACGCGGCTGGATATCTGATTCCACAGTCCAGGCTTGTGTGTGGAGAGGACGGACGTTGGCAAGTGGTCACGACCAATAAAATACGCTAGAATAATCGACGTATGAGGGATACACGCCAAATTTCTGTTGGTGACCAATCCAGAAATACAGCTAAGTAAAGAGACGAATTAACTGTTTATAGGCAGAGTTCGTGGTGTATGAACCACGACACCGCGAACTC
>SCSL01000017.1 GCA_004298405.1 Patescibacteria group bacterium | reverse complement strand
CCCCAGCGCAGTTGCATAGCCTTCGGCAATGATGAGCCCATCCCAGTTCACGAGCGTGACAGGAAACGTTGCTTCGAAGTACCAGAAGCCTGGAGCCTCGCCTGTAATCGTGAGAGGTGATGTGACAACGGAATCTTTCAATGGTGAAGTGACGATCAACTCCACGCCTTTCTCAGAACCATAGGTTGTCTGGATCTCTTCAATTTGTTCGTCGGACCCAGGCTGAAGCCTGGGGCTACCGTCATCTTTCATCTCAACCCAAACCAGCACGGCCGCGCCGAGTACTAAAACGATCAGAATGATTCGGAGGAGTTGGCTCATAGTTGGTCAATATAACTTTGCACGATCAGCATGGCCGCGAGGGCATCTTCATCTGCTTGCGCATGAAATTCTTGTTGGAGACGAACACTCTCGACTGACGTAAACGATTCATCCTCTTCTACAACAGGAATAGAAACGATCTGTGCGAGCATCGCGATAAAGTCCCTTGTCTTTTCTAATTGTACACTCGAATGATTCCCTTGCGGAAGCGGAACTCCGACGACAACTTGGTCGATGTCTTCTTCCTGTATTCGACGGATAAGAGCCTCAATCGTAACCGCCCCTTCGTTGCGGATCACGTCAAGCGGTACAGCTACACGCGCACTCGTCTCTCCAAAGGCAAGACCGATCTTTTTGTCGCCATAATCGATTCCCAAAATTCTCATACGGGGAGCGGTGTGAGAATCTCTGCGCCGTCTTCTTTGGTGATAGCAATTGTCACTTCAAAATGCGAACCAAGCGACCCATCACTCATCACGATCGACCACCCGTCTCTTGCTGTATCCACATGAAAGTCGCCACCTAACCCCAACATCGGCTCCAAGGCTAAACACATCTTGTCTTCGATCACGACTTTTGGATACCGATCAGAAACATAGTTGGGAACATGTGGAGCTTCATGAACTTGATGACCGACCCCGTGGCCGACGAGGGCGCGAACGATGCCATAGCCATGCGGCCTGACGTATTCCTCGATCGCACGCGAGATGTCTGAAATTTCGTTCCCAACCTTGGCTACGGTGACTCCTGCCATGAGTGAGGCTTTTGTCACATCCATGAGTTTCCGTGCTTCAGAAGAGACGTTTCCAACCGGCACGGTTACCGCCATGTCCGTACACAACCCTTCAAACCAACAACCGATGTCGAGCCCAACAATGTCGCCTTCGAGAAGTTTCCGGTCGCGATTCCCAAGTCCATGTACCACTTCGTCGTTCACAGAGATACAAATCGTGCTTGGAAATGGTGTGTCATTCGGACTGGGTCGATACCCTTTGAACGACGGCACTCCGCCGCCTTCTACAATCACGCGCTCACCAATAGCGTCGATCTCACACAATGTGACACCTGGTGCAATCGCTTCCACAGCCGCCTTCAACGCACGCGAAAGCAGGGCGCCGCCGCGTCGCATGGAATCTATTTCTTTGTCTGTTTTGGTGAGGGACATACTTGTTATATTCTCAGGGGCTTTAGCCCCGTCATTTCGCTCGCGAGCGACATGACACGCTCGGAACGCCGCTAAAGCGGCTGTGAAGAAGAGAGAACTTGAAGAATCTTCTCAAACACTTCATCGACAGACCCTAGCCCATCTATGCGCTTCACCAGTTCAGCATACTTCGCAATAACAGGCGAGGTATCATTTTCGTAAATTTCGAGCCGTCGCGTGATCGCCGCAGGGGTATCGTCGTCGCGTTGATACCACTCCCCTCCACACGCACACAGATCACCGGGTTTGAGACCGTCTGCCATCGCGCCTACTCTTCCACATCCGCGGCACGTGAGTCTACCTCCAAGACGCTTGAGTGATTCCTCGCGCGGAACATCGATCACGATCACGTGCGTGGGTGTGTCAAAATCAAACGCGGCATACTGAGAAAGATTCCGCGGATAGCCGTCGAGGATATAACCGTTTTGTGTGTCCGATTTGGCGAGACGTTGCTTAAGCATCTGAGCGGCATCTTCATCGCTCACGAGGTCGCCACGCTTCAAAATGACGTCGAACTTCGCGCCCAGATCTGATCCACTCGCAATTTCATCACGTAAAAGCTGACCCATGCCAAAGGCGGGAATTCCAAGTTGCGCAGAAAGTTTCTCAGCTTGGGTTCCTTTTCCGCTTCCTTGAGGACCCATGAGCAATATCTTGTGCATCATATGCGCGTAGTCTAGCAAAACAAAAAACCGCCCGCTAGAGGCGGCGGTTTTTATACTTCGTATTCTCGCATGGTGAGCTGGGCTTCAATTTGCTTCACCGCATCGATAATCACAGAAACAATAATGAGGACGGACGTTCCTCCAATAACGAGATTCGCATTTCCTGTGACCTGTTGCATGATCACAGGAAGGACAGCGATGATCGCCAGAAACAGGGCGCCTGTCAGAAGGAGTCGATTGACAACCCAACCAAGATAATCTGCTGTTTGTTTTCCAGGACGAATACCAGGGATAAATCCTCCTTGCTTTTGAATATTTTCAGCGACCTGATCGGGATGGAAGATCACGGCCGTATAAAAGTAGGCAAAAAGGAATACGAGAACGAAATACACTATGCCGTAGACCGTTTGATTTTGAAATATCTGAAGCGTCCATGTGGCGGCCTCGCGCAAGAAGTCGGTTTTTGCATTGAGGAAAAATTGCGCAAGCACGGTTGGGAACAAGACGATAGAAATCGCGAAGATGATCGGAATCACACCGCCCATGTTAAGACGCAAAGGAATGTGTGAGCTCACCGCGCCAGAAAGTCGTGCACCTTGCACGGCGCGCGCATACTGCACGGGAATATTTCGCTGAGCCTCATTCATGACCACGATCGCCACAACCGTAATAATCGCCACAACCACAAACGTAATCATGGTAATAAGCTGACTACGATCATACACGGACAGCGACTGACTGAGGAATGTGGGGAGTCCCGCAACGATCCCCGCAAGAATGATAATGGAAATCCCGTTTCCCACATTCTTTTCCGAGATAAGTTCTCCGATCCACATCAGGAAGAGTGTTCCTGCACTCAAACTGACCATCGCGAACAAGATGGTCGCCATTCCCCCTGTCGTAAAAAATTGTCCCTGCTGAGAAAGGAGGAGAATGAGTCCGTAGGCCTGAATAAAGGAAAGCGGAACGGTTGCGAGTCGTGTCCACTGGTTGATCTTTTGTCGACCCTGTTCCTCTTTCTGCATTTCCTCAACGGCAGGCACGATCATGCCCAATAGCTGAAAGATAATCGAGGCGGTGATGTAAGGCATCACCCCCATCGCCACGACAGAAAAACTCTCAAGGGTTCCACCAGAGAAAATATTCAGAAGTCCAAAAAATTGGTTGTCCCCACTAAAAATGTTTTTGAGGGCTGTAGCATCAACACCTGGGACAGGAATATGAGCGGTGATACGGAAAATCACGAGCATGGCAACGATAAAGAGGACGCTATTGCGAACCTCGCGTGTTTTCCAAATCCTGACAAGCGTATTCATACAGGAAATTAACGTTCAACGACGGTTCCACCGGCTGCCACAATTTTTTCCTTGGCAGCAACAGAGACCGCACAGTCGGTAAGAGTAATGGCAATCGTGATCGTCCCAGCAGCGAGAATCTTCACGGGAAGAGTAGCCGACACAACAAGTCCCTTCTTTTCTAGAATCGTAGGAGAAACTTTCGCTCCAGCCGCAAATTGTTTAGAAAGATCTCCAACATTTACCACCTGCGCCTCAGGACGATTGCTCTTAAACCCTCGGGCTTTTGGCGTGGCAAGCATCACCTGACGAATACCCAGCTTTTGCAAGCCAGACACACCTGAGCGAGCGCTCTGCCCTTTTACCCCACGGCCTGAATAGGTGCCTTTAGATCCAAGGCCGCGTCCGATGCGCTTCTTTCCTTTGGTGGCTCCCTTTTGTGGTTGAATTGAATGAAGTGTAAGCGGCATACGTTAGGCGTTAGGAGAAACTTCTTCCTCTCTTACACGAAGCTGTTTAAGAGCCTCTAATGTTGCTTTGGCGATATTAATTTTGTTGCTTGAATTGACGATCTTTGAAACGGCATTCGGAACACCACCAAACTCCAGGATCATCCGAACCGCTCCACCAGATTTCAGTCCGGTTCCTTTTGGGGCTGGTTTCAAGAGAATGAGAGCAGAACCATACTTCACCCACACTGGATGGGGAATCGTATCGTGTAAAAGGGGGACGGTGAGCACGTGCTTTTTTGCCTGCTTGTAAGCTTTTTCAATCGCGATCTGTACATCTCCCCCCTTGGCGACGCCAAAGCCTACGCGACCCTTCTTGTCACCAATGACAAGCGCACAGCGAAATGACATACGCTTTCCCCCAGCGGTGACGCGCGTCACGCGTGCAAGATCGAGAATCTTCTGCTCGAACTCTCGAGGGGCACGCTCTTCACGCTTTCCTCGTCCACGACCAGGACGGCGACGATCATTCTGACCATCGCCCCGGCCACCTCGTCCCCCTTCGCGTTTTTGATGAGCGGTGGTGTTTGCTGTTTTTGTGTTGTTTTCCATTGCCATACTAGAAGGTTAGTCCTGACTGACGAGCGCCATCGGCAAGAGCCGCGACACGTCCATGATACCGATAGGCTCCTCGATCGAAGACCGCCTTGGTGATCCCAAGAGCTTGTGCCTTCTTCCCAATCATCGTCCCTACTTCACGAGCAATCTCCAATGGGGTTCCCTTGGTCTGTACCTCTTTATCAGAAGCAGACGCAACGGTTTTCCCTTCGTCGTCGTTGATGAGCTGAACGTAGATATGCTTAAGACTGCGCTTCACACTCATTCGTGGAGACTGCGCTGTCCCATGCAAACGGGCTCGGGTTCGCGCGGCGCGCCGAAGCGCGTGCGCATGTTTTTTCACAACAGCTACACTCATACTATTCACCCGCCTTCTGAGACTTTCCCGCCTTTCGGCGAATCGTCTCTTCGACGTATTTAATTCCTTTTCCTTTATACGGTTCTGGCTTACGAATCTTTCGCAAGGTATCGACAAACGATCCAACATCATGTTTACTCGCTCCGGTAATCGTGATGATGTTTGTTTCTACCTCTGCATTGACCCCCACAGGAAGCTCAACAGGAACTTCGTGAGAGAATCCCACATTCAAAACGAGTGTTCGGTCTTGCAAGTTTACACGGTATCCAACGCCATTCACCTCAAGCTTCTTGGTAAATCCTTTCGTCACCCCCTCAACCATATTCGCAACAAGCGCTCGAGCCGTTCCCCACTGGGCACGCTCATTTTTATCCTGTTCCTGTGTGACGGTAAATTGAACCTCTTGACCATCTTCGCCTTGAGCGAGTGTGGCCACCACAGCGATATTTAATACTTCCGCCAACTCCCCCTTTGGTCCCTTCACCTGCACGGTTTGGCCGTTCACAGTGACATCAACTCCTTGAGGAATCACGATTGATTTTTTTCCGACTCGAGACATAGTGGTCGTTATGAGATCTCACAGATTACTTCGCCTCCCAAATGTCGTGCACGGGCTTCTTTATTTGTCATCAATCCGTTTGGCGTAGAGACAATGGCGATACCCATATGAGAAAGAACTGTTGGAAGTTCCGTGGATTTCGCATAGACCCGAGCTCCCGGTCGACTCACACGACGCACCATGTGAATCTTGGGCTGGTTGTCTTCATAGCTCAGTTCCAAGCGAATCACAGGAAACTTCGCTTCCTGTACCTCAGAGGCACGGGCAACATATCCTTCCTTTTCCAAAATCTTTGCGATCGCAAACTTGATATTGGAGTACGGAAAAGACAGCTCCGTTTTGCGAACGGCCTGAGCATTACGAATACGCGTCAGCATGTCTGAAATTGGATCAGTCATCATAATGAGTTTTTCAAACTACCAGCTTGATTTTCTTACTCCCGGAATCTCTCCTCGGTTTGCTAATTCTCGGAAGCAGATGCGACAGAGTCCAAAGGCGCGCATATACCCTCGACAACGTCCACAACGCCAACATCGATGGACAATCCTCGTGGAGAACTTGGCACGCTTCTTTGATTTTGCAATTTGATTTTCGGTTGCCATAGACTATGTCTCTTTTTTGAGAGGGAGACCCAGATGGGTAAGGAGGGACTTGGACTCTGCATCGTTTTTTGCGGAAGTAGCAATCGTGACCTGGAGTCCGTGAATGAGTTCAATCTCATCGCTACGAATTTCTGGAAACGCGATGTGCTCTTTGAAGCCGATGGAGTAATTCCCTTGTCCATCAAAGGCCTGTTGAGAAAGCCCTCGAAAATCTCGAACTCGTGGGAGAGAAACCTTGATAAGCTTCTCCAAGAAGTCCCACATGCGTTTTCCACGCAAGGTTACTTTCATCCCCACGACGTTTCCTTCTCGAATCTTGAAGGTGGAAATGGATTTCCGTGCCTTTGTAGCAACGGGCTTTTGTCCTGAAATCCTTGTGAGTGTTTTCTCAGCGGTTTCGATATACTTTGCCTCTTTCAATCCTGCTCCCAAACCCACGTTAAGCGTAACCGACTTTACGGTCGGTACACCATGCACGTTCTTATAGCCAAACTCAGTCTTGAGTTTTGGAACAACTTCTTGTTTGTAAAACATTTGAAATGCCATAGACATGCTTACTCAATATCCTCGGACTGACCCTTGAAGCGGATCGTCCGAATTTTGGTTTTCTTCCCTTCCTTCTCAATCTGTTTATATCCCACTCGGCCAGTCGCCCCAGTCTTTGCAGAGATGATTTGAAGATTTGAAATGTGGAGAGGTCCAGGGAATTCAATCTTCTGTCCTGGTCGATTGGCTTGCTTGCGCAAGTGTTTTGTCATGAGGTTCACTCCTTCTACAACCGCACGCTCAAGCTTGGGGAATACCTGAAGAACGATTCCTTGTTTCCCTTTATCTTTCCCCGCCATGACGCGGACCTTGTCGCCTGTTTTGATGTTCATAGAGATTAGAGGACCTCAGGGGCGAGGGAAACAATTTTTGTAAAACCAAGACCACGAAGTTCCCGAGCGACTGGTCCGAAGATACGGGTCCCTTTTGGGTCCTTGGACTTCTTATCGATAATGACCGCGGCGTTCTCATCAAATCGAATGTAGGTGCCATCCTTGCGTCGTGTTTCCTTCCGAGCTCGCACCAGCACCGCCGTCACGATATCACTCTTCTTCACGTTCCCGTGTGGAACCGCTTCTTTCACAGCCGCCGTCACCAAATCTCCAATAACCGCATAGCGTTTTTGGTATCCTCCAAGAACACGAATCACCTGAAGCTTTTTCGCTCCCGTGTTGTCTGCAACTTTTAGCATCGTTCGTAGTTGAACCATATCAATGTCTAGTTTGCTGACGGTTTATTGAGTGTCCGCCAGCGCTTCGTCTTGGAAAAAGGACGGCTTGCCTGAAATTCAACGACATCGCCAACTTTATGGCTATTCTGCTCGTCGTGCACGTGGTAGTTCTTGCTCTGCACATAACGCTTTCCATATTTTGGATGTACCACGGTACGATCCACACGTACCACAATCGTCTTATCCATCGCGGTAGAAACGACTTCGCCGGTAAACGTTCGTTGTGTTGTGTTGGGTTTCATAGGATTAGACGGCCTTGTTCGTCCCTTCTTGGGACGACTGAGCGAGGAGTGTTTTGATACGAGCAACGTCACGCTTGAGTTCACGAACTTCTCGTACATCTTTCAGTTGATTGGAAGAACGTTTGAAACGCAGTTCCTTGAGTCGCGCGTATGTTTCTTCCATCTGTGCGACGAGCGCAGTTGGACTCTTGGCGCGGAGTGTTTTTGCATCCATAGAATTAGCCGATGTCACGAGAAATGATCTTGGACTTAACGGGGAGCTTGTGTGAAGCCAGTGTGAGGGCTTGTCGAGCAAGCGCCTCATCGATTCCCCCCATTTCAAACAAAACGGTGCCTGGTCTTACCACAGCGACGTAATGGTCAACGGCTCCTTTCCCTTTTCCCATCGGCATTTCTGAACCCTTGGAGGTCACCGGCTTATCTGGAAACACACGGATCCAAATTTTTCCTCCACGTTTAATCGCCCGCGTCATCGCGCGGCGTGCGGCTTCGATCTGCCGTGACGTAATCCATGCTCCGGTCGTTGCCTTAATGCCAAAACTCCCGAACGCGATGGTCGTCTTGGTGGTCGCTAAACGCTTTCCTCGCGCTCGACCCTTGTGCCATTTGCGATGTTTTACTTTCTTTGGAATCAACATACGTCCTATGAATCATGTACGGTTATTCACCAAAAACCTCACCGCGGTTAATCCAGACTTTCACCCCGATCGCTCCCCAAATCGTTCGGGCTGCCACGGAAGCAAAGTCAATATCTGAACGGAGGTTATGCAAAGGAATTTTCCCTTGTGCGATGGTTTCACGTCTGGCAATATCCGATCCATTTAAGCGCCCGGAGATCGTTACTTTCACCCCTAATGCCCCTGCTTTCAATGATCGTTCAATGGCCATCTTCATCACACGACGAAACGGCATACGCTTTTCAATATCCGCCGCAATCTGCTGAGCAATCACTTGCGATGAGAGAGACGGTTTCTGGACTTCTTTGACGTTCAGACTCATCTTGACGCGACGACCCCGAAAAAACTGTTTCTTCAATTTTTGTGTCAATTCGTCAATTCCAGCTCCTCCGCGCCCAATAATGACACCTGGTTTTGCTGAGTGGATGGTGAGACGAATTTCCTGACGAGAACGTTCAATCTCGATCCGATCGACCAAGGCTTCTTTCAGGAGCTTACGCAAAAAATCTCGAATTTCAATATCTTCCTTAAGCGATGTCTTGAATCCTTTTTTGCTCGCAAACCAAACTCCATCCCATGGGCGGATGACCCCAAGCCGGAAAACATTTGGATGTACCTTCGTTCCCATAGGATAGTTAGCTTGCGCTTGATTTACGTGACTTCTCCTCCCGAGGCTCGAGCGTGATAGAAATATGCGTGGTGCGCTTACGGATCGGGGCGGCCCGGCCAAACGCGCGTGCACGCCAGCGCCCGAGCACCGGACCTCCATCGGCCGTAATGCTCTTCACATACATCTGGCCTGCATCGAGATGAAAGTTATGTGTCGCATTTGCCACGGCAGATTCTAGAAGCTTCAAAACAGGTTCCGCCGCGGCCTTCTTCATGACGCTGAGCTGAGAACGGGCTTGGGCGATTGCCATCCCTCGAATCACATCAATCACAAGCCGCACCTTCCTGGGTGACATGTGGATATAACGTGCTGTTGCTTTCACTTCCATAGACGTAAAACTTACTTGGAGGTTTCTGTTTCACCTTCCGCCTTTTTCACTGTTCCTCCATGGCGAATAAACTTCCGTGTGGCGGAAAACTCCCCAAGTTTGTGGCCGACCATGTTCTCAACCACACGGACCTGGATGAAATCCTTACCGTTGTGGACCGCGAACACAAATCCGATCATCTCAGGCGTGATCGTCGACGAACGAGCCCAGGTTTTAATTGGGGATCCTTCGCCTGGCTTTCGAACCGCGATTTTCTTGAGGAGTTTTGGGTGGACGTAAGGTCCTTTTTTCAAACTTCGTGCCATAGATTATGTGCCGCCAACGAATCGTCCTTTTTTGCGACGTTGAATGATGAGTCGTGTTGATGCCTGCTTTCTGCGTGTCTTTACACCCAGAGCTGGTTTTCCCGTCGGTGTCTTTGGATGCTTCAATCCGATAGAATTGCGAGCTTCCCCACCACCATGTGGATGGTCTACTGGGTTCATCGCTTTTCCACGAACCGTCGGACGGAATCCTCGATGTCGTGTGCGACCGGCCTTCCCCCATCGGATCAATCGTCGATCTGGGTTGGAGACGTGGCCAAGCGTCGCCATACATTCCTTTGGAACCATGCGAACTTCCCCTGAGGGGAGACGCAAGGTGGCATACGGACCTTCCACCGCCATAAGCTGGGCAAATGCGCCAGCTCCTCTTACAATCTGACCGCCTTTTCCTGGACGAAGTTCAATGTTGTAGATCTCCATTCCGATAGGAATGTGTTCGAGTCTAAATCGATTTCCTATCTGGATCTCTCCACGATTTTGCGAAGAGAGGACTGTTGAGCCCACACCCAAACCACTCGGGGCAATGAAGTATCGCTTCTCGCCGTCCGCATAGTGCAGGAGGGCAAGTCGAGCTCCTCGGTTTGGATCGTACTCAATCGCCGCGATGGTTGCTGGCACATCAAACTTTTCGCAGATAAAGTCAACAAGGCGAATCCGGCGGCGCGCCCCACCTCCACGATGGCGGACGGTAATTTTTCCGCTATTGGCACGACCCGCGTGCTGTTGCCGTTTGATCGTCAATTTCTTCTCAGGAGACGTTTTCGTCACATCCGAAAAGTCGTCAACACTTGAAATGCGTCGACCGGCAGTTGTTGGTTTGTATCGTTTTACTGGCATAAGAATTACACGCCTTCGTAGACGTTAATCGTCTGTCCTTTTGGGAGCGTGACGATGGCCTTTTTCCAATCAGAACGAGATCCAGAGCGCCGCCCAAAACGAACGATCTTTCCACGGACGTTCAAAATGTTGACCGAGAGTGGAGAGACACCGTACATCGCTTTTACGGCAGAACGAACCTGTACACGATTCGCGTCCTTTCGCACAACAAATACATACTGGTTTGCCCCCGCGAGGTTTGCTGTCTTCTCCGACACAAGTGGCTTCACAATGACGTCAGATAACTCAACACTAAGCCGTGCTTCGGACGTCCTAGAAGATTCATTCATCTTCGTTTGTGAGTCAGGTTTCGGATGATCCGCGTTCGTCTTTTTAAGTCTGCCAAAAATTCCCATACGTTTAGGTACGCTTATATATCTGTGTGACCATTGCCACAGCAGGCTCAGTAATCAGGACGTAATCAAACCGTAAAAGATCAACAATGTTCAGGGCATTGGCTGGAATGGTTGAAATTTTGGGAATATTCCGAGCCGCACGACTTACGAGTTTATTCTCCGGTGTCGTCACGATCAGTGTTTTCTTCCCAGCGGTTGGAAGACGTCCCAAGGTCTGTGAAAGTTCCTTGGTCTTTCCGTCTCCCGTGAGATTCTCTACCGCGACCAGTCGATCATTCGCTACTTTATCGCTCAACACCATCGCAAGAGCCTTGCGTCGAGCCTGCCGGTTTATCTTCACCGCAAAGTTCCGATCAGAGCGGGGACCAAACGTAATTCCACCGCCAGACCAAATAGGTGAACGACGCGATCCATGCCGAGCACGGCCCGTTCCTTTCTGTTTCCATGGCTTTTTTCCCGTTCCAGTAACTTCGTCGCGGGTTTTTGTATGGGCAATTGCCGCACGAGATCCTGCGGTCTGTGCCACAATGGCCTCGTGGACAAGGGCAGGGTTTACCTTCACCCCAAAAAGACTGTCTTCAAGCGTCAGGTCTCCTTTCTTGCTTCCGTCAATTGAATAGAGTGTTACGCGTGCCATACAGTATTGCCACTACGAACCTTAATCATAACCAATCCGCCACGTGATCCTGGAACAGCACCTTTAATCGCGATCACCTGTGTCTGAATATCTGTTGAAACGACTTCAAGATTCTTCACGGTTACTTGCTCGGCTCCCATTCGGCCAGCCATGCGCTTGCCTTTAATCACTTTCCCCTGTCGTTGTGAGGCGATAGATCCAGGCATACGTTCTTGATCCTTGGTTCCGTGCGTCGCATTCTTTCCGTGAAAATGATAGCGCTTCATGACTCCTGCGAATCCACGCCCTTTTGAAATACCGATGACGTCCACCCGAACACCTGGCGCAAATGCCTCCACGGTGATGAGGTCACCACGCTTGAGGTCGCCCGCGGAATCAACACGAAACTCCTTCAATGTCGAAACCTGAGGGAGATCCTTAAGATGCCCGAGTTGGGGCTTGGGAAGCTTCGCCTTCGCATCGCTTCCAACCTGGACGGCAACGTATCCGTCTGTTTCCAGGTTCCGTACTTGCGTAACGGTATTTGGCTCAGCCTGAATAAGTGTGACAGGAACCACGGTTCCGTCTTCCTTAAACTGCTGTGTCATTTCGATTTTTCTTCCGATGATGAAAGACATAGTAGAGCTAGCATAAAAGCTAGAAGTCGAAAGAAAACGGAATGTTTCCTGCCGGCTTCTAGCCTCGTGATTACATCCGAGGAATTGTAGGGATTGTGATAAGCGATTCTCCGTACACGATTCTTGGAAGCTCAGGAAGGTTTTCTCCCGTGGCAAGCCACGGTGAGATCTCTCTTCCTTGTTCACGTGAATCGTTTGGTGGGTGGAGAGCGGGGAAAGGCCAACGCTGTTTGCCTTTTTCCGCTCTCCACCCTGGTTGATTCTAGGTTTTGATTTCCACATCGACACCCGCTGGGAGGTTGAGGCTCATCAGCGAGTCGATCGTTTTTTCGGTCGGATCCGTAATATCGATCAAACGTTTGTGGACACGCATTTCGTACTGATCACGAGAGTCCTTATGGACAAACGTTGATCGGTTCACGGTGTACTTGCGCTTTTCTGTTGGAAGAGGAACCGGTCCAATGACCTGGGCTCCCGAGCGCTCAGCCGTCTTCATGATCGTCTCCGTGGCTTGATCAATAATCTTATGATCGTAAGCTCGGATCTTGATACGAATGCGTGGCTTTTCTTCTGTTTTTTTCTTATCGTCTGACACAGGCTTATAAGAAAGAACGAAAGGAGGAGCCCTCGATATCCTCGGGCCCCTCCCTATTTATTACTTGATAATTTTTGTCACAACACCGGCGCCGACGGTTCGCCCACCCTCGCGGATAGCAAACTTTGACTTTTCTTCCAAAGCGACTGGTTGGATGAGGGTAATCGTAAGGTTCAGAGTGTCTCCCGGCATCACCATCTCTGTTCCCTCTGGAAGTGTTACTTCCCCTGTCACATCTGTTGTTCGAATGTAAAACTGTGGCTTATATCCCTTGAAGAACGGCTTGTGTCGTCCACCTTCCTCCTTCGAGAGGGCGTACACCTCTGCTTCAAATTCTGTATGTGGGGTAATGGAACCTGGTTTTGCAAGAACCATTCCGCGCTCCACATCTTCTTTTTTCACACCACGCAAGAGAAGACCTGCGTTGTCTCCTGCTTGTCCCTCGCTCAACTGCTTGTTAAACATCTCAATTCCCGTCACTACCGTCTTTGTTGGCTCTTCTTTAAGTCCAACCATCTCAACTTCTTCGTTGATCTTCACCATTCCACGCTCGATACGGCCAGTAACCACAGTTCCACGCCCTTCAATGGAGAACACGTCTTCAATAGGCATCAAAAATGGCTTTGCGGTGTCGCGAACAGGCTCTGGAATATAGGTATCCAACGCATTCACAATATCCATGATTGGCTTTGTTGCTGAGTCATCCGTTGGATTTTCAAGTGCTTTCAGGGCAGAACCTCGAATCACAGGGATTTCATCCCCTGGGAATTCATATTGTTTCAAAAGGTCACGAACCTCCTCTTCAACAAGGTCAATAAGTTCTGGATCGTCTACCATGTCTACCTTATTCAAAAAGACGATGATGGCTGGTACACCCACCTGGCGAGCAAGCAAGATGTGCTCGCGAGTCTGTGGCATGGGACCATCCGCGGCAGAAACCACAAGAATCGCACCATCCATCTGGGCGGCACCGGTGATCATGTTCTTAATGTAGTCGGCGTGACCTGGACAGTCCACATGCGCATAGTGGCGCTTTTCAGACTCATACTCACAGTGAGCCGTCGCGATCGTAATGCCGCGAGCTTTCGACTCTGGAGCCTTGTCCAAATCATCAACGCCCTTTGTCTGGGCAGTCATGCCCTTTGCGTTCAAAACAGCAAGAAGGGCGGCCGTCGTGGTGGTTTTCCCATGGTCAACGTGACCAATGGTGCCGACGTTCACGTGCGGCTTTGTTCGCTGGAAGACATCAGCCATACAAATAGAGGTCGGAAGTCGACGGTCAGACCGAGCAACTTCCAAATCTTTAAATAATGAAAGTTTTTTGCTTAATTAGAGACGAGCGGCAGTATAACAGAGGGTCTGCAAACGCGCAAGTATTTCCCCCTCAACTTATAAACATGCTTGGGTTGAACCTATTCATTCCTAAACTTAGCGATTTTTACTCTACTGGCTCGAGATAAAATTGCTCTTCCCCATATTCATCATCATCCAAACTTTTCCCAACATTTTTCGCATTTGGCATCTCTTCCTGTTTCTGTAATTTCTTCGTCTCCTCAACAGCCTCCTCAACATGCCCTCTTGCAAAATCTTGGTACTGTTTTTCCAGTTCCGTAAATTCTTCCTCGCTTAGCTGGTCGATATCCCAGGTCTCGCCCTCATCCCCTGCTTCCTGCATCACATCCCAAATATTTCCTCCCATTGCCGACTTAACACTCGATTCTGGCTGAAAATCGCTCTCCTCAACATCATCTTCAAACCCCTCCTGAGCATCCAACAGCATCTCATACCGATCGAGATCCATAACAACGAACGAATCGTTGCTATCTTTATCAACAACGACCATTGTATCGCCGGTTCTACGCACAAGATCGAGGACACGCTTAAGGTGGTTTTCCATAGTGATGGCATTTTAGCCGGGTTGAGAGAGGTGTCAATGACCCCGAAACCTTGGCGCCTGACGTAGTGCATGTAGTTGTTCACATAGTAACAACCGACCCATGATTTTGACACAGAACCCCTGGTTTAATCGACAAAAAAGGGTTTTCTACCATCAAGCCATTGACACAATCTCCAAACTCTGATATTCTTCTATCTTGTGCAGTAACCCTGACATGTTCGGGGTTCAATCGTGATGACCCGTTTAACGAACGTTCAAACCGAGGATCCGTCTGAGTATAGCCGCACAAGAGAAAGTAGATGAACAGGATGAAATAACATTGCACGCCTGAAACAGCACTCTCACCCTCAGACAGAATGTCCACCGAAGCCTTGCGCGAAGGTGGACAGAAAAACACTCGAGCCTAGGCCCGAGTGTTTTGTTTTCTCCATCAAAATTTGCCTACGCTCTCATCGCGAAACGGACAGTAATGTTTTCCGATGGTACATTTAGCTCATCCACAAACAGACCAGCCTGTTGATCGAACCGATACCAGCGCGCGGTAGGGATGCGGTCGGTTTCTGCTTCTTCATCTAAAGCGGCAGAGAGAAACGCACCGGTCAAATAGACAATGGAATTACCAGCACCAAAATCGTCCATTGGACGCTCTGTCTCCTCCAAATGCGCCATAAACGCGACGATCCATTCCTCAAGCGTCATCCCGGATTCACCGTGATAGGGGGAAGTTGGATCTTGAGATTCTTGAAGCTGGATCGCAAGATATTCAATCGCACTCTTTCCAGCCACAATGTCTGGACGTGGAAACTTATCACCTTGCACCTGACTCTCACCGATTGGGATGTCTCTAATTCCCTTGCCGTTCTCGCCGGCCTGAAGAAAAAGTATCCGCCAACCAGCGGCGTTATTTTGATTATTTCCCTGCTCGAGTAGGATCTCCATCTTCGTAGATCCATGATGGTTCTAATCGAAGGAAACGGGGTCGTAAACGAGTGTATTGTTTATACCTGCTTCCCGGTACCAGTCTGATATCCAGAGTGGATCCCAATTCGAATGGTCTGAACCATCTCTAAGCGACGGGTCGATACGGCCAAAAGCAGGATGAGCTTTTTTATAGGCGAGCAGGTGCGCCCTGAATTTCTGAATCAAGGCGTCCAGACCTATCCCAAAAGGAACGAGCACAAGTTTTTTGAACCCTTGGTCAGCTTTTGTTTCGAAAAGTTCACGACGTTCACCAAACCGCGAAACGATTGTTTCATAGGAAGGCATGGGATATTCCTTCCCATCGATGCCCGTCATGAAAAATACTTCCCGTTCAACTCCCGCGGCATCGGTTTCCTTTTTTGTTTCAACCAAACCAGCACTCTTAAGCAAGACGATCTGACTTTCATACTGATGTCTGAGATCAAAGAGACGCTCTGCCTCGACAACGTAGAGCGTTTCTTGAAGAGCGTTCATCTTGGTCTCGAGATCACGCTTAAGCCCCTGCGCCTTGAGCACATCTTCTGGCTTCCTCGAGGAAACCACCAAGTCATACGCAACATCAAACTCTTGCTTGTGAGAACGAATCTCCTCAAGCGAGGCGCGGGCGGTTAGACAGGCTGTGGAATCGGGCATAAGAGATGGGCTACCGGAAAATGATAGCACGGGCTGGGGAACGCCAGAAGAGGACAGAAAAACAAAAAGCCACCCATGCGACGTGGTGACTTTTTGTTTTTTCTAACGAAGGACACCTCCCCATTCCATAACCTCGAACCCATCACGATCTGCGCGAGGCAAACGAACCGGAGGGTTGGATGGTTGCCAAGTCTCGAGACCTTCGTAATCCATCAGGACACGAAACACGTGGTCGGGTTTTACAGATAACGAGAGCGGGGCGAGTTCATTCATGACGTTTGTTCCGTGGAAACCGATCTTGTAGAACGGCTCACTCTGCATGCGTGGCAACCAAAATTCGACAAAGTCGGCGATCTCAGACTGGTTGAAATTCATCTTTGCGAGCGTCTCACGCAAGAACGACTCAACTCGCGGCTGTTCGACGACCCAATACGTCTGCACTTGCGGATACAATCCGCCTCGGCCTTCCCAGAACAAATACGGATACTCCAGCCCATCCGCTTGCTTCACAATCCGACCATCCGGATACGCGGTCACATTCCATCCATCACCATAGTCAGGCTCCGTGTACGAGAACCCTCCACGAGGTTTCACCCAGACGCTCATGTTGGTTTTCGATTCTGGATACAAATAGATCACGGGCTTCCCACATTCAACCGGCGGAATAATGTCCATGCTTGCTAACTCAACCCAACGGCCATACGCATCCTGAAAGTACAGATACGGATGGGTGAAATCGCCATAAGTTTTTTGTTCCTCACCTGGAATTTCAAAGGTCACAACATTAAGCGCGTCAACAAAATATTCGGTATCATAGCTTGTTGGTTCAAACACAGACACTCCTTCTGCTGTGCCGGTTTGGACAAGATCAAGTGTCTCAATCATGTCTTGGGAGATAACATGCGTTGCGGTGGTAAACCCACAACCTCCAAGCGCTCCTTTCATGTACGTCTGTGTATTTGTGCTTCCATCACTCCAAGTAATATTTGGAACTCCTTGCGAGATACGCTGTTCCCCGTCTGCATCAACTTCGTAATCGAAAAAAGAAATTTCAAGGTCATACCACAACATCCGTCCGTCTGCATCAATGAGGTAATACTGATTATCGCCGACTTGGGTGCTTGCCTCTACTCCAGCTTCATACAAAACAAGCTCACCTCCATCAGGAGTACCGCCAGACAATTGGATCGTCCTTGTTGCCTCCATGGGAGAGGACGCAACGTCTGTATCAAATCGAACCCATTTCCCAGTAAAGAGAAAAACGTTCCCCTCTGCGTCTTGTAGTTCTGATGGCGGCGTAAGCGCAGGAATCGTTGTTGTGACATCCACAGTAAATCCCGGAACCGCTTCCTCTAAGGAGGAACCCATCCAACTGATCATTTCAGTCACACGATAAGACTTCGTCGTTGCGTATGTCTGTCCGACAGATTGTCCACCTTGATCAATCAAGACTGGCAACGTAGCTCCCGTCGGATCAACCAAAAAATAGAAAGACCGATAGGAGTAGCCCATCTCTTCGACACGTGCCGTAATCATCTCAAGATATCGTCCATCATACGAACCACCAACAACCGTTCCAAGTCTTACTTGACTGATTTGAGGAGGGGTCCCGCAGGCATTCCATGGTTTGTCTGAATCCGGTGCTGAATAATAAGGGCAAAGGGCAGAAAATAAAGTCGAATCGACCGTAACGTTTGGCTGTTTGAATGGATCGATCCAATCGATCACCAATTCACTATCCGTTGACACAACCTCCGCGTCATCTGTCTCATCGTCGTTTACGGCCTCATCCGTTTCTTCCTCAACGACCTCAGAAACTTCTTCTGTCTCTTCTGCTTGTTCTTCTCGCACTCCCTCCCAAAGGGTTGTCACAAACACACCTCCCACAAACGCGGCTACACAAATGAGCAAAACAATTCCGATCAGAGTCGGTGTCTTGAGTGGTGTTGATACGGATGGGGGTACGTTAGGATTAAGGTCAATCATAGGAGAATGGGATGATGCCCGTTAGGATACGAGACTCGAGATTCTCTGAAGAGAGGCTCGCAATATTTTGAAAAATGAGGTGCGCTTGATCATCCGAGAGCGGCGTGGGTTGCCCATTGATCGTCGCAACGGGAGACAGATAAATTGTACCACCGAGGTCATCCAACAGTACAGTGGCGCTCATCCCCATGTCTGTTCCAGGTTCAACCTGATCGAAAACAAAATTCCCAAGCGAGTAGATGATGGGGACGCTCTCGATCATTTCGATTCCTTGGATCACATGCGGGTGTGAACCGATGATGAGATCCGCCCCGGTCTGGATCATTCTTTTGGCGAGTTCGCGTTGTCCGTCTTGAGGCACGGAAACATACTCCACTCCCCAATGTGGGAAGACGATGACGAATTGTCCTGCGAGTTCCTCTTGTTGGATCACCGCCTCAACCTCATCAAGAGACGTCCCAAACTGGTGGTACCCGACAATACTGACGCGGCCGGTTCGATACACAGGCTCTGCTGTTGCGTAGCCGCCGAACCAATCGATCTCTAGGGTGTCGAGCCATTGTTGAGTTACAGCTTCTCCCTCGAGGTCGCGATCGCGCGAGTGATTGTTTGCAAGACTCACGACGTCGATGAATGGCTTGAGGGCTTCGACAAATTCAGGCGCAAACGTAAACCGAAAAGGAGGCTCTTCTGTGGCCATGCTCGCCTCTTCACTGATGGTTCCTTCAAGGTTTGCGACTCGCAGATGTGCACCTTGCAAATAGCGTTGAACTTCCTTCCACGGATACTCAACATCTTGCAACTCCATCTTTGATCGAACCCCTCGATCCAACATCACGTCGCCCACGAACTGAATCGACAGAAACGGCTCATCGATGGGTTTGCCACGCTCAAAGTATCCAAGGATATGGCTTGTGTTCTCCCACCAGTCGTCCGTTGCCCCCATGGCGAGTGAGCTTCCGTGATGCATGAGATGCCACGCTTGTGTCTCGCGCAATGCGTTGATCGTAAACAATGTCTCAAGCGCCGCATTGGAGTCGATCTCGAGATTGCACGATGTGTCTGCACAATTTCCGTTTTCAATTGTTCTCATGGTCATTTCATCGTGAACCGTCTGAATATGTGCCGGCAGGTTGTGCGACATGTCGATCGACGCAAGAACAACCGCTCGGGGAGCCGCGGATTGAATCGAGCGAGCAAGATCGACGAGTTGTTGTGACGTTGCATCGTCGTGAACAACAATCGGAACGATCCGTGCTCGAGGAAACCAAACTTTCACAAACGGCACGATCGCAGAGATGCCATGTTCTTGCTTGAATGTTTCCGGCTCGTACCAGAGATCAGGTGCACTTCCTCCTTGACCCTCCGTACCCAAAAGTTCTTCGAGCACATCCACATCCACCTCAACATCTCCAAACGGCGTCTTCCATGTCCCGTCGGTCGTCTGCATGACAGAGCGACCAAGATTGAAATGATTGGGGGAAATGATCACAACGGTTTTTTCTCGACCGTTTCCCAGCGCAGAAATGGTCTGGGCAATCTTATCGCCGACAAGAAGATGATGCGCGATAATCCCTGAACGCGCACCGGTTCGATCGATGCTCTGCGCCGTCGCATTCGCCGCTTCATACAAACTCGGCAGAGCGAGGTCATAAGAAAAATGATTTGTTGTATTCTCAAACCAGTTTGGCTCAGGCTCATCGCTCGCGAACAAAATCCCCAATCCAAAAAACACAAGGACAAGAAAACTCATCGTAATTTGCTTAAGTAAAACCATAACGGCTTGACATTCGTCACGACGGATCAAAAATATCGGATTTCAATTTTTTGGCTTCATCGAGAAAAAAACTTCGCCACTCTTGGGGAGTAATCGGCGTGAGCATGCGCGGAACATCCTGTGCCTCTTGGGATTTTACAAACTGCGTCCCAAGCTGAATGGGATCAATATGCCAGTCAAATTTAATCCGAGCTTTTTTCACAAGGTCGGCAACGGTATACCCTCCTTGCTGACAGAGTAGATAGAGATCGATATAATCGCGCGCCTTTGTCCGTTGATAAATGGTGAAAAGCTTATTGACAGCAATATCGATCTGACTATCCACATCGATATCATATTCACGGTGCCCAACTTCGATGCGAGGAAATGGGAAATACGTAAATTCCATTTTGAGCGTGCCGCTCTTGTAGTCAAGAAAAAAGAGATGCCTGTTCATGCTTGCCTGATAGTCGATGCGGGAAAAACCGAGTGTCGTTTTCGTCTCAGCAAAAAATACATTCAAGCCGGCGACATCAACTTCATCTTCAGAAAAAAAATCCAAATCCTCGGAATACCGATGGTGCAAATAAAATGCGGCAAGCGGAGTACCACCGGTGAGGTAAAACGTCTTTACCATTTCAGGTTGCGCGCCGATTGCCATGAGCATCGCTATCTGGTCAGCCGTAAGAATATCAGACATACAGCAGGATCTTCAAAAACTCACGTCGCGCCGGATCAACCTGTAGTCGATCCCAATACTTTCGAAGATCCGACTCTTTGATCTTCTCTCCGTCCAAACCAAAATTTACTTGTTGTTCAAGCTTCCAAATAGCATACGCATCGGGTTCCTTTTTGAGCGCATTGATGTCTGTTGACCAATTTTTCATAGGTTCATTTTATCAAAAATCAACCTATTTTTCAACCCCAATTATGCTCTTTATCACTGGCATCTTTTTTTGATAGTCGCGGAATTCCGCAATTTGGCCACGGGCGCGAGCGAGGTTGTGGGCGCGGCGAGATGGATACCGTGAGGAATCCCAGCCAAAATAAGTATCGTTGAAATAGTCGGTAAGGAACCGCGCGGCGAGTTCGAGGGTAATTGTCCCGATTGCCTTGGGAACGTATTGAAGTTCCCGCTTGGTCATCATGTCCCCAGCGCCTTTTTTGTATCCCGCCCAAGCCGCACGAAAAATCGAGAGATTGAATGTGTTGTGAGGATCGTCTTCTGCTCCCCCGCACCATGATCGGAAGGCGTCCCCCAGTTCGACTAACAGCGGCCGACGATTGCAGGTATCCAAATCGATGATCGCTTTGGCGTGCCCCTTCGCATCGAAAAGAATATTCGAAATCTTCGGGTCACCATGGATGACACGCATGGGAAGAGTCGAAGGCAGAAAGTATTTGGGCAACTCACGACGCAAAAATTCGACCATCTCTTCCACCTCATCCACCTCCGCCACCTTTCCACCTTTTTTAACCACCTTCACAAACGCGTCATATACCTTCTCCGTCTCGTGCAAAATTTTTTTCGACTTAAACGTATAGGGAAAACCATCCATGACTCGATGAAACTTCGCGTAGATCTCCCCGCACTCTCGAGCCATACGGACATGGTTGAGAATGTGAACGGTCTGACCGGACAATTTTGTTTGCAGACGCCACACCTCTTTTCCATCGTGCGCAAGCATCGTTCCCTTTTTGGTGAGGATCATTTTGGGACTTGGAAAATTCTGCTCTTCCAAGTAACGCGTTACCGCCAAAAAATCCTGTCCGATCGCGTCAGACGCGAGCACGGGATGCAAATGCTGAAGAATATACTTCCCTGTTGTGGTATCAAGTTCATACGTTTGATGAACAAGTCCGTCAGTCACAGCTTTCACCTGACGGATTTTCCCGATATCATAGGAACCAGGAATCGATTTGGGAATTTGAATACTCATATAGTCATCACCAGTAGTGTCCGGTTAATAATCCAACAAAGTTAGTTGTTTCTGCACCTCAGGTTCAAGGTCGTCGAGGTTGAAGTCAGAAAAAAGAGTATCTATGGGGGTTTTCTCAA
>SCSL01000016.1 GCA_004298405.1 Patescibacteria group bacterium | reverse complement strand
GACAGCGGGTACACCAGGGTGCGGATCTCTGACGAGGTCGGACCCCAGAACGACGGGTGGCTCGAGTTCATCGACGCCATCATGATCGACAACAACATGATGGGCATCGAGGACAGCGACTGCGCCCTCATCGTGCGCATCCAGTCCACCAGGGGGATGGACTCCTACGCGGTCCAGCAGATCGGCGATGCCATCGAGACCTACATGGGCATCAGCGCCGTCAGCGAGTTCGCGACCGTGGCGATCGGCGACCTTGGCATCGGTCAGGACCTCCACGGCAAGTGGAACACGCTCCTGCTGACCCGCGACTTCGAGGGCAACTGGAAGTTCAAGAACTTGCGGTTCACGAGCGTCCAGAAGTCCACCAACGGCGGCTGGGCCATCCTGTCGGGCAGGAAGCTCGGCAAGATCGACGACATCACGACCCTCATCCCCACCCTGCTGGACAACGCCAAGCTCCAGCAGGTCCTCGACGGCGGCTTCGAGCTGGCGGAGGGCAAGTACCACCTCGTCCGTGCGCCCCTCCACAAGGGCAGCGCCTACGCGGTGGTGGGCGGGGGCGAGCAGACCATGTACAACGACCGGTTCCAGGTCGTCGCCTTCGGCAAGACCGGCTTCACGGTCATGCCGGCCCTCAACGAGGACGGCACCTACACCGACACGGTCACGACCGTGTCGGGCAAGGGGAACACCTGGGACGTCAGGCGCGCCATCCCGGCCAGCAAGGCCGACTCGCTCGCGCCTGCCTACGGCGCCATCCCCGCCCCCACCGCGGTCTAGCCGCATCTCGAGCTCGCGCAAGCGGCTCAGCCCATGACTTCGGTCATGGGCTTTTTGTTTCTATCTGGTACACTTGCCTGATGAAACCCAAAGAGACCATTTTGCTTTTGGATGGCAACGCGCTTTTGCATCGCGCGTGGCATGCCATTCCCCCACTGACCACAAAGGACGGCTTGGTTGTGAATGCGGCTTATGGATTTGCGATGATCGTCGAGAAGATGATCGAAGCACAGAAGGCTGAATATATGGCCGTGGCTTGGGATGTGGAGGGTGGCACATTTCGAGATGAGATATTTGAGGCCTACAAGGCGCAACGAGCGAAAAAGGAACAGGAGCTGTACGACCAAATTCCGATCATCCAAAATATTCTCAACGCGTTTGGAATTCCGTCGATCGAGGTGAAGGGCTTTGAGGCGGATGATATTATCGGCACGCTCTCTAAATTGGCGGAGGAGAGAGGCATGCGCGCGCTCATTGTGACGGGAGATCTTGATAGTCTTCAACTCGTTGACGAGAATGTTGAAGTATTGTTTTTCCAAAAAGGGATAAGCGAAACCAAGCTGTACGATGTGGCGACCGTGCATGAACGCTACGGACTGGAACCATCACAACTGATCGATTATAAAGCGCTTCGCGGAGATCCTTCAGACAATATTCCTGGCGTTGCGGGTATTGGAGAGAAAACGGCGACGCTCCTTTTGCAAAAGTATGGTTCGATTGATGGAATTTTTGAACATCTCAACTCGATCGACGAAAAGTACGCAAAGAAACTCCGTGACCAAGAGAAAACAGTAGAAATCGCGCTCAAGCTTGTGACGATTGTCCGAGACATGAAGTTCCCCTTTGCGTTTGAAGACGCCAAACGCGGAGCACCCAATTATGAAAAACTCATCCCGCTCTACAAAGATCTTGAGTTTCGAACGTTGTTAAAAAAACACGGAGAACCGATCTCCTCCGAAGGTAGCCCCAGGCTTCCCACCGACGCTGAAGCTTTGGTGGGCAGGCAGTCTGGGTCTGATAAGCAAACTCCTCAAATTGAGATCGTGCGCAGTGTCGAAGAGCTACAGCCCAGGCTGAAGCCTGGGGCTACCTTAGCAATATTACTCGCGGAACAACCGCCGGATTTGTTTGGGGCAACGATCGCGGCTGTTGGAATTTCCGACGGAAAAAAAACGACGGTTCTCCCAAACCCGTCACACGAATCTCTTGAATCGATTGCGAAAGGCATTTCGACTTCCAACAGGATCATCACGCACGATCTCAAACGTCTCATGCACCAATTTGGACATGTCATCGAGCGATCGAGTTTTGATACGATGATCGCATCTTACTTGTTACACTCCGGATCACGCGCGCATGATTTAGCTACGGCCATGCACGGATTTTTGGCTCGCTCGATTGAGGTGCCCTCAACGTTTTTAAAGGAAAAGGACTATGAGCGATTCGGGAATGTGGTGGCGGTACTCCCAGAGCTTGCGGAAAAAATGCAAAAGGAACTTGAGAATTCAGGAGGGATGAAGGTCTTTGAGGAAATCGAGATGCCACTCATTCCCGTGCTGTACAAAATGGAGGTCGAAGGAATCGAACTTGATACCAAAAGTCTTGAAACATTTTCTACCAGCCTCAAGAAACGCATCGATGAACTCACGAAGAAGATTATAAAACTTGCTGGCATAGAGTTTAATCTCAACTCCCCTTCCCAACTTGCCGACGTGTTATTTGTGACCATGGGACTTTCAAACAAGGGCATCAAGAAAACAAAAACAGGATTTTCAACAGCCGCTCCAGAACTTGAAAAGCTTTGGGAAGTGCATGCGATCATTCCCCTGTTGTCCGAATACCGGGAGCTCACGAAACTCCAATCAACCTACGTGGAAGCACTGCCAAAGCTTGTTGGAAAAGAT
>SCSL01000015.1 GCA_004298405.1 Patescibacteria group bacterium | reverse complement strand
GGCTCCCTTTACTCATCTCAATGGAAAAACTTCCCTTTCTCAGACAACCAAAAAAGACACCTCTGTGCCTTCCATCTATCTCTAAACTGGTTTATTAGGCTCCCGAAAGTTAACGGACGCAAAGACAATGCCGTGACGAGGAGCTTCCTTCAGGATGGATTCAAAGAGGTTGGTAAAAAAGGTCACCCCGTGTGTTTCTAAAACTTCGTCTCGGAACCGAGACAGGCTGGAATGGTCGGAAGCCAATGCGTCTATGGCCAGACCCAGGAAATACTTTACGTACAAGTCACTGGTAACCATGGCCTCCATCTCACGGTCGCTCCGGTTGTAGAGGAAACACAGGAACAGCATCTTGAGCAACACCACAGGACTTGTACGAGGCCTTCCTCCTTGCTCATTACGAGCAAGATTCCAAAGCGGAGAAGCCAATTCCTCCCAGTCAAAGACTAACTTCAGCTGACACAAGAAGTGGGATTCATCGATGAAGCTCTTGTACACATCGTGTGACATGAAACGGTTCGGAAATTTGAACATAGATACGTGACCAAACTAGTCTCGGATGGAACATTGACAAAATCTTTCATTTTGCTATGTTGCAAGTAGCAACACGGAGGTTTCATCCAAATGAAGCTCGAACGCCTTGCCCTGTACGTGACCTTTGGTCTGCTGACCATCGTCTTCCTCAGGTTCCCAGTCATGGGGGTGATCGCTCTGGAGCGCAAGCTCGATGCCTACCCGATCGTCTCGCAGGAGACGATCGCCACCATCGATGAGTTTGGTGGAGCGTTGGAAGATTTCGATGCCGCGTGCGCGATGTACCAGGATTGGTTGCAAGACGCACAGAGATTCGACATCGGGACGTGCGAATACGAGGCTTCGTATCGCACTTGCCCATACGATGGATACGAAGCCTGTCTTCAGTGGGGGTTGGACAATCCGATTGAGCCGTGTACCGATCGGCTTGTCGAGATCGAAAAAAAGGTCGATCAAGCCGCTAACGAGATGTACGCCGCGGTGGAGCGTCGCAAGACCATCGCCGCTCGCGCGGACCTCAACCTCCTCAAGTCAATGGTGCTGGGCACCCAGACCTACACCCATTCCAAGTGGCTCTGCGCTCCGCCGTATGCCACATTCACCACCCAGATCAGCCTGGGTTTCACTCCTACGTACGAACGTCCCAAGAAACTCCTTGGTCACTCCACGCATCTGTGAGGCAGGGTGTCCCCCTCTGCCACTCAGGTGCCTTTTTATTTGTTCTGTTCCCGCTTGCGCTTCACGAAATCCAGAATCGTTTTGCGGATGCGCAAACTTTTTGGCGTCACCTCAAGAAGCTCATCATCGGCAAGAAATTCAAGACTCAACTCAAGCGTCATCTCGCGAGGTGGTTCGAGTGAAACGCTCGATCCATCTCCCTTAGATCGCATATTCGACAACTTCTTTTCTTTGCATGGGTTGACTTCCATGTCCTCTTGTCTGGAATTTTCTCCAATGACCATTCCGGTGTATACCTCGACTCCTGGTCCCACAAACAAACTTCCGCGTTCTTGCAGGTTTGTAAGCGAATATCCCATCGTGGTTCCATTCTCCATGGAGATCATGGCTCCGTGTCCGGTCGCACTCATGTCCCCCGCTTTCTCACGGTATCCAAGCAACAATGTATTCAAGACGCCCTGTCCTTTTGTGTCGGTTAAAAACTCACTGCGATAGCCGATGAGTCCACGCGTTGGAATTTCAAATTCAAGAAATGCGATCCCATTTTCGACAAGCATATCCTTCATTTCCCCACGTCGCTTTCCCATTTTTTCGATGACCGTACCGGTAAACGCCTCTGGACACTCAATCGACACTGCCTCGTATGGCTCCATCGTGACCCCGTTCACTTCCTTGAAAATCACCTGAGGACGGGAAACCTGAAGTTCGTATCCTTCGCGGCGCATTTTCTCAATCAAGATTGCCAGGTGAAGTTCCCCACGACCGGAAACAATAAACTGACTGTCACCTTCTCCCTTTTCGATGCGAAGCGCCACATCATTCAGGAGCTCTTTTTCAAGCCGTTCTTTCAAGTGCCGCGCCGTTGAAAATTCTCCTTCGTTCCCGGCAAATGGCGAGGTGTTGGCCCCAAACGTCATCTTCACGGTCGGTTCCTCAATCTGGAGAACGGGCAAAGCCTTTCCCTCAATCGGGTCAACCAGCGATTCGCCGATCTGGATATTTTCGATTCCAGCAAGTACGACAATTTCACCCGCCTCAGCTTGCGCAACATCCGTACGACCGAGTCCATCATAGACTTGCAGAGCGGTAATGCGTGACATCTTCTCAACCCCATCCCGATTGATGTGCTTAATCTGTGCCCCTTGTTTCACCACCCCATTCACCACACGTCCCACCGCAATGCGTCCTTTGTAGTTATCGTAAAAAATGTTTACAACGGGAATCTGCAATGGCAGGTCTTTATCACCAATAGGACCAGAAATGTGCTCGACAATGCTGTCTAAGATCGGCGCGATTCCTGTCATTTTCTCAATCTCGGGCTGGGTCCCCGCGATCCCGTTAATCGCTGAGGCATAGAGGACGGGAAAGTGGGCTTGCTCATCCGTGGCACCAAGATCGATAAACAGATCGAACGTCTTATCAAGAACCCAGGCTGGTCGCGCATCCTTCTTGTCAATTTTGTTGATCACCAAAATCACCCTGTGACCTGCCTCCAACGCCTTCTTGAGCACGAACTTCGTCTGTGGCATGGGACCTTCCTTTGCATCAACAAGAAGGAGACATCCATCTACCAGATTCATGATGCGCTCCACCTCCCCACCAAAGTCCGCGTGACCGGGAGTATCGACAATGTTGATCTTACGACCCTTCCATTCAATCGCCGCGTTTTTCGCAAAGATCGTAATTCCCCGCTCACGCTCAAGCTCATTGGAATCCATGATGGTCGTTCCCTGTGCATCCGCATCGCGGAAGGTATTTGACTGCTTCAAAAGCGCGTCGACAAGGGTGGTCTTCCCGTGGTCGACGTGGGCGATGATAGCAACATTTCGAATATCGTCTCTGGTGGTTTGTGTCATAACGGCGCAAGGATACGCAAAAATAAACATTTGGTCAATCTACTGCCCTACGCTATAATTTCCTTGTCCGTCATTATTCGTGTACACAAAAATCCCTATGAAAAAATATCCCTATTTGTTTCTCGTGGGACTCTTCCTGTTTGTCGGAGCCGGCTGTACCCAAGAACCACTTCCGAGTGACTTGGCTTCGGAAGAATCCCAGACTCAGGAAGTGTCCGTTGTGGGAACCTGGACATTGAAATTTTGGGATGATCGCTATCCCGACACCCCCATAACCAGCATCGGGACGTTTTATGAAGATGGCACAGCAAAAACAAACTATCCCGCTCACTATACGATCAAAGGAAACACCATAACCGTAACGGCCGACAATGGTACGACGACCTCAACTGGAACGATCGAAGACGAAAATACAATAACTGGAACATGGACATATCCAGATCGAGGAACCTCAGGAACATGGGAAGGCGTGAGACAAGAATAAAAATGCGCTCGCGGGGAACCGGAGACGGTTCTTGTCACGAGCGCACGTGAAGATCAGTTCTCGAATGTGTCCTGATCATGGATCCCATACGGTGATGGGAGCCCCGAAGAAGTAGTTGAGCAGGGTCAAGGCGAGGAAAATCACGATGATCATCCACACGAGCGGAAACTTGGGAGGATCGGGATCACACATAAATCCTGTGGAGTGACCAAACAAAAAGAGATATCCTGTCAGGGATATCTCTTTTTGTTTTGGCCTATGACTCAATCAGTATCGATGGATGTTTCTGTGATGGCGTTATTCTTTCCTGCGGGAACCTTGGAGTGGTTCGACGTCGTGGGAGGAGAAACTGCAGATACAGGCATCCGCATTGTCCTGGAAAATGTCGAACCGCCAAAACTGCGCTTATCTTACAAATAAAAACAACCTTCGATGATGGAAGGTCGCCTTTGGTGACCCGGTAGAGAAGGTCATCGGCTCTACACCTGGGAAGAGGATGCCCTCGGGGCGCCCTCACCCTCTAGGAAGGAGCGTAGGTCCTGTTGCACGTGTATCGAACCCTTCGCGTGCTCTTCGGGGAGGAGCAGGTGGAAGGGCGGTTGATACTCAATGTGTTGGATGGAGCGGTCGCGAACGACGATGCGCCGGAAGACGCTGCGGAGGAATTCCCGTCGCTCGCTAGCGTCCCGACACTTTTGGTAGAGCTCGGGGAGAGCTCGTGCCGTGGTGATGTGGGCCTTCACCTGGGCGACCTCCGACGTGAGATCCCTTGCGAGGAAATCGAGTCGCCGGGTCAGATCGTCCAGCTCCACCTCGTAGCGAGAGATGACCGTCCGGAACTCTTCATCGGAGAACATGTCTCCTGCATACCGGTCAATGAGGTTGAGGCGCTTCACCCGGATGGCGTCGGCCTGCCGGCGCAACCCGAGTTCATCTCGCCCCCGCAGTCGGCTGCGTTCCTCGACGAGTCCGTCCAGGGCCTCGACGATGCGTGCCTGGTGCTCGGTGTCGATGTGCAACGCGCCCAAGATCTCCTCCACTTGACTGTCCGTGGCCTGGAGAGGCAGGTAGGGTTCGGGACACCTTGGCCTGCGTACATAGGAGATGCAGCGGTAGTAACCCCCGCGTAGGTGGGATTCTGCCGTGAGCAAGTGCTGGCAGGTCGCGCAGTACAAGAGTCCCCGCAGGAGGAAGGTCCGCTTTCCCTTGGGCTGATGACCGTCGGAGCGTTCCTGCATGACTTCCTGCACGCGGCAGAAAAGCTGCTGGTCGACGATGGGCTCGTGAGCACCGGAGTAGAGGCGGCCCTTGTAGCGAACCTGGCCCGCGTAGAACGGATTGGACAGCAGGCGCCGGACCATTTCCAGTGCCAGAGGATTCCCCAGACGAGTGCAGATCCCTGCCTCGGCCAGCACGTCGCTGATGTCCTGGTACGAGGAGTCGCCCTTGGCGTACTCCTCAAAGGCTTCTCGGACCAGGGAGGCCCAGTGCTCGTCCACCTCGATGCGTGCCTTCTGGGTCTTGGTCCGAGGGATGTTCCGGTAACCCGGTGGGGCCTTTCCCGGGTAGCCGCCGCCCGCGACGCAATGGTCGAACCCGCTCATGCACTTGCTCGTCGACTATGGTACGATGCAACTGCATTCGATTCACGCGTCACGACGGGCACAGCATTATGCAATACGAAGGAAATCAGATCGTCGAAATTCTCTACACAAACTACCGGAACGAAACAGCACTGCGGCGCATTGTGCCGCGCGCAATTCGTTTCGGTTCTTCGGATTGGCATCCCGAGCCGCAGTGGCTCCTGGATGCCTACGATTTGCAGAAGAATGCAGAGCGCTCGTTTGCCATGAGTGACATTCAGAGTTGGCAGCCATGCTCATCGCTGCCGGGGACCTGAGAACGTGTACCTCTCAGACCGAGACTTGCGAGGGCTCCTCGCACAACTTGACTTCAGACGGGAGACCAAGCGGCTCCTTTCGTGCCTGAGGAGCAAATTCAGCCGGCGTCCATTGACCTCCGCTTGGATTCAGTATTCTGGAGACAAACCTCTCGCTCAACGATAGACTTGCGCCGGTCGAAACTCCTGGAACTATCGCCACGTCGGTATTGGACCAAGTCGCACCTCGATCCCGGTGAGTGCGTCGTGTTGAAGCCGGGACAGATGGTGCTTGGGCGCACGTTTGAGGTATTCACAATCCCGACGACCTGTGCGGGCAAGTTGGAAGGGCGAAGCTCATTCGCTCGAATGGGCATCGCAGTTCATTGCTCAGCCGACTTCATAAACCCAGGTTATCGCGGCCGCATGCCGCTTCAACTCATCAATCACGGGAAGGCTCCGGTGCGGATCTTCCCGCACATTCCAGTCTGTCAGCTTGTGCTGGTGAAGTTGTCCTCGGAGCCAGATCGCGCGTACGGCGCCCGCGAGCTTTCTAGCAAGTACATGGACGACGACGGTGGGCCGTCCTATTGGTGGCGAGACAAGAGGATCAGGGGACTCCAGAAGGCGATCGGTGAACATGATGTCGCACAACACATCCAGGACGCGATTCTAGACATCGTGGGACATCGCGAACCTGAACTCATCGAACGATTCGAGAGTACCGTGAATCGAATGCGAGTGGGTGAGCTATCGAATGCAGATGACGTTCTCGACCGGTTCGCGCGTTACGAGGATCATCGCCGCCTTGTGTCTGGGATTCGTCGGGGGGTTCTGGTTGGTGCGGCTCCGGTAGCCTCGCCACCGGTAGCCTCGCCACCCTGCTTCTGTCCATGCTCGGGTCGCGTCTTCGGTCCAGCCCCCCTGAGGGAGACCGACTTGCGTGACGAGCGGTATTCGGGAGTCGCCGCCTCGATTGGCTCTTCGCCTGATGGGAGTGAACCCTTCGTGGTGGCCGGGCGCGTCCCAAGGACGTAGACCGCGCCTCCCCCAACCAGGAGCGCCGACAACGCCACGAGGACAAGCCAGCCCGTCCGATGGGTGGCCCATGGTCGTCCCGCTACTCCGCCATCAGCCCGAACGCCGAAGAGGTCACTTAGATCGACTCCGCACAGGGCCCGGACCGTTCCATGCTGGGCCAGCAAAGGCGCCTTTGCCTCGATGAGAATGTTCGCGAGGGTCCCAAGCGTCTTCCGACTCCAATCCCCGGGTGTGGCGGCGGGCGGCTCGCCGTCCCACTCCGTGATGCAGGCATCAATGTGGCCGTAGACGTCGTATCGCGTTTCCTTGATTGATATCCCCCTGAGGACCAGCCAGCCGAGTCTGGACGGCTCGCCCCGCGCGTAGCGCAACGCCTCGGAGATGAGGAGCTTCATCCGGAGGCGGTTGGGACCTCGCCAGGGGAATCTGGGTGATAGTGAATCCTGCGGGCTCGTTTCGAGCAGGGCTGCCAGCACGGAAGGATGGTGGCTCTGGACGAGGCCCGGGTCCCGTCTCCGGAACCGACTCTCTAACTTCTGCCGCAGCCACTCCGGTTCCGCCCAAGGATGCTCCAGGGCAACGTCCCGAAGCTTGGCGTCGACGAGACGGCCGAGCTCGTGACGAAGCTGGTCGACCAATCGGCCTTTTGGGAACTCCCCCGTCGTGCAGCGGGCCCTCCACTCGCGGTTGATTGCCTCCAGAGCCTCCTCCCCTGCAAGGGGCGAGAACAAGTCGGAGATGACCGGGTTGACGTTCTGATCGTACTCATCCCCGCCGATGGGTAAACCTCGGTCCAGCCGTCTGCGGATGCTGCGTAAGGCGCCTAGGGACACCTCAACTCCGACCCTGGTGATCGGAGCCTTCGCCTTCGCCCCTGGATTGGAGGAAGACAGGCAAACGATTCGGCCACAAGCGCATAGGGCGCATTCTGGCCGAGTCGCTTGCCAACTTCCACATCCCCTGATCCACCGATCCGGCAACCTCGTTGGGAGCTCACCCAACGGCCTTATTCCGCGAAGACGGATTCAGCACCCCTATCCTCCCTCAACGAGAAAAGAGCCCCAGAGGGGGGCTCAGTGAGGAGGAGATTCACCCGATGCGGTGGCCGAGAGTGGCCGCCGCCCCAGACCGAGACGGCGTTGAGGCGCCGCCCCGGTCACACCCACACCCCCTAAAACACAGGTGGTGCAAATGCCGAGGCGACGGCCGCAGGCCACGGTACCTGACCCTCAGAAGGTGTCAAGTACCTGGAATCACTGCGAAAAGCGGACGATTCAGTTCGGCCGGGTGGGAGCCGGAGCGGGGCACACCCGCACCTTCGCGCGGAGGGGGGGTCGCACACGCACGCGTGAGCGCGCGACCGTTACTTCTCGTCAGCTTCGGGGATGGCTTCCGCTGGGTCTCGCGCCACGTGGTCGGCTTCGTGGGACGCTACTGGCCGCCTGCTCTGGAGGGTGCACCGTGAATCGGTCTCATACGAAGGTGGGGTAACACTCCTCTCCGCTTGGCAGTGGACGTGCGCCTGCGAACTAGTCGAGCACGCCGAGCCAGTTGAGATACACAAGTATTGGGAAGCGCCGGGGAACCAGTTGACGGACGTGTTGTAGCCCGCAAGCGACCGACGGTCTGTTCCGCGCGAGTGGCGCCTACTTGGTGAACATTTGGAATTCCACGACCACTTCCCCAAACACAAGACCCCGCAGGAGCGGGGCTTGGTGTTTGATGTGTTCGATAATCGATGCAATGGTGACCCTTCGGCGACTTGGTTGCAACCAATGGATGGAGGAATTGAGAGGATGGGTGGCGTTTGAGAAGTTGTGTGTGGCAGGGGTGTGACGGATCGGGAGAGGTTACCCAACGTGGAGGACTGGACTAGCGATGTAAATTCAATTTTTTACTCGCATGCCGACTTGTCATTGTTGCGATCGAGACGATGGATGTCTTTCCCAGTCTGCTCGAGGCAATAGTCGTAGCACGCTTGCGCTGAAGAGTGAGAAGAAAAATCGTCACAATTGTATTCGTCTCCTGAACAATCACAAACGGCGGTTGTTGTAACGGCTGGGGCTGGTTCTTGCGTGTCTGTGCCTGAATCGGTGCTTGCGGTGTCGTCGGACGTCGTAATTGCTTCACTCGTTGTATCGCCTGCACATGTATCATCTGCCCACAAGCCACGTTTGTTTATCTCTGCGTCGACCTGTGCCGCCTTGAACTCTGTTTGATATTTGTATGCTGTGTCGTAGGTGTATTCGTGAGCGTAACCGTCGCGGATCAGGAGTTCGTTAAAATTTGTTCCGTCAGACAAAATCACATAACGAAGTAATCGGTCATATTTATCTACATCGCCCTGTGAGTTATCGGCCTCAAGTGTCACTGTTTGATTGAGAAGGGTTGCTGTGGTGAATGCCGAAGCTTCACTGCCAAAACATTGAATCGACTTGCGCGGGTCTTTTGTTTCAGGCGTATCAACACCTATAAGCCGAAGACGCATTATTTCACCATTGATTGAAACATCAATCGTGTCACCGTCGACCACGTTGGTCACGGCATAGCCTTGCGCCTCCGTCTCGAAGTGGACCCCCACGGGCAGAGCCCGTGGTCCCGAACCTCGCTTTGCTCGGTCGTGCAAGCGGGCGCTGAATCAAAGATTCAGCTTCGCTTGACCTGA
>SCSL01000014.1 GCA_004298405.1 Patescibacteria group bacterium | reverse complement strand
CGTGGGTTAGACGATTCTTCACTCATCCTAATTCAAATGTCCAAAGTGGTTTTCATTACGTTTCCACTCATTTCATTGGACAAAGTTAATCTAATCTAATTTTTAACCGGACACTACTGGATGCAAGTATAACAAACTTGTCGCCTCAAGTGTGAATCGTGTAACGTATCGACAGAACGGATCCGCTTCGTCTTTCACACTTCATCTATATGTATACAGGCATTATTCAGGCTCTCTGTCCCGTGGTGCAGATGATCGATTCCCCGGGACTCAAATCATTTGTCGTCGAATTTCCAGAGCGATTGCTCGCTGGTCTTCAGCTTGGAGCAAGTGTGTCGATTGATGGCACCTGCTTTACGGTGACCAAAATAGACGGTCAGCGCGTAAGTTTTGATGCGATGCAGGAGACGCTCCAGAAAACGACAATCGGTCAATTGAAACAAAACGACTTCGTCAATATTGAACGTTCCGCCAAGATGGGCGATGAGATTGGAGGGCACCCGATGAGTGGCCATGTTTCCACGATGGCGGAGATTGTGAATGTTGAAAAAAGCGATAACAACAAATCCATGACCTTCCTGGTTGACCCCTCATGGATGCGATTTATTTTTTCAAAAGGATTTATCAGCTTGGACGGCGCGAGCCTAACGGTTGTTGATGCTGATGCACAGACGGGAACATTCAAGGTACATTTCATTCCCGAGACCTTGCGCCTTACTCGATTTGGAACTAAGCAGATTGGCGAACGTGTGAACGTGGAGATCGATCCGCAGACGCAGGTGATCGTAGAAACCGTTCAGAGAGTCCTTGCGGAAAAAGGCTTGAGCAAATTATCCTAATGTTGATTATGTAACTTTCCTGATAGCAGTATTCCCGACTTATACAGTTCCATCAGTCCAAGAAGAGCGGCGAGGATCGTCGGACCGGCGATCGCGCCAACAGAGCCAAACGCGGCGAGTCCTCCCAAGACAGAGATAAGCACCAGGAATGAATGCAGATGCGCGCGGCCACCGATGAGGTATGGACCAACAAGGTTATCAATCATCGCCACGAATACAACCGCCCAGATGAACAGCCCAAGGGCGGCAACGGTCGAACCTGTGAAGAACAAATAAAGGACGGCTGGGATGAGCACGATCGCCGTTCCCAGAAGTGGCACAAGACCCGCGACTGCCGTGAGTGCTCCCCAAATGAGGCTCCCGGGAACACCAAAGATCGTCATACCGATCCCAGCGATCACTCCCTGAATAATGGCGACCAGAAGAACCCCGAATACCACGCCACGGATGGTGTTCACGATGCGTTTGAGAAGCATGATGTCCGTATCATTTTCCAATGGCGAGAGAGCAAGGACTTCCTGGTACAAGTTCTCTCGGTTCACAAGCAGATAGTACAAACACAGGAAAAAGATAAACGTATTGAGGACAAGTTGGGTTGAGGAAGAAAAGAGGTTCCCAATGTTTTGGAATGCCCACGTTGCAACGGATTTGCCGACCGCCGCAAGATCGACGGAGGAGATTTCTTCTTGGACGGGACCAGGAAGGGCTTGGATGATTGGGGTTGCGGTCGCTTTGAGTTCATCCAGCCAAGAGGTATAGCTGGTCGCGGTGCGAACCAAGTCAGACGCTTGCGTCACCATGAGCAAGAGGATGGTGAGAATAGGGATGAAGACCAGAAAGAATGTTGCGATGGAAAGAATCGCCGCACAGAGTCGTGGTCGCTTGAGGATTTTTTTGAGATGTTTATCGATCGGTGAAAGAACAATCGTCACGACCGTGGCAAGAATGATGACCAGAATAAACGGCTCAAGGATTTGCCAAAAAAGGAAGAGCACGAGTGCGGTGACGAGGAGAAAAAACCATTTCTCGATCGTCATATGATTTGGTTGGGGAGGCATAGAGGGAGGCGCAGGCTGAAGCCTGCATGAGTTATTAGTTTAAGTGTACCGTTTTTTTGGGTAAAGAAAAAATTTCCTTCGTCCGTGTCTGGATTCAGGTAGAAGTCATCTGTGCATAAGTTTTGTTTTACAGGCGTTCAAGATTAGCTATGATGCCACTATAAGGAGGGGCTTCGGCTAACTCTTTTTTCTTTTTTGTATGTCCAACATCCTCGCGGAGTATATTTGGCTGGATGGGTACAGACCAACAGCAGGTTTGCGTTCAAAAACCAAAGTACTGGACGCTGATGAGATGGCTCGTCAAGGAGCCCCTGAGTGGGGATTTGATGGATCGAGCACACAGCAAGCAGAAGGTCGATCCAGTGACTGTCTGCTGAGACCCGTGCGCGTTGCCACAGATCCTATTCGAGGCGAACCGCATATTCTCGTGTTGTGTGAGGTGATGAATCCAGACGGTTCGCCTCACCCGAGCAATACGCGAGCAAAGTTACGTGAGGTAGCCGCGCGCACGATTCAACATGAGCCGTGGTTTGGTATTGAACAAGAATACACGTTATTTCAAGGTCAGAGACCGCTGGCGTGGTCATCAGAAGGCATGCCAGGACCACAAGGTCCATATTATTGTGGTGTAGGATCGGAGAAGATTTTTGGAAGGTCGCTTGTGGAAGAACATCTGGTAAGCGCGCTTCGGGCCGGGTTGAAGATTTCTGGGATCAATGCAGAAGTGATGCCAGGGCAGTGGGAGTTTCAAGTGGGTCCTGTTGGGACACTCGATGTGGGGGATGAGCTTTGGCTTGCTCGTTGGCTTCTGAATCGGCTTGGGGAGAAATACGGTATTTGTGTTTCGCTTGCGCCCAAACCGATGCTTGGAGATTGGAATGGAGCTGGAGCGCACACGAATTTCAGCACGCGTGAGATGCGTTTGCCTGGAGGCATCAGTGTGGTAGAGGCGGCATGTGAAAAGTTGAAGATCAAACACATGGAACATATTGCTGTGTATGGAGCGGGGAACGAGGAACGTCTGACAGGGAAACATGAGACGTGCAGTATCGATCAATTTCGTTTTGGTGTGAGTGACCGCGGAGCCTCCATCCGCATTCCGATTTTTACTGCAAAGAATGGCGCGGGCTATTTAGAAGATCGTCGTCCAGCGGCCAATATGGATCCGTACCTTGTGTGCGCGAAGTTGCTTGAGACGGTTTGTTTGGGCTGAATCATAAGACCAGCACTTCTTGTCAGATCTCCTCTTTGACGAATTGGATGTTTTTATTTACCATATTGCCGCAACTTCACTTTGGCCTCATCGTCTATCGGTTAGGACATCAGGTTTTCATCCTGGTAAGCCGGGTTCGACTCCCGGTGGGGTCACCAAAAGGGACTGCTCATCACGAGCGGTCTCTTTTATTTGTAGCATTAGCGATAATTTCGTGGTTGTAAAACCTTGACCCTTAAAGTACGGAATTCCTTCTGGGAAAATGAGTTTTTGCAACCGAGGCTTCAGTTCATCCCTGAGATCAATCCATTGCCGGTCGAGGTTATAGCCCTCTCAAAACAAAACTTCCGATTTCTGTTACACTCATTCCATGGTTCGAGTCGAACTCACAGAGGAAGAAAAGGATCTTTTAAG
>SCSL01000013.1 GCA_004298405.1 Patescibacteria group bacterium | reverse complement strand
ATACATTCATCGTATTATCGGGACAGCGTCCCATGTAGGGATACTGTACCGACTGTACGATGAACTGACCAATGACCGAGACTGCTATTTAGGTGGTACGGTTTCATACCAAACTTAGCCTCTAATGAAATAATCTGATTGAAAAATATGTCACTCATACATGAAGCTCCCGTCTTTCAAATAGTCTACGACTCACTCAAAGAAGTCCATCTTGCTCGTAGATCTTTCTCCAAGTCGGAAAAATACATGCTGGGAGAGATGATCGAACAAGCGGGGCTCAAAGCTCTAACGGTAATCATTGAAGCCGGACAAACGAAGCGCGAGTGGAAAATCCCGGCTATCGATCGTGCGCAATTGTCACTCGAACAGATGAAGGTCGGCATTCGACTTGCCCATGACCTCCAAGAATTACCAGAGCGCAGATATCTCATTCTTCTGGAGATGCTCGACAAGGCAGGACGCATGCTCGGAGGGTGGAGGAAATCAATCTAGAGTTGTACAAAAGCCGACACGAAGCCGGCTTTTATGATGACACGAGAAACTACCGGCGAACGCAGAGGGATCCGTAGTTCGGGCTGGGGATGTCAGAGTTCCTGTTGAGGTTGAGCTTGGTCTGACCGTTCCACACCTTGAGGTACGCGCAGTTCACGCGGTTGTCGCGATGCACCCATACGTTCAGTTGCCGATCCCCATCCATCTCACTGCGACTTCCGCCATTCAAAGGTCGCCGCTGTATTTCATTTCGAGGAATGCCTCGCTAGGGATCGACAAGAAGTGTCTCGTTGGAATTGCACACTCTGGTTGATGGTCATCTCCCAGATTCTGGCAATGACTCTTTCGAGAATTTCGGGGACGGTGAGCCATAACCAACCGTGCATGACCCTAATCTCATCCAGAAGTTTAACAAAAAACGCGCCCGGGTCGTAGACCAGGCGCGAAGGTTGAAGGTTGAGCTTCGAGGAAGGTCGATGCTCAAAGGCTGAATGTCGTCACTTCCGGCGAACGCAGAGGGATCCGCAGTCCGGGCTGGGGACGTCAGAGTGCCTGTGGAGGTGGAGCTGGGTCTGACCGCCCCACACCCTGAGGCACGCGCAGCTCACGCGGCGGCCGCGAAGCACCGTCCCGGGGAGGTCGATGATGTGCTCGCCCTCCTTCACGATTTCGGGGTGGTGGGCGAAGGCGAACAGGCCTTCCACGGCCGTGCCAACCAGCGTGTCGCCAGTCTGCTCGTCCCTGCAGTGATCCGGACGAAGATTGCGGTTCTTGCGCCCGCCGTCGTGGCGGAACCAGAATGGGATGATGGGAAGGATGAAGCGGCCGTCGAAAGGCTCGGCGTCACCGTCCGTGTACCCGAGCTCCTCGAACTTGATGCCCAGCAGCTTGCAAATCCTGAGCAAGCCGGACCGCGGGTCGGCCAGGGAGAGGAACGGGAGCTCCGGGTCGTCGACGAGCATGCTCGCGGGGATCTGGGGGATCCCCTGGAGGTAGCTCTTGAAGTTCTTGGTCTTGACCGCCTCATCGCGACCGAAGCCACGATCCCAGAGACGCTTTGCCATGGCCGCGCGCGGGTCGGTGATCTTTCCGGCGACCCCGCCGGAAGTGAGGCGATTGATGAGCTCCTGCACTTCAGAACCGATCCCATGCTCATGTGCATGGTCGATCTCGATAAGCTGGCCAATCTGGCCGGTCGTCAACTTGGGCATGTTGCCTCCATCCTGTGGTACGCGAGACGGACAGTCTTGATGACCAACCGCCAAGTCTCCCAAAGGACAGTGTACTGCACGGTTCCTCCATGCCGATGTTCCCCCCGCTCGCGAGTGGGGGGATGTGCCTGCAAAACCGGAGGATCCCGATCGTGCAAACGACTGGAGAATATACTCGCGTTTGGCGGAAATGTCAAGAATCGGATACACTTAGACCTTCAATACCCGTAGCGTTTCGCTATCTTGAATACGGCGACATTATTCTCTTAACCGTCGGCACCCACGGTTGGGTGTACCGACGAATGTAAGTATGTACGACATCATCACCATCGGCGCGGCGACAAGGGACGTGTTTCTTGTCTCGGATAAATTCATCGCGATCAAATCAAAAAAATTTCCCACGGGCGCGGGTGAATGCGTTGCGCTTGGTTCTAAAATCGAGGTCGGTGAGTTGGTACTCACCACCGGCGGAGGGGCAACCAACGCGGCCGCGACATTTGGTCGCTTAGGATTTCGAACCGCCACGATCTGTCGAGTGGGCGACGACTCCCCTGGGAAAGATGTTGTCGAGGAATTGTCGCGCTTCAACGTTTCCACCCACCTTGTGCGGATGATCAAGAAAGGGGAAACTGCTTATTCTACGATTCTCACCATGAAGGACGGCGAGCGCACCGTACTGGTCTATCGTGGTACGAGCTCCGAATTTGTGACTCGAGACATCCCCGATACGGCACTCAAAAACACAAAATGGATCTATCTCACAAGCTTGGGCGGAAACCTTGGGATTGCAAAAAAAATCATCACGACGGCTCACAAGGCAGGAGTCAAGATCGCTTGGAATCCAGGACACAAGGAACTCGAGAGCGGGTTCAAGACGTTCGCTCCCCTGCTCCCATTTGTTGATGTTCTGAATATGAACTTGGAAGAAGCCATTCTGCTTACCGGGAAAAAACAGCTTCCGGACATGTTTGCCCTTTTGCATGCCGACGGCCTTGTGCGTCTCATCACCGACGGAACCAATGGCGCGACCGTTTACCGCGATGGATGGATGGCACACGCCCAAACGACTGGTGTGAAATCTGTTTCTCGCACAGGCGCAGGCGATGCGTTTGGGTCAGGATTTGTGGCTGGATTGATGAAAACGGATGACCTTAAAGAATCCTTACGCGTAGGGATGGTCAATGCGGAATCCGTTATTTTATCGTACGGTGCCAAACGTGGAATTATCCGAGACTGGCCCTCAACGCTAAAAAAGAGACAAGTAAAAATCTCCGTCCTATGATCACATCCGTTTTTGTTACGCGGGAAATTCCCGATGAAGGTCTCAAGATGCTGAGACAGGACAAACACGTACAACTTGAAATCTATGAGGGTGATAAGCTCATCCCCCGTCGAGACTTGCTTCGCCGCGTAAAAGGAAAAAACGTGATTCTTTCAATGCTGACGGAAACGATTGACCGCGAGGTGATGGATGCGGCTGGTCCATCTCTCAAGATGATCGCCAACTATGCGGTGGGATTCGATAACATCGATCTCAAAGAAGCGACCAAGCGCCATCTTGTCGTGACCAATGCCGCACATCCAAATGTTTCTGAGACAGTCGCGGAACACACGATCGCTCTGATTTTCGCCTTAGCTCATCGCATCGTCGAAGCAGACCACTTTACTCGCCAAGGAAAATACAAAGGGTGGGAGCCACAACTCTTGTTGGGTACCGACATCATCGGAAAAACCCTCGGTCTCATCGGCGGTGGAAACATCGGCGGCATGGTGGCTCGACGTATGCATGAAGGATTCGGTGTGAAGATCATCTATACGGACGTAAAACGAAGTCCTGCATTTGAAAAACTGTCCGGAGCTAAGCTCCGAACAAAGGAGCAACTCCTACGCGAATCAGATTTCGTCTCGCTCCATGTCCCGCTCTTACCGTCGACGAAACATCTCATTGATGACCAAGCCTTGGGTCTCATGAAAAAAACAGCCTACCTCATCAACACTGCGCGCGGAGCGGTCATCGATTCCGCCGCCCTTGTGCGAGCGCTCAAGAAAGGAAAGATTGCCGGGGCTGGGATCGATGTATTCGAGGGGGAGCCGCAGTTTGCTCTGAAAAAATCAGACTCTGAGTATCTCCAGCACGCCTGGAATGTCGTCCTGACTCCGCATACAGCAAGCGCAACGATCGAAACACGACAAGCGATGGGGCGCACCGCGGCTGAAAATATTCTCGCGTTTGTAAAAGGGAAGACTCCACCAAATGCCATCACTTAAAAGCACTTCACAGCCCCTTTAGGGGCGTCGGGTAACGGGGCTAAAGCCCCTAAGAAGAGAGATTTTTAAAAAGCGACGAAGGATTAGTTCGTCGCCTGTGTGGAGGCCTTTTCGGCCTCCTTGCGTTTTTCGTAGGCCGCTCGCACGGACTGATCCCGCTCGTACAGAGTGGGCCAGACGCTCTCCTCGATCTTCGCACGGAAGGCGGGATCGAAGATAACGTTATAGATCCACTCGTATTTCACGAGATAGCGGCGAGTCTCGCCAGGAAGCTTTGTACAAGCTTCCAAGCGCCAGGCATCATTCCCACACTGCGCGATCGCGGCGATCACCGTCCCGATGCTCGCGTTGTAACCAGCGGCCATTACAATCCGCCGACTTGTTTCATTGTTCAGGAGGTGCAGACGATGCGTCTCCTCCTTGATTGCCCACCACTCAGCATCCGTATGCGCGATCATGGTCTTGATCGCGCTATGATGGTCAGTCCGACCCTCGATGTCATCCTGCGGAAGGTCGGCGTGCGGATATAGATCGTGGATTGCCTTGTAGGGCTTTCCGACAATCTGCCCGATACCGCGAGCATCCGCCCGGGACGCCGTGTACTTGTAGCTCTTCCACCGATTGAGCCCAAGCGTGACGAGCGCTCGGTCGAGCATGTTGAGCCGATCGAGATCGGAACCTTCCGCGAACAGCTTATCCGACAACATCTGCTCCGTGAGGATCAGAGCGATGATGTGATCAGGCGTGCCGAAGTCGGTCACATACTTGTCGGGGATGTATCGGCTTCGCACGTCCTTTGCACGAAGCTCATAATACGCGGCGAGAACTGCGTCGCGAAGGTACTCGATCCCGGCCTGCCTCAGCTCGGGATCATTGAGACGGCTCGAGTACGGCACGTACACGGCCGGATCGATCCCATCCTCACCGCTCCCGAAGACGGCGGTACGGATCGCGACCGCGGTCCAACCGGGAGGCGCACTAATGACAAACGGCGGGTTCACGCCGCTATCGCAGGCGCCTTCACGTTCGCAGGTAACCGTGAAGCCAGGCGGTGAAGTAGAGATCCCGCCGTAGACATCTACAACTTGAATCTTGTCCGTCTTATCGACGGCGACGACGATGTAGTCGCCCAGACAGGCCTTCCAGCCTGTCCGCGATCCCTTGGGAACGCACTTCTCCTTGTCTAGACGCTTATCCGAGACGAGCTTGATGCCGCGACGAACCGCATCCATGAGCTTCTCGGGCACGTCCGGAAGGCGACCAGGGCCAGGCGGCACCATGGCGGTGTAGCCGTCGATCTTGATCTCGACAGCCTTGGGCGGCGGCGGGATCGAGAGAACGGATGACTGCTCATCCTTCCCGCAGGATCGCACCGCCATGGCAAGAAGAAAGAGGATCGCGGTCGCGATCGTTAATTCGAAAAACGTCCTAAATGCCCCGGGAGGGGTGCGGCGGTCGAAATACGGCTGAAGAGCCATGGAGGTTCTCCTTGTCGTCTTTGGGCGTCTGCCCGCAGAACGAACCAAACTACCCGAAAATTCCATTTTTGTCAAACAACTTAGGATAAAACTTAGGATAAATATTGACGATCTTGGAAGAAATGATATGATTTTGCCGTTCTGCAAAAAAATGATGGGCCAATAGCTCAGTTGGTAGAGCACCTGCTTTGCAAGCAGGGGGTCTGGGGTTCGAGTCCCCATTGGTCCACCACAAAACCACCCTTCGACTCGATCATCAGACGACCTCGCTCAGGGTGTTTTTGTTATACTGGTCTCAGTATGAAAAGCTTCTATATTGTGTTGTGTTGCCTGAGTTCATTCATCCATGGCCAACTCACCTGGGCGTCTCATTCAACAAGTATCACGATTCAGTCAGTCCAGGGAGACGTTTCCTTTGAACTCTCGAATATGAATGACATCTCAGGGATAAGTCTCGCTATAGCTGACCTGGGTGACGACGACACTTCTGAAATCATCATTGGAAATGGGATGGGATTAGAACCTCGCGTTCATGTGCGGCGCCAAGACGGAAGTGACGTTGGAAGCTTTCTTGCCTATGCGCCAACGCTCGGTGTCGGAATCAACATTGCCGCCTGTGATCTCACGGGTGACGGCTACAACGAAATCATTGTCGCCCCGCAACGTGGCGGGGGACCGCACGTCCGGATCTTTGATCGTTTCGGGGACGCAATCGATGACGGTGGCTTCTTTGCCTATGGCGAAACGATGCGCGCGGGAATAAATCTTGCCTGTGGCGATCTCACCGGTGACGATCAAGCGGAGCTTGTTACACTTCCCGCCGCAGGTGCGGGACCACATGTCCGCATCTGGACCTGGAACGATGGCGCACATCTCTTCAAAAATTTTTTTGTGTTTCACATGGATGATCGATCTGGACTTGTGGGAATCATTCACGACACCCAACTCATTCTTGCGCAACAACAAACAACATCTCCGATCTGGAAAACCTTAGTTATCCACAGCTCACCAACAACAATTTCAGAAGAGACGTTGAACATAGATGGTCTGGGAATTGAGTCGCTCGCGTTCTATGATGACGAACTGTATCTCTCAACTTCCTCGACCGCTACCCTCTACAATGTTACAAGAAATTCCACATCACAACTTGATCAGGATCATCCAGTTCTCGCAACCGATACGAACCAATTTTTCATCGCCCCAGGTCGTCTTCTTTTCGATGGAGATATGGCGGAACAAAAAATAGAAATAGATATTTCAGACCAACGTTTATATGCATTTGAGCATGGAATTCTGCGGAATTCCTTTCTCATTTCAAGTGGACTGAATAATGCGACGCCGCTTGGAATACACTCGGTGCTTGAGAAAGTTCCTCTTGTCCATTACGCATGGTCCTACGGAGAAAACGATGCGCGGAATTATGATCTCGGCTGGATTCCGTACAACCTCCGTTTCTATCCTCACATCTATCTGCACTATGCGCCGTGGCATAATAATTTTGGACATCAGATGTCACATGGATGTGTAAATGTGAATCTTACAAACATCCAGTGGTTGTATGAGTGGACGGCTGTTGGAACACCTGTTGAAATAAAATCGTCATAAAGTCTTGTTGGAATTTTTTTTTTCTCCTACAATATCTGTATCGGAGATGAAGCGCGTCTTTCATCAACGACCATCAACTGCACGTCTATTAATTTCTGTGCAGTGCTCGATCGAGCACGTTAACCACTTCACCTCAAGGAGGAACCTTCGTGGTTCTGACTTGTCTCGCGCAAGCGATGCAAGGAGGTGAATCAGAACTACTCTATGGCAGCAAAAAAGCGAAAGGCGGCTAAGAAGCCAGCAAAGCGAAAAGCAGCTAAGAAGCGCAAGTAATCTTTCTTAGACAAAAAGAAACACTCTCCCGGACGCGCGGGGGAGTGTTTTTTATAGAAGACTAGACTGTTTTGCCGCAGGAGGGCCGTCCTCACCGAAAATCTTCACCGCTCCAAATATTCCATCATATCCGGGCCGAATCTTCAGGTTTCCTGCACGCATTCTTTCAATGGCGGTCGCAAGATTGGCATTGGACGCGTGTGCACGAATGAGTTCGATCGGTGTGTCTAGAAGAAGCGTGAACTCATTCGCGATTTCATCGGTCATTCGCAGATATTCTGCTTCTACTTTTTTTGACTGCGTCGATGAAACGCCATAAACCTCTGCAAGAATCTCCGCAAGGGGAACGATCGACTTAAACGGGATTTTTCGATTCAACACAGACAATGCATCACGATCCGCAAGTGCCTCAACGCGATGATGCACTCCAAGTGTGAGCAGGCGTCGGCATGTCGGACACCGTTCACCAATTCGTTTTGATTCTTCTGGAGCACAGGAGAACTGACAACTCGCGCATCCATCAAAATGGTACTTCCCTTCTTCGGGATAAAATTCGATCGTATATTTGAATCTCTTCGCGTCTTGCTCACGCAAAACACGCACGAACTCGTCGTAGGTTGGTGGTTTAGGAAACTCAAAGACGTTTGCTTCACGACCAAGATTGCGCGGCGAATGTGCGTCGGAGTTTGAAATCATCACAACCGAATCCAAACTCGAAAGTTGCCAATTCATCATGGGGTTTGAGGAGAGCCCCGTCTCGATCGCATAAATATACTTCGTCATCGATCCAAAACATTCTTCCAAAGAATCAAAACCCGATTTGCTTCCGAATACCGCATACCACGGCGTCCACGCGTGCGCAGGAACGAGAATGATCTTCTCGTCGATGTCTTTCAGAAGTTTGTACAAATCTTCCGAGTCGATTCCTAAAATGGGTCGACCATCTGCTTTCAGATTGAAATTACGTTGTGTGAGTTCTGCGATAACTTTCTCGCACGTTTCAATCGACGGAGAAAAGATAAGATTATGGATCCGTCGCGTCTTATCCCCCTTCTTATAAATCTGACTCACCTCCTGCACGAGCATGAACTCGGTTCCACTTTCGATCCTCCCCCTTTCCAAGGCCGTTCGAGGCTCTGAGGAGCTCTCAGACTCTCGAAGAGGGGAGCTAGAGGGGGTTGCCGTCGATTTCAATCGAAAAATCCCCTGCCTCACCTCCTCAAGATTCTCTTTAATGTGCGCAAACCACGCCGGGTGCGTCCAATCGCCGGTCGCAACGATATCAATCCCCTTCCGCGCGCACCAGACATCAATCATCGGTAACTCAAGCTGACGCGAACACGCGCGAGAGTGCTTGGAATGAATGTGCCAGTCGACAATGGTGCGCATACTAACGAATCTCTTTTGTTTGAAGGGTAAACAGTTCTTCATAAAGACCATGCTTGGCAATGAGCTGGTTGTGCGTCCCCTCCTCGATCAACATTCCATCCTTGAAGACGAGAATGCGATCGGCAACGCGTACGGAAGAAAACCGATGCGAGATAACAAGAACCATCTGCTTCTTTGCACGACGGAAGAGCTCCTGGAAAAATTGGTATTCACTCCTGGCATCCAATGCGGCAGTCGGCTCATCTAAAATGAGCACAGACGCATCCTTGATAAGCGATCGTGCGAGCGCGACCTTTTGCCATTCTCCTCCAGAGAGCTCAATTCCATCCTCATGAAACTCATGTCCCAAAATCGTTTGGTACTGCTTCGGGAGTGCCATGACCCTTTCGTGAATCCCCGAACGAATCGCCGCCTGTTCGATCGCGGCGTGATCCTGAAGATACGACAATTCTCCAACACCGATGTTCTCCTTCACACTCAATGAAAACTCGAGAAAATCCTGGAACGTCACTCCCATCTGCTTACGCAATGAAGCAAGTTCGTACTCGCGATAATCCCGTCCATTGATAAAGATGCTTCCGCTTGTGGGTTCGTAAAGCCTCAACAAAAGTTTCACCAAAGTCGACTTGCCCGCTCCGTTTTCTCCGACCAAAGCCACCTGCTCCCCCGCACGCAACGTAAACGACACCTGTGAAAGGGCGGGGTGTTTGGCATGAGGATAAAGATAGGTGACGTTTCTGAACTCGATCGTGTTGATTGCCCCAACCACCGATGACCCAGGGGCGTCGACAATGCGAGGCGCCAATGCCTCAAGCTCCCGAAAGGAATCGAGGTACTTTGTATGTTCAAGCAACATGGCTAATTGCCAGACCTGGCTCACGAGAAAACGTTCCAAATTCATGAAGGCTCCGACATAGAGTGTGAACTGACCAATCGTGGACGCGCCGAGTAAGACGGAACGGATAATTTGCAGGTACACAAAAATGTACACGACAAAGGCTCCGAGATTTGTCAGAGCACTTGTCTCAAGACGCCGTTTCTCGATGTCCATCTCCTTGTGAATCACCTCACCAAAAATCGCTTTGTATCGATCCGCAAAGTAGACTCCAACACGATGAATCATGAGCTCAATGAGGGATCGACGATACCGAAACAGACTCTCAAAGTAGTACACTTGTTTCATGAGCGAAGCCTTCCCCCAAGAAATCTTTGAATTGGAGTAAACGGCCCAGACGGAAACAAACAGACTTGGGAGGACAGCGATAAGAAATAAGAACGCGAACCAGGGAGAAAATGTCGCCGCCAAAAAAATGTACGAAATCGATGCCACGACGTTGCCCAGTGTCTGAAAGACAGAATAGACCATCTGCATCGGCCGCCAAGAATGATCCTTGAGATAGGTGATTAACGTATGGACACGGGAACGCTCCACTGTAGGAAGATCTAACTCAAGGACTCTGCGGTGGATCCGATCATTCATCGCCAGACTGAGGAAACTGCGCAGATATTCCGTTACGTAATCATTCAGCGAGAACACTAATCGTTGGATCCCCAACAGAATCAGGGCGATCAAAATCAACCACGATAATCTTGGGCTCCAAATCCCTGTCCCAATGAGAGTCGTGAGCTCATCGATGATGTGTGCGGCGATGAAAAGCTCAATGGCTGGGATCAATCCAATGAGAATTTGTAAAACGGTGAGCGTCAGCCCTTGTTTGGGGGCAACCCGAAACACAAACCAGAACTCCCGACCAAACGTTGAGATGAGTTGTCGAGTCGCCTGAATGCCTTTTTTGATCATAGAAAAAATCCGAAGAGACCTTTGCAGTTTAACATGATCCAAATGATTTGACAGAAATATGTTCGATGATAAACTAAAGTTGATCATATTTTCAACTATGAAGTTTATCTCAACAAAGGAACTGCGCACATCCTTACCTAACATTCGCAAACGTCTTGCAAAGGGTGAGGAATTTTATCTCATTTACCAAAGCAAACCTGTAGCAAAAATCAGTCCGTTAAAGAATGAAGTGGCTGATGATCTATCATTTGCTGAAGTTGAACAGGCGGCCATCGAAGATTTTGGGGATGATTTTCTCACTAAAGAAGAGGTTGATTACTATCTTTCCCTTCCAGATTATGAAACAAGGTGATATTTACTTTGTCCGATTTGATCCAAGCATTGGGCATGAATACCGAAAAACGCGCCCAGCCATCGTTATCCAATCTGAGGAGATATCGAATATCTCTTCTTTGGTAACGGTAATGCCTATTTCTTCCCACATCGAGAGATGTCAAGAACCTGATATTCCTGTTGAGCGCGATGAGAAAAATCGCCTCGCCAAGGACTCCGTCATTATGGTGAGACGAATCTCCACCTTTGACCAGTCGAGGTTCAAACGAAAAATTGGGGAGGCGAGCAGTCCTGTTTTACGAAAAGTGCGAGGATATCTTAGAAAACATTTTGCTCTATGAATTTTTCAGAGTATCAAAACAAGGCCTCCACAACGGCGCTTTATCCAAATGCAGGTCAAAACCTCTACTACCCAGCCCTAGGGCTAGGGGGCGAGACGGGTGAGGTGCTCAACAAAATAAAAAAAGTCATGCGCGATCATGAAGGGAAGGTCACGGATGAGTATCGGGAGATTCTCCGAGGTGAGCTTGGAGACGTGCTGTGGTACGTTTCTGCTCTCGCGCAAGAGCTTGGACTTGATCTTGAAGACATTGCTCAAGCAAACCTTGAGAAACTGTTCTCGCGGAAAGAACGGGGAACACTAGAGGGTGATGGAGATGATCGTTAGACGTATTAAAGTGGACTTTGAATAGCGCGCAACGATGCGGTCGACACGTGAGTATAGCGCTGGGTCGTGCGGATGTTTGAGTGACCAAGAAGTTTTTGAATGAATCGCAAGTCCGTCCCCTGCTCAAGAATATGTGTGGCAAAACTATGCCTCAGCGAATGAAACGTCGCCGGCTTTTTTATATCAGCAACCTTTATAGCTCGCTCAAACACAAGTTGAATCGATCGAGTTGATAGCCGCCCACCACGTTCGCTTTCAAACAGATAATCATTCGGACATTTACCAGCACTATAGTCATCACATTATGAAACGGGACTTTAGACGCCACCAGGATGGATGGGATGCGCCGTCCTGGAGCATGCAAAAACCGCAAATGTAGCCATAGCTACATTGAGGATTTTTGCATG
>SCSL01000012.1 GCA_004298405.1 Patescibacteria group bacterium | reverse complement strand
CGAAAAATTCCCAGAAGGAACAGTGGATGTTGAGTCATTGGTCAAGACTTTGGTTGAAAATGGTAGGGTCTCTGTTATCGCCGACAACCTCGAAAAATTCATTAAGTATCCGGATATCATCCCCTTATTGGTCAGGATTTTGCTTGATAATAACCAAGCCTACGTCATTGTAAATAACCTCGAGAAATTCCCAGAAGGAACAGTGGATGTTGAGTCATTGGTCAAGACTTTGGTTGAAAATGGTAGGGTCTCTGTTATCGCCGACAATCTCGAGAAATTCCCAGATGAATTGATCACCTCGGACGTTGTGCGTGATGCAAAACTTCACATTTCTTTACCCTCTATTTTGCTTCAGCATCGCTTCTTGCACCTGGAGTGGTGGCTCAAGAAGCATGTTCGCGAACATGGCGAAAGGACGGTTTCGGGACTGCTTGACGCACGTGCCGTCTCAGATGTTCTCGCTGTTTTACGACGAGATGGCAGAAGCCGTCAGGCTCGGGCGTTGGAGTCTTGCATGCGTTTGTGCGGTCTTTCTGTCCCTCCTGGCTCTGTGAAGCAGACACCATCAGAACCACTGCCACGCAAATCGGAAACCAAACAAGTCGCGGTGATTGATGAAGCCTTCCTCTTTTATCTCAACTCCTACATCCAAGGACGTCTTGGGAGGCTTACCTCTTTGCCTGACTGGAGAACACGGATAGATTTCAAAGGACGGATGGATCTGGAGCGTCTCATGTCTGATGCGGCTACAGAACGGGAGTCGTTGTTCGCTTGGTTGAAGGAATATCTAATTACAGCCGTGTCCTCCGAACTCAAGAACCAACCAAATATCTCTCCAGGATTGCATACAGATCAGGGAGTATTGTTTGAACAAGGACAACATGAAGAGATTTTAGACTTCTTTGACGCGTCAAGAGGCGTGTTTCTGGATGCATTCTGGGAATACAATTACGGAGGTTCCTCCTGGTCTCGCATTGCCCGGGCAGGGTATGCCCTTTGGGCAAGTAACGAGGGAATGGAAGACGTGCTTATTGATCATATCTTTGACCTGGAACACAATACAGGCTACATTTTTGACAAACGTCCGGATCGTGTCAAAGTTGAAAATACAAAACTCCGTCAATTATTGACGTTCAAACGAGAAAAAGACATTCCAGATATACTCTCGCAACTTAACGGTATCTGTTCTCAAGAGATCCTCACTAAAGCGTATGAGCGATTACGAATCCTAAAGCGGCTGGAAGACAAGATCGGACAAAAATTATGAAAACACATCATCTCATTCTTCTGGTTTTAGCAGTTCTGATTGTGGGCGGGTTTTTCCTCTGGCCAAAGGCCAATGTCCAGATTCCCACAGATGAACTCACGGGGACGTGGCGGGGACAGGCAAGTCCTGAAGCTGAGTATCAGTGGTGGATGGTCTATGTATTTGAGGACGGCCGTTACACGTTGACCACCGACTCGGCCTATGCCGAAGAAGGCACGTACGAAATAACGGAACGCTTCTTGGATGGTTCGATCATTGTCAAAAAAGTCTATGCGGACGGAACGAAAGAATACGACATGAACATCCTCACAACCACAGACGATCCCAATGTGATCTCAATCGAAGGCGCAAAACTCTATCGTCAATAAAACAAAAAATCCCTCCCTGAGTGTATCGAAGGGGAGGGATTTTTTTTGTTACTTGATGGTGACTTTGGCACCGGCTTCTTCGAGTTGCTTCTTGATCTCTTCAGAAGTGGCCTTATCGACCCCCTGCTTGACCATGCTTGGAGCCCCGTCAACGAGATCCTTTGCTTCCTTGAGTCCAAGACCTGTGATGGTACGGACTGCCTTGATCGCGTTGATCTTGTTGTCGCCAGCGGCGGTGAGTTCAACGTCGAAAGACGTCTTCTCCTCCACGGCAGCGGCTCCGACCGCTGGACCTGCCGCCATCATCATGGCTGGAGCGGCCGCACTTACACCGAATTTCTCTTCAAGCACTTTCACGAGATCCGCGAGGTCGAGAACGGACATTGATTCGATCGACGTGACGAGACTCTTGAACTTCTCAGGAATCTCGACTGTTTTTGTTTCGTCTGACATAGGTAAGGGTTAGGTTTTAGGTGGATAGGTGGCTAGATTTTAGCCGTCTTAATCGCGTTAAGAACGTAAACTAATGAGCGAAGATTTCCTGCAAGAACATTGACGAACCCAGAGATGGGTGCGTTGAGAGAGCGGACGAACATGGCAAGAAGCTGTTCACGGCTTGGAAGTGTCGCGAGCTGTTTGATGGCATCACGACCGACAAACTTCCCTTCCAGGATCCCGCCGACGATTTGAATCGCTTCACGATCCTTGGCAAATTCCGCAATGAGCTTGGCGGCCGCGACCTCGTCATCTAAACCGATGGTGGTGAGGATACTGCCTTCAAGTTCATCTGGAGCAATGGTGAAGCCATTGTTCTCCAGCGCCTTGTTGAGAAGCGTCTTCTTCGCGACCATGACTTCCACGCCGACCTCACGTCCTTTCTGACGCAAAAGGTTGGCATCATCCATGGTGTATCCCGAGATGCTCGTGAACACAACGGATTTCATCTTTCCCAGCTTCTGAGAAAGCTCGTCAACGATCTCTCCTTTTTGTGCACGTGTTTTTGGCATAATAGAGAGTGTGATATGAAGGTTCGACCTTTAAATAAATGAACTACGGACTTACGCCGTAGAACAAGGTCGAAAAAGCGGAGCTCTTTCGTTGTTCACCTCGACGGGACTTATGCCACTGGGCAACCCGTTGTCTACGGTTAACCCTCCGAAGCGTTCGCGAAGGAGGGTAAATCTTTAGTTCGATGAAAAGAATACTAAACGTCTGGTTTTCTGTCAAACATTCCGTCCCTACGGGCTACGGACGGGCAGACTTGCGAAGACGGAAGACAAACAGATCGCTCGCAGGCCACTCGTACGTCGGCTTCGCCCAATGGCGGGAGAGCCACGACCCATCGTCAAAGCGTACCACGTAGAAGACGCTCGGGCTGCCGTCCGAGTCAGTGATTTGTCTCATGCCAACGCGGATGTATTCGCTCATTGGCTGATTCACATATTGCAGACGAAACTGAGGACCAACTTCTGGAGGACAAAGTTCCAAACCTAATAGGATGGCGCGGTCGAAGATTTCCTGTGTCGTAGCA
>SCSL01000011.1 GCA_004298405.1 Patescibacteria group bacterium | reverse complement strand
CTTCTTTGGCCGCACTAAACTAGCCTTTGCCATATGGTGAAAGGTGAGATGAATAAGTTTGCGTAACTTCCTAACGAAGGAATCGGTACCGTTGCCCTGATCGACTCCGCTCTTGGCGGCGAAAGGGGGAAGGGTTGTGCCGCCGAAGAGCGGATTTATGAATGTGTGTAATTTTCTGTCATTGGAAATCGGCTGTGATGCCGTGGTGGTTATGTGAGTTAAGAGGTTCGTGGTGGGTGCGATTCCACCGGGTATCCGTTCGGAAATGGGCCTGTTTCCCAACGTCACCTTGCGCCGCCTGAAGGCGATCTAGCATGTAGATACATTAGCATGTCTCTAAATCACACGCAAGACGATTCTATGCTAAAGTAAGCCAAAAAGTAGACAAAGAAGACAAAGTTTACAAAGTAGAAAAAGTCAAAAAAGTCGTCATTTTTTTATCGCCAAAGTTAGCTACGAATGCAGGTTTTACTTTACGCCGTAAAAAACTTTACAGGCAAAAGTGTCCGTGCTAATATGTCGAAAATTGAGGGTCGTTCATGACCCTGTGGATAACTTTTATGCACCCACTTCAATCTGTACTCATAGAAATGGCGCGGTTCCATAAGCTCGACGGCCGTAGTTACCGCCAAATTGCTTCAGATATACACGCAGAGCACGGCAGCCAGGCGAAATACCACCTCGACCACCTTCTTAAGGACGGCATTGTAGTAAAAAAGAAGGACGGAACCTTCGTTGTTGCCGAGGACGCAAAGCGCAAGCCCTTGCCCAAAGCAGTGGCCTTTAAGCAGATCCCGCTTCTCGGCGCGGCGAACTGTGGTGATGCGACCATGATAGCGGAAGATCGTGTTGAACAATTCCTTCCCGTTTCGAGCAATATCATTAAGCGTGACGCTGGCAAGTGGTTCGCTCTGCGCGCCGTTGGAAATTCCATGAACGAGGCGAAGGTCGAAGGCCTGACGATTGAGGACGGCGACTATGTGCTGGTAGACGGCAGCGACAAGCAGCCAAATGACAAGGATATCGTCGTTTCGATCATCGACGGCCTGGCCAACATCAAGATGTTCTATCACGACCAGAAGAACAAACAGATCACACTCATATCTCGCTCGACCGAGGAACACCCGCCGATTCTCATTCACAAGAAGGACGCGGGAGTCTACCTCATCGCTGGGAAGGTGAAGCACGTGATCAAGAAGCCAAAGATGAATTGGCAAGCCTAATATGTTTATCAAGAAATTTGCGGACATCGAAGAGAGCGACCTCGTTCAATTGATTTCGAACGGCGTTCCAGAGGGCATGAGTATTGAATACAAACGCGATCTTCCCGGCGAGAGCGATAGTGACAAGAAGGAATTTCTTGCCGACGTTTCGTCGTTTGCAAATACATCGGGTGGCTACGTCGTTTACGGCCTTCGCGAAGATGCCGGGCTTCCAAAAGAAATCATGCCACTAACTATCGAAGACACGGATGCCTACGTTCGGAAGATCGATGAAATGATCCGCATGAGCATCCAGCCACGCATGGAAGCGACACATCGTTTTGTTGATGTGGCTGGTGGCAAAGTCTTATTGCTCAAAATTGAACGAAGCACACTGCGACAGCATCGGGTCGTTTTCAAGGGTCACGATAAATTTTACATGCGTGGTGCCGCCGGAAAATATCCGATGGACACCACTCAATTACGGGATGCCTACCTGCAGGGCGATTCGCTCTCGCAAAAGGTGAAAAACTTTCATGCCGATCGCATCTCTGCCTTGCGTGCCGGTGAGACACCTCTACCGATGGTGTCCAAGAGCATGCTCTGCCTTCATATCGTCCCAATCTCCGCCTTTAGCACCTCTCAAAGTTTGAAGGTCGCTGACCATCTCGATGATCAACGATTGCATCCAATTTGTTCGTCAGGATGGTCGCCACGAATAAATCTCGATGGGGTTTTGGTAACTGCCGGGTCTCGCGGTGACGAAGGGGCTTTCGCCTACACCCAACTTTATCGCTCAGGAATCATCGAGGCGGTTGCCTCTGGCATTCTTGGAGATGATGCACGTGACGATGGGAACGTCTACATCCCAAGTCTCCTATACGAAGATGAAATCAGAAAAGCCTTCCCGCGCTACATGTCATTTCTTCAGGCGGCGGGAGTTCAACCACCGTTCGTCATCTTCTTGACCCTTACCGACGTAAAGGGCAAACATCTCGGCGTCTCAAGTCGCTATGTGTCGCTCCGTGATAAGTATCCGGTCGATCGAGACGTTCTGTTATTGCCGGAGTGCTACGTCGAAGCATATGACGTGGACATCGACTCGGTCTTCCGCCCTATGTTTGATGTCGTTTGGAATTGCTGTGGCTACGCCCGATCAAGAAACTACAACGATCAGGGAGTCTGGCAACCTGAAAGGTAATAAAAAGAATATGCGGGATACACGCCAAATTTCTGTTGGTGACCAATCCAGAAATACAGCTAAGTAAAGAGACGAATTAACTGTTTATAGGCAGAGTTCGTGGTGTATGAACCACGACACCGCGAACT
>SCSL01000010.1 GCA_004298405.1 Patescibacteria group bacterium | reverse complement strand
GACGATTCTTCACTCATCCTAATTCAAATGTCCAAAGTGGTTTTCATTACGTTTCCACTCATTTCATTGGACAAAGTTAATCTAATCTAATTTTTAACCGGACACTACTGACATTGATTATTCAGCGTGCGGTGGCGTGGAGTGTGGGAATGGCAAGCGTTGATGAGATCGTAACACTCAACATTCGAGGAGCAAATTTGTTGGCGATGCGTCGAGCGGTTGAGGCTCTTGAGTCGATCGACTATGTTCTCGTCGACGCTTGGACGATTCCAGGGATCAAGATTCCACAACGGGGAATTATTCGCGGAGACCTGAGTGTGAAATCGATTGCGGCGGCGAGCATCATCGCAAAAGTCACGCGTGATCGGATCATGAGACAGCTTGCACAAGAATTCCCCGAGTACGGTTTCGACATTCACAAAGGGTATGCAACGAAGAGGCATCGTACCGCGATTGCCCTGTATGGATCTTGTCCGCATCATCGATTGCAATTTCTTTCTTCACAGCCACTTTAGTGGCGTCCGAATATGACGGGACTGAAGTCCCTAAGAAGTTTATGACCATACCAGACAACATCCGCCCCTGGGGTCGCTACGACATTCTCGAGGTCATGCCGACGCACCAGGTGAAACGTATTACCGTGAACCCAGGAGCGCGACTCTCGTATCAACGTCACCAGCGACGAGAAGAATACTGGGTGATTATTTTGGGACGTGCGCGATTTACCCTCGACGATGTAGACAGCGATCATGGATTCGGGGAAGTTCTCTTTGTTCCTTTTCAAGCCAAGCATCGCGTACAAAATATCGGTGATGAGCCTCTCGTCTTTATCGAAGTTCAGCGCGGAGATTATTTTGGCGAGGATGATATTGAACGGTTTTCAGATGATTACGGACGGGCAGGAACAACGCGCCCCTGAGACCGTTGAAATACTCGCGATCTTGCCTTTCACGGGCACCCAGGCATCGCTTCAACGTACGTTTTAGTACGTTTTCAGCGATTGCCAGCCCGTTCAAGGCAATCTCATCGAGTATTTCAACGGTCTCTTTACATTGACACAACCCCGTTTTTTTAGTACATTTTTGTAGGTATATTAACGAGATTCCTCTGAATCTATCCGTGAAACAATTCATTGTCCGTTCCCTCTTGGGCTTTCTGCGCGGGTTGATTTTTCTCAAACGTCATGGGAATGGATGGTTCCAGAAACTGGCCGCGCCGTTCAAATCTGTCAGTCTGTTTTTTATTCGCGCCGTGGGGATTCCCGGGTACCGCGCCTTATTCTTTGTCCGTCGATACATTCAAAAAATTCTTCTTCCGGCGAAACATCGCCTTGTCTATCTTATCTCTAACCGCTACACCATGCATGTGATGATGGTTTTGATCGTTGCGGGCGTGACCTGGGTGAACCTTTCGGCTCGAGATGTGCGCGCGGAAGATTTTGGGCAGAAAAGTTTGTTGTATCAGCTTGTTTCAGAAGATGATTCGTCGGTGTTAGAAGTTGTGGAAGCGGGATCTCCGGTGGGAACATTGGGAACAAGCTCCTCGTATCTTTCTGGAACCGTCGTTGATGCCCGTCGCCATATTGATCTGGACTTTTTGGAAGAGACAGCCACGCCGACGGTTGGGGAAGTCACACCAAAAGAAACGGTTGAGGTTCCCGTGCGCTCGGGAATTGAGACGTATGCCGTGCAAGAGGGAGACACGCTCGGCCGCATTGCCGAATCCTACGGACTCAGTCTCTCAACCATTCTTTGGTCAAACGGTCTGACATACACAAGCACGATTCAGCCTGGTCAAGAACTCAAAATTTTACCGGTCGATGGCGTTCTCTACACCGTTCGAAACGGAGACACCCTCTCTCGTATTGCCAGAAATTATTCTGTCGATGTTGAGATGATCATGTCACAAAATGGATTGGCAAGTGCGAACCGTTTGGCAATTGGAGACGAGCTTCTCCTCCCAGGAGGCGAACCTCCTTCTCCTGTTTCTACCACACGAAGTTCCGCGTCGATCACAAATTTGTTTACTGCCCCATCGATCAGCGCGCCCTCAGGCGCTGTGGGTGGATGGGTATGGCCGACCAACTGGCATACCATTACGCAGTATTACGGATGGCGACACACAGGCGTGGATATTGATGGCGACTATACGACGTCCAGTTATGCCGCGCGAGGAGGAGTCGTTATTTATAGCGGTTGGCGCAGTGGATATGGACTGTCTGTCGAAATTGATCATGGTGATGGATATGTGACGCGATACGCGCATCACTCAAAGAATTATGTTGCTGTGGGAGACGTCGTGAGTGCTGGGCAAGTGCTCGCGCAAACAGGAACGACGGGGCGCAGTACCGGAACGCACTTGCATTTTGAAGTGATCCGGAATGGGAAATTCCAAAATCCACTTGATTACGTGAGATAAGAGCAGGCTATGGTAGCCTGCTTTTGCTATACTGGAGGGGCTAACTTTGCAATGAAACCGTACCACCCCCTCAGAGCGTATACGGGAATCGTTGTTTAAGAATCTGTGTTGTTTGTCCGTCGTGTTCTGAGACGACACGGACGTATGCCGTTTCC
>SCSL01000009.1 GCA_004298405.1 Patescibacteria group bacterium | reverse complement strand
TCTGGAAACGGCATACGTCCGTGTCGTCTCAGAACACGACGGACAAACAACACAGATTCTTAAACAACGATTCCCGTATACGCTCTGAGGGGGTGGTACGGTTTCATTGCAAAGTTAGCCATTAGAGAACCTCTTCGCCGCCTGGCGGGAGTTTCGGCGTGGAAAGCGATCGAGACAGGATGTCCGGGAGTTTGAGCGGCACCTGGAGGACGACGTCTTTTTGCTTCACGACGATCTTCTTAATGGCCGGTATCGTCATGGCTCCTACCACCGTTTTCACATCTTCGACCCCAAACATCGCGTCATCCACAAAGCAACCGTCCGTGACCGACTGGTGCACCATGCGGTGTATCGAGTGTTATATCCGGTATTTGACCGCTCGTTTATTTTCGACAGTTACTCCTGTCGAATCAAGAAGGGGACTCATGCGGCGGTCGACCGTTTGGAGCAGTTCACTCGCCAGGTTAGTCAAAACAATACAAAGCCTTGTTGGGCTTTGAAGTTCGATATCAGGAAGTTTTTTGATTCGGTGGATCACGGGATTTTAATGGAAATCTTGCGTGGGAAGCTGACATCGGCAGCCCCCTCCAGCTCCCCCTTGGAAAGGGGGAGGGTCGAACAGCTCGTTTCCAATATCGTCGGAAGCTACTTAACCTCAAATCCCATCGGGGGGGGGGTCATCTCAAAGGAAGATAGGCTTACCGATTGGAAACCTGACAAGTCAGTTATTTGCGAATATCTACATGAACGCATTTGACCATTTTATCAAGGACGAATTGAGAGTACGGCACTACATACGCTACACAGATGACGCGGTTATTCTTGCTAACGACCCTGCTGAGCTCCGATGGCTCCTGCCATTCATCGAACAATGGCTCTGGAGCGAACGTCGGCTCATTCTCCATCCCCATAAGGTCGAGATCCGTACGCTTACCCAAGGGATCGACTTCCTTGGTTACGTCACGCTTCCACATCACCGTGTCCTTCGCACAAAAACAAAACGACGAATGTTCAAGAGAGTGAACTCTGGGAACATACCGTCGTATGTGGGGTTGTTGGAATATTGCGAGGGATATCGACTAAAACAAGTTATCCTTTCCCGCTACTCCCGAGTACCCTCATCTTATGCCTCACAACCTTCGTCATAAGTTCCTTCGCCGGTTTCAAAATTTCACGAGGGTCGATGACCTCTGGGCGTTCTTTGAGGAATTTGCGGATGCCGGCATCGAAGGCAAGACGTAAATCTGTGTCAACATTTACTTTGCGCACGCCCAGCGTTATCGCTTTTTTTACGGCTGTGTCCGACACACCTTTTGCGCTTGAAATCTCACAGCCATATTGAGTGCAAATGCGCTTGATATTTGCTGGCACGCCAGAGGCTCCATGGAGTACCAGCGGGACATCGACGGCTTCGGCAATGCGCTTGAGTCGTCCATAGTCGAGTCTGGATTCGTCCTTGAATTTATACGCTCCGTGTTTTGTTCCAACCGCGACCGCGAGGGCGTCACAGCCCGTAGCCCGCATAAATTCGCGAGCCTGCTCAGGATCCGTAAGATGCGCGTCGCGATCTGCGACGGAAACAAAGTCCTCGATGCCCGCGATAGCTCCCAGTTCCGCTTCGACGCTGATCTTTCTTTTGTGCGCCATCTCGACGATCTTTTTTGTACGATGGACATTTTCTTTCAGGGGCAGGGAAGAGCCATCGAACATCACGCTTGTGTACCAGCCGCTCTTGATCGCTCGTACGACAAGGTCGTAGTTTTTCCCATGGTCGAGGTGAAACACCACTGGAAGTTTCGTCTTGCGCGCGGCAATGTGTGCGAGGGCGGCAAGCTCCTCCATACCAGCATAGTCGATCGCGCCTTCGCTCGTCGACAAAATGACGGGTGAGCGCTCGGCTTCCGTTGCGTCCATGATTGCCTGCAGCGTTTCCAGGTTGTTGATATTAAACGCGCCCACGGCATATCTGCGACGTTGAGCTTTGGCGAGGACGTCGTTGAGAGTGACGAGCATACTAAACAGTTTTAACGTTGAAGTTTGGTTTAGCTTTCAATCGTTTACGGATTTCGGTTGCGCTCAAAAGTCCCTTCGTTGGTCCGACATATCCGACGACTGAGGAGGAATTGACGGCGCCCCAACGCAGACCTTCCGAGCATGATTCTCCAGACAGAAGGGCTCCCAAGTATCCGCTCGCAAATGCATCTCCTGCCCCTGTGGCTTCCACTAATTTACTTGGGAAGATCGGGCAAAATCGCAAGTCACGACCACCATATTCATACGCCCCGTTTTTTCCGTCGGTGATTACTACGTGCTTGGGACCTAGTTTGGAGAGCGCGCCGGCGAGCTTGTGCACTTCGAGAGATTTTGATTTTGTGAGTCTCTGCGCCTCCTCGAGATTGATGAACAAAACTTCGAGATAGGGGAGCAAGTCATACAGAGATTTTTTTCGCTCATCAATTTGGATACTTCCGGGATTCATCGTAATTCGCACGCCGTCCTTCTTGGCATAGTCAGCGACTTGTTTGTAGATTTTTTCATATCCCTCACCCATCTCGCCCACGTAGAGCCAAGTGGGCTTTGGAAATTTTTTCGGGAGGTGATATTCGTGTTTGATATGTCCGGTGAGAATGGTTTTTTCACCGAGGAAATTAAGAACGACCGAGTAAGTACTTTTTTCTCCCTTGATGACTTCAATGAGGGACACATCGACCCCTTCGCGTTTGAGATGTTCCAATGCCAGCGGTCGAGTCGTATCTTCCCCCATCACGGAAAGGATTGAGATTTTCTTTTTCATGCGGGCCAGTCCGACCGCCACGTTGGGAGCCGATCCTGCAATTTGGGAGTCCACGATTTTGACGTTGATCTTCGCACCATAATCCAAACAAAGTTTACATTCAGGCATTTTCAGCTCACAAGAGACATTGGCATCGTCGAGAACGACGAAGGTATCGAGTTTGATGTCGCCGATGGTGATGAGGTCGAATGAAGACGTTGGCATAGTGGGTTTAGTATAGCAAAAAAGAGCCATGTGGGCTCTCTTATGTGCGGATTCGCTGGGCAAGTTCAGTGAGTTGTGTGTGGTCGCCAGGTTTCGCTTGTTTTGGATCAAGCTGTCCGACTCCGGTGAGGGGGACGAGATGAACATGGACATGGTCGACAGCAAAACCTTCAACCGCCATACCAATGCGGGGAACCTGGAAGACTTCCTTCAGGCGTATCGCGATTTGTTTAGCGGCACCCAGCAGAGATTGGTAGCTCTCGTCGTTCATGTCAAAGAGGTACGAGGCGTGAACTTTTGGAATCACGAGCGTATGCCCTTCGCGGATCGGGTTGATATCTAAGAAGGCGAGGTGATCGTCATCCTCCCAGACCTTGTGGCAGGGAATTTCCCCTGCGATGATTTTGCAAAAAATACATTCAGACATATTCGACGCCACTAAAGTGGCTAAGAAATTCGAAGGGACTTTAGTCCCGTCTACGGGATTTGAGGCTTGCGTCAGGTTTCTTACCACCCCACTTTCTTGGGGTGCGGGAAAGCGCCTCGTGAAGAATTTCCTGTTGCATCACGACGAGCCGTTCTTGGGCGGCGGTCACATGGGCGGGTATCGCAGGAACCGTATTCCCGAGTTTGCGTTGAAGCACGCGGTCAGCGGCAAGGGCGATAAACGGTGCTGTGAGACCAAGACCCTCCTGAACTTCACGTGGGTTACCGCTCTCACCAAATCGATCGGGGACACCAACTCGTTCCATGACGACAGGGACAGTAAGAGCGAGTGTTTCCGCAACAACGCCCGCAAGACCACCAGCGGCCTGTGCTTCTTCGACGGTCACAATCGCCCCCGTTTGTTTTGCGGCATCGACGATAGCTTTCACATCGACTGGTTTGATGGTGTGCATATTCACAACACGGCATTCGATCCCGTGCTCGTGTGAGAGCATTTCGGCGGCAAGGAGTGCCTCGTAGAGAAGGGGACCTGAGCCGATGATCGTGAGATCATTTCCGTGGCGATAGATTTCTGCGCGACCGACTTTGTACGGTGTCTTTAGCGTCGTGAATACAGGTGACTTTTCGCGAGCAAATCGGAGATAGCATGGACCAGAGAGTTTGGCGACGGCAAGAGTTGCTTTGCGTGTTTCGATGGAATCACAGGGAACAAACACGCGCATATTGGGCATGACCCGCATGATGGCAATGTCCTCGACCATCTGGTGTGTGGCGCCGTCGGGTCCCACAGAGACGCCTGCATGAGCCCCGGCAACTTTAACATTGGTGTTATTGAGCGCGACGGTTGTGCGAATTTGTTCCCAGTTACGTCCCGGGGAGAAGCAGGCATAGCTGGAGATAAACGGCATTTTGCCTGCCATCGCCATCCCTGCCGCAATCGACGCCATGGATTGTTCTGAGACGCCCATTTGGACAAACCGATCTGGGTAAGCTTGCTTGAACGCGAGCACGCGTGTCGATTCTGTAAGATCAGCACATAGGACAACGATGTTTTTGTTGCCCTTTCCAGCTTCTACTAATCCCTCGCCGAAACCATCGCGTGTGGGTAGATGTTTGAGTTTTTTCTCATCAAAAAGCTCGCGAACGAGCCACGCTTCGCGGTTGAGACCAGATTGTTTTGTGTTTTTTTTCATAGTGGTAGTCCCGGGCTTTAGCCCGGGTGTAGCCCAGGCTGAAGCCTGGGTCTACCTTTTTCGTAATCGAGTCACCCCTTTCCATCCAAGCCAAATGATAAACGCCAGAGGGACGCCTATGCCGATTCCGACGATCAACACCCAGATCACCGCAACTACGAGCGTTTGGCCTATTGCGACGACCGCTTGAACGGCTTCCTTCACGGTGGTTCCAGGTCGAAATTCTTTTCCGCCAACCGTGATGACGGGCTCTTCAGAAAGAGAGATGGTGATCGTTGAAAATCCTGTGAGACTATCAAGATATTGAATCTGGCCTTGGAGAGACTCAATGTAGCCGCGGATATTGCCAAGGGCAGATTCGATTTGAAGGATCTCTTCTACGGTTTTCGCGACGTCCAGAATTTCCACATAGCGTGACTCTTGGGCTTTGGCATTTTTGAGACGCGCGGCAAGGTTGATGTATTGCTCCGTCACATCTTCCGCACTAGTGGTTTCACGCTCAACCACAATAGCCAAGCCTTTTAGTTCTTCCATGGTTGCATTAAAGACATCCGTCGGCACACGAATAGTCACATAGCCCGTGAGCGTTCCGTCTTCGTGCTCTTGGATCGTCGAGGTTTGGACATATCCGCCCTTTTCTTGTGCGAGCGTCTCGACCGCCGTTAGCCGCTCATCTGCGTGATCAACCACAAGGTCGAGTGACCCCGTCTTGATAATTTTTTGATCGACTTCGGCTGCGATGGCTTCATCATACAAATACCTCTCGGGGGAGGGAGCTCGGAAAGATTTTTCTTCGGAGGAAGCGACCGAATCAAACATGACGGCTTCTTGAAGATCTCCCCCATACCCAACAACAGAGGAGGTGGATACGGAGGAAAATTCGTTGAAGAGATTTTGACCGACAAAGGCGATGATCGCCGCAAGACCGACGATGGCCAGACCGCGTTGGAACCAGAGAAATAGAAGTTTGAGATTCATATGCACGCCCCTAAAGGGGCTGAGAAATTATTCTTAGGACTGGGAAACTATTCTTAATGACTCACTCTTTTCTTAGGGGCTTTAGCCCCGTTATTCATGTTCGCCCGTTATTCGCCCCGCGAGCGTTCGCAGGTCATGAATGGCTTGTTGAGATTCGCTTCCAGGCGAAGGTGGTTTGCCATGCCAGAGAAAGTCATGCTCCATGTAGGGGACGCCGTAGCCAGGAATGGTATCGGCGATGATGACCGTGGCTTTCTCAGAGACCCCATGTGCTCGTTCGACCGCAGTCACGAAATCTCGAATAGAGTTTCCAGCACAGCGCACAACATTGAGGTTGAAGCTCTCGAATTTGGCTGTGAGAGGTTCAAGCGGCATGATCTCTTCCGTGGTACCGTCGATCTGAATGTTGTTTCGATCGATGATGAAGGTGCAGTTGTAGAGGTTGTTGCGTCCAGCAAAGAGAAGGGCTTCCCACGTTTGTCCGGCATCGAGTTCGCCGTCGCTCATCACGCAATACACACGCCAAGGTTTGCGATCCAGGAGCGCCGTGTAGGCGAGTCCCACCGCCTGCGATGATCCAGAACCCAACGGCCCCGACGTCGTCTCGACTCCTGGGAGTCGTTCACGTTCAGGATGACCTTGCAGAGGTGAACCAAACTTGCGTAGGGTCATGAGCATTTTTTTGGGGAAGTATCCTGCATGTGCCATGGTGACGTACCGAATCGGACAAATGTGGCCATTGGAAAGGATAAGTCGGTCACGGTCATTCCAATCAGGATGTTTTGGATCATGAACCAGGACATGAAAATAAAGAGCAACGAAAATGTCCGCCATCCCAAGCGGTCCTGCCGAGTGGCCAGATCCAGCCTCAACCAACATATCAATAAGATCCTCACGAATTTGTGAGGCTCGTTCTTCGAGAGATTTGAGTTTTTTGTCGTGAAGATGAAGTGGTCGTCGAACCTTTGGACCTTTTGTCAGGTTTGGCATAGTGCGTTCATTTTAGCATGAAATCAAAAACCACCCCTCGACAGGCTCGGGATGGTTTTGTTGGTTATTCAACAACGAGGGTTCCGGTCATGTCATCGTGGTAGGCACAATGGAAGTCGTAATCACCTTCTTCATCAAAGTATCGTGTGAAGTTTTCTCCCGCATTGAGCGTTCCTGTTCCCCAAGAGCCATCGTCAGCGGAGGCGGTGTGTTTCTCTGTTCCATTATTAACGAATCGCACAGCGCGTCCTGCATCAAGTTCAAGCTCACTTGGGCTGTAGGAACCGTCTAGGATACTTACCGTGAGATAGATCATGAGTTCCTTGTCAGCATCAATGGAAAATGCATCGGCTTGCTCTGCCTCTGGGTCATATTGAGAGGCCATCTCAAGCTCTAAACCCATTTCGTAGTTTGAGAAAAATCCATCGGCGACATCATCGATCTGTTGGTTCCAGTTTGAGCCGTAGAGTTCCTCCGCGACATCCTCTGAAGGAATCCCCATGATCTCTCCACCAGACCCAACAACATATACGGTTGGATCTGAATTGATCTTGATCATTTTGACACCTGGCTTGTAGGTGACATTTCCTCCGATCTGAATATCCGCAAGGTCGCCGTCGGAGATCCACTTTACATCATCGAAATTTTCGTACCAAGTGAAGTAGGTTTTATCATTTGGGAAGACGTAGCGGAAACCGTCCACGCCATAATAATACACAGCGGAATAAGATTCTCCACGAATGAGATCGCCTGCCTCGATGTCTTCAAGATCTACGAGGGTTTCAGCATTTGCTGAAGGGACGACACTTACAAATGCTAGTGTGATGAGTCCAAGCATTGCCAGCGCCGTCGCTGACAAAAGAGTCGTTGTTTTTGTCATAAGGGTGCGAGTAATTATAGAGGTGAACGAACATTAGTATAGCACGAAATGTTACTCACAGGAATTCACAGCCGTTTTAGCGGCGTTTCGACGTGATGGGGCGCCCCTGAGAGGAACAATCTATTCAACAACAACGGCTCCTTCAAATACGTTTCGGTCGCCATAACTTGAATAAAAGTGCCAGGTTCCGATTTCGTTGAAGTAGTGCGTGAAATGATCACCTGGCTCCATTGTCCCGGATTCCCAGACACGATCCCATTCAGTTGCTGAGTGGTTTTCGTTGTCTGTGTTGAGAAATCGAACAGCCGTACCATCTTTAATGGTCACCGTTGAAGGGCTGAAACCAGAAGAGGTGATTTCCATGAGGGTATAGCTGTGAAGTCCTTTATCGGCGGCGATCGAAAAGGCATCTGCCTGTTCTGCGTCTGGGTTGTATTGAGATGAGAGATCGATGCGACTGCCCAGCACGTAGTCTTCAAAGAATTCATCTGGAACATCATCGATGTGTTGGTTCCAGGTGGAGCCATAGAGTTCGATGGCGATTTTCTCGGAATCGATCGCGCGCAATTCACTTGCTCCCGCCACCGCGTACACGGTTGGATCTGAATTGATCTTGATCATTTTTACGCCAGGTTTATACGTGACGTTTCCACCGATTTGGATATCAGCAAGTGACTCGTCCGAGATCCATTTTACTTCTTCGAAATTCTCGTACCAGGTGAAGAAGGTTTTATCGTTCGGGAAAAGATAACGCAGTCCGTCATCACCATAGTAATAGACGGCCGAATCGGTCTCCCCGCGAATGAGGTCACCCGTTATGAGTTCAGACTCGGCAATGGTAAGGGCGTGGACAGTGGGGGGAAGGGTTAGGAGGGTGAGAAGGGTTAGGAGGGTAGGAAGGAGGTAGCCCCGGGCTTTAGCCCGGGTTCGGCCCAGGTTAAAGCCTGAAGCTACCGAGGGAAGAAGTAATTTCATATGCGTTTGTTCATTTTTTTAAGCGTATCAGTGGGATCATCTGTCTTGAATATCGCAGAGCCGATGCATAATCGATCAGCGCCGGCGCGGACAAGAGGTTCGATGAGATCACTTGTGATACCTCCGTCGACCTCGATCGTGAGATCCTTGCGATGAGCGCGAGCCGCGCGGACTTTTTCAATGATTGACTCCATATCCCCACCATGGGTCGGATCTCCGAAGGTCTGCCCTTGGTAGCCAGGATGAACGCTCATGATCGTGAGCTGGTCGACCATATGCAGAACCTCCTCGACTTCTGAAAGGGGGGACTCGGGGTTGAGCGCGATCCCAACCTCAAGCTTGAGATCGTCATGGATGAATCCGGTGACAACGCCGCTAGGTCGATGCATTTCCGTGTGCACGATGGCTCGGGTGAACGTGGGTACATGTTTTTTCCACGCCTCGATGATGGGGATTGGATTTTCAACCATGAGATGGAGTTCCATTTCGATCTTTGTTTTGAGGCTCCCGATTCGCTCTGGATCATACCAACAGGTATTGGCAAAGAGACTCCCATCAAGGACATCAACCTGGATGAGGGTGCAGTCATGTTCGATGAGTCGAAGATTCCGCTCGAATTCTTTTTCCGATTCGACCAAGAAGGCTGGGACAATTTGGGTCATACGCCGAATTCCTGATTTTCAATATCAGAGACCTTTTTGAGTCGTCGTACATGACGCTCGGCGCCGGAGAATTCTGTGGAGAGCCAAGTATCGACGATTTTGATCGCCTCTTTCACATCAAGATGTCGTCCTGGTAAACACAGGATATTAGAGTTGTCATCCTCGCGGGCGGACTTGGCAACGTCCGCATTGAATCCTGTGGCGGCGCGGACTCCTTTTACTTTGTTTGCCACGATGCAAATTCCTTGTGCGTTTCCGCAGATGACAATACCGTGCGCGTGCTCATCCGTTGCCACACGCTTGGCCACGGCGTATCCAAAGTCAGGATAGTCGTCATCATTCACGAGGTTTTCGTTGCCCATGTCCACGACGTGGAGTTTATTTGTTTTGAGATGTTCCTCGAGCGCTTCCTTGAGCTTCCAGCCGGCATGATCCGCGCCGATGTAAATTGTTGGTTTCATACGAACTGATTCTATCATAGAGGATTGATTTTTCCTCGCCCCCTTGTCATACTCCATGGCATATGAATTTTCCGCAACTCGAATCTGAGGTTCTGAAATTTTGGAAGCAGAATGACATTTTTAAAAAGACGCTTCAGAAGTCTGCCCCAAAAGGTCCGTTCGTTTTTTTTGAAGGCCCGCCGACGGCCAATGGTCGTCCGGGCATTCATCATGCGGAAAGTCGCGCGTTCAAGGATTGTATTCCACGTTTTCGCACCATGCAGGGATATCGCGTTGTTCGAAAAGCCGGCTGGGATACGCATGGACTCCCTGTGGAACTTGAGGTGGAAAAACAGCTTGGGTTTACGGGGAAGGCACAGATCGAGGAGTACGGGATCGCGAAGTTCAACGAGAAATGTAAGGAGTCCGTGTGGCAATACAAAAAAGATTGGGAGGAGTTCACCAAGCGTCTTGGATTTTGGGTGGACCTCGACGATGCGTACGTGACGTATCATCCACAATATGTCGAGTCGTTGTGGTGGGTGGTAAAACAGGTGTGGGATCGAGGGCTGTTGTACAAAGATTACCGCGTGACACCACATTGTCCACGATGCGGAACCAGTCTTTCGTCGCATGAGCTCTCACAGGGGTACAAGGACGTGAAGGATCTAAGTGTGACAGCAGAGTTTGTCGTCGTTGAGGGTTCGCACGAGGCTCTGCGATCCGGAGTTAGAACGGCGCTGCTGGCTTGGACGACAACCCCGTGGACATTACCTGGGAACGTCGCGCTCGCCGTTGGGGCAGAGCTGACGTATGTCGTCATCGAAAAACTGGACGAGGGTGGGGACGATCGTGTGAGGTTTGTCCTTGCAAAGGATCGCCTCGCCGCCACGTTTCCTGACTCGATATTTGAGATTGTTGCCGAGGTGAAGGGGAGTGAGCTTGTTGGGACAACATACCAACCGCTCTATCCATTCATGGATTCTTTGGTCGTAGACGAGAACAAACAAAAACTTGAGAAGACCGCCTATCGAGTTCATCCAGCCAGCTTTGTGACAACAGCCGACGGAACCGGCATCGTGCACACCGCGGTCATGTACGGCGCGGATGACTTTGATCTTGGACAAGAGGTTGGGTTGCCCAAGCATCACCTCGTGAAACTCGATGGGACATTTGTGGAAGGGATGGATTTCCTCGAGGGGCGTTTTGTTGCAGACGAAGAAGTCGCCGTCGATATCATTAAGGATCTTGCCCATCGAGGACTCTTGTTTGCAAAAGCCAAATATGAACACTCGTATCCACACTGCTGGCGCTGTAAGACGAAGGTTATCTACTATGCAAAGGACTCGTGGTATATCCGCATGAGTGAGTTGCGCGACGAACTCCTCGCTCAAAACGCGAACATTCATTGGGAGCCCGATCACATCCGCGATGGACGGTTTGGTGAGTGGTTGCGCGAGGTGAAGGACTGGGCGTTTTCTCGAGAGCGGTACTGGGGGACACCATTGCCTGTTTGGGAGAGCACCGATGGAGATCGGCTTTGTATTGGATCGTTTGAGGAACTGCGTTCGCTCGCCAAAGACAAGTCGCTTGTCGGCGAGAACTTCGACCCGCATCGTCCATTTGTCGACGACGTGATTTTGGTGAAAGACGGAAAGGAGTACAAACGTGTCCCCGATGTTTGTGATGTCTGGTTTGATTCCGGGTGCATGCCCTATGCGCAATGGCATTATCCATTTGAGAACAAAGAACATGTCGATTCAGGTGAAGGCTATCCCGCCGATTATATTTCTGAGGCCATCGATCAAACGCGCGGATGGTTCTATACACTCCTGGCGGTTTCGACATTGCTTGGGCGTGAACGGCCATTTAAGAACGTCATCTGTTTGGGACATGTCTTGGACGCGGAAGGGAAGAAGATGTCGAAGTCTTTGGGGAACATCGTGAAGCCGATGGAGATGATCGACAAGCATGGAGCGGATGCGGTGCGATGGTACATGTACACAATCAACCAGCCTGGCGAGTCCAAGCGGTTTGATGAAAAGACATTGTCGGATATGGTTCGTAAGAACTTCACGATCCTCATGAACGTCGCGAGTTTTTACGAGATGTTTTCGAAGGAAGGTGGAACGATGGGAGTACCGGTTCATGTACTCGATCGTTGGATTCTTGCACGACTCAATACGCTTGTTGCCGACACCACTCAACGACTCGAGACGTATATTATTACCGAAACGGTGCGTGACTTAGGGGTGTTTATCGATGACCTTTCAACGTGGTATGTGCGTCGTAGCCGAGAGAGATTCAAAGCCTCTTCAGAGACGTCTGAGCAAGACGGGGCTGAAGCCCCTGAGAATTTAGATAAAGAGCTCGCGATTGCCACATTGAAAACATGTCTGCTTACTCTGGCTAAGCTCATGGCTCCATTCGCGCCATTTCTTGCTGAGACGTTGTACAAACAGGTCGGGGGTGAGCGTGAATCCGTTCATCTGGAAGATTGGCCCATTGCCGACACGTCCCTCATCGATGAGCGTATGTTGGAGGAGATGGGACGCACACGATCGATTGTTTCCAAAGCCCTTGAACGTCGATCTGATGCGGGAATCAATGTACGACAAGTGTTGGCAGGAATGACGATCACGATTCCCCGTGGGGAGTTTGCTTCTGAATATCAAGAGCTCGTCAAAGATGAAGTAAATGTGAAGACGATCGACGTTCAGAAAGGGGAATATGCGGTCGAGTTGGATCTCACCCTTACCCCCGCATTGGTGCGCGAGGGAATGGTGCGCGAGATCATTCGTCGTGTGAATGATTTGCGTAAACAGTCGGGGCTTACGATCGAGGATCGGATTGCGTTGTTTGTTACGGGTCCTGAGGAAGTATTGCTTGCGGTGAACGAACATGAAGCGGCACTTCTTCAAGGCACGCTCGCCAAGACGATTCGTACTCAAGGCGAAGTCCCAGCGAACTCGAGCGAATTCAAGGCCAACGAATTTCAGATCACGATTGGATTTTAAGAAACGATAACCAAAAGAGCCTCCTGGCTCTTTTGTGTTGGGGATCGTCTTGCTATACTGTAAACATTCACTGGACAATTATCCTCAACCTTCGCTTTCTTGAGACTTTTTTTCTGTTCGTAACCCTTTGTCGTGAAACCTGTGTATGTCTGTTGATTTCATGAAGCTCCTGACCGAGCTTGGACTGACGCCGACCGAAACGCGCGTCTATCTCTCTTCACTTAAGATTGGACCAACGTCCGTGCAAGAGATTGCCAAGCGAGCTAAACTTTCTCGTACCGCAACCTATGACGTGATCGCCGCACTCCAGGATCGTGGGCTCATGTCCACCTTTGATCGAGGGAAGAAGAAATTTTTTGCTGCCGAAGAACCAGAACGCGCTGTGGCGTATTTCAAAACGCGCGTGGCAGATTTGACCGAGCGCATCGATATGTTTAGCCGCTCGTTGGAGGAGATGAAAATGTTAGCCGGGGGGGAGCGGCCAGTCGTGCGATTTTTTGAGGGTAGGGAGGCACTTTATGCACTTTTCAGTGATCTTGTCTCGCAACATCCCCAAGAACTTCTTGAACTTGCCAATATCGATGTCGTGTACGAAGGGCTTGATCAAAATGTGCTTCTGGACGCGCGTAAAGCATTAGATGATTCTCGGGTGAAGATCAAGATGTTGCATCGTGGAGAATTGCGCAACCCACGCAAGAACGCGGAATATTGTCGCCTCCTTCCTGAGTTTGGGGATTTTTCTGGGGAGATTTGGATTTACGAAAACCGAGTCGCGTTTGTCGAGTTCATGGGAAAGATGGTGACTGTAATCATCGAGAGTAGAATTTTTGCAGACATGGCGCGTGTGCTTTTTAATGCGGCATGGGCGGTGTGCCGTGCGGATCCGTATCGGAGGAATAAGTGAGAATAAAAAAGCCGACCCTGAGAAATCGACAAATCGATATGATGGGGGTCGGTTTTGCGTTGAGCATGGTTGGGAAGTCTGGCTCCCCCCTCTGCCGATCAGCCAAGGAGACCAAACGGCAGAGGGGATCCTCACCAGTGGGCTCACCCACCCATGCCCCACCTCCCTTCGCAGGGTTCACGTCCGAGCTCGTCGCACAACGCTGAGCGACGAGCGATCCGTCGAGTCACTCTTGATGAGAGCGCCGGACGTGAACCGTTCGGCGCGCTAGGTCATGCCGGGAACCGGCGAGACCTGCGTATCGAACTTCTGCGAGGGAGGTTTGTGGATGAACTCCATGAAGGTGATCCTCGGGTTGAAATGTTTTGTCGGCGAGTGCCGACGGGATCTTTTACTGGACGACACTCATGAGGAGGTCGCTTGATGTTTTTATTACCCGTTCATGGTCCGCTCCTACTTCCTGGCGGACCTCTTCGTGCTTGAAGCACCTTCCGCCAGAAATCCAGAACCAGGAACGCTATCAGGATTCCCTCATTCTGTCAAGGATTTTGTCGTCAACTGTTATTTAAAATTCAAAATCGGACTCTTTTAAAGTTGAAAATCGGACTGTAGGCGTCTGGTGCCAGGAACTGGGTAGACTCTGTGGGTTCATTCATAACCCACTACCCCCTATGGC
>SCSL01000008.1 GCA_004298405.1 Patescibacteria group bacterium | reverse complement strand
GGAATCGCTCTCGATTTTATCCGCTCCAGATTCTCGTTTGGCATGAGGTCGTCAACGACACAATGAACGGACGTGATCTCCTCGTGACGTTTGATCCGCTCACCTATACGAGTGCCGTCTACGAACGAACAGACACATTTGGCGTCTCTGGAAAGATTTGGAACAGCAATACACTCTTGTACGATCGCACAACAGAATCGCTGTGGAGCCAATTGCGTGGAGAGGCGATTGAAGGAACACGGGCGGGAACAAAACTCGTGCGGTATCCATTGCGGGTGATGACATGGGCGATGTATAAGACGACGTATCCCTCTGGGCAAGTTCTTTCTCGCGAAATAGGCGCTGAACGTGATTATACGCAGGATCCGTATGAGGACTCCTACGGGTCCGCGGCGATTTGGTTTCCTCTTGATCAGGAAGATGCGCGGCTTGCCCCGAAGACACTCGTCTTTGGGGTAGAGCGTCAAGGGACAGCTGTTGCTTTTCCCGTGGACAGCCTTGAGGAATTTGATACGATTCAATCGCTCGTTGAAGAGGATGATGTTCTTGTCCCTTCCTTCTGGTTCGCTTGGGCGGCTATGTATCCACAGACGCAAATTTATTCACCTAATGAATAACGTATGGAGTTTCTCATCACGCTCGTCATTGTCTACGTGCTTACAACCATTCGTGTCATTTTTGAGTACCAACGCGGTGTGGTTTTCCTGCTTGGAAAATATACGCACACGATGGGTCCTGGTCTCAAACTTTTGTTCTGGCCGTTTCAAACCATGCGAAAGGTGGATGTTCGTGTGAAGGCGGTCGATGTTCCAGATCAAGAGGCTATCACTCGCGATAACATCTCTGCGCGCATCAATGCGGTCATCTACTATAAAGTGAAAGATGCTGCCAAGTCGTTCATCGAGGTCGAGAATTTTTACTACGCGGTAAGTCAGCTTGCCCAGACCACGATGCGCAACGTCGTGGGAGAGATGGATCTCGATCAGTTATTAAGTCAACGAGAGGAGGCTTCAAAGAAGATTAAGGACATCGTCGATGTGTTGACAGACCCTTGGGGGATTCAGGTCGACAATGTGGAACTTAAAGACATCACGCTTCCAGAGGAAATGAAACGCACCATGGCCAAGCAAGCCGAGGCTGAGCGTGAGCGTCGTGCGGTCGTGATCAATTCGATGGGAGAAGTAGAGGCCTCAAAGAATCTCGCGGAGGCAGCAAACATTCTTTCGAGTTCAAGCGGAGCTCTCCATTTGCGCACCCTCAATACCATTAATGATGTGTCGTCCGACGCATCTAACACGATTATTTTCGCCGTTCCACTTGAAGTCTTACGCGCGTTCGACCATTTGAAAAAAGAATAACTATGGCCACGCTCTTTGTTGTTGCCACACCGATTGGAAATTTGAGTGATCTGAGTGAGCGGGCGAAAACCACGCTCGCGTCTGTTGATACGATTCTGTGTGAGGACACGCGCGTGACCGGGAAACTCTTGTCCCACTACGGGATCAAAACCCCGACCATATCCTATCACCAACATTCCGGCGACGACAAAACCAAGAAGATTCTTGATCTCCTCGAACAGGGACGTGATCTGGCCCTTGTGACGGATGCGGGAACGCCAGGCATGAGTGATCCAGGGGGAAAACTCATCGCGACGATTCTGAAACGATCTGAAGGAAGCGGACACACTATTTCTCACCTGAGAAAAATCGTGACCCCTATTCCAGGTCCCTCGGCCGTGATTGCGGCTTTGTCTATTTGCGGATTTCCAACAGATGAGTTTGTCTTTCTCGGATTTCCTCCAAACAAAAAAGGGAGACAATCGTACTTTGATCGGCTCGCATTGATTGAATTAACCGTTGTCATCTATGAGAGCACGCATCGCATATTCAAGACGCTCGAGGAGATCAACACTCGCACGCCACAGCGTCGGCTGGTCGTGTGTCGTGAGCTTACCAAACTTCACGAGACGATTTATCGTGGGACAGCTACCGAAGTGACAGTTGCGCTTGAATCAACTAGTATCAAAGGTGAATTTGTGATTGTGCTAGAGAAACGCCGCTAAAGCGGCTGTGAAATTTATTTCTACCGAATTTTCTTCTCAGGGGCTTTAGCCCCGTCGTATGAATCGTTTTTATCTCACGACCGCTATTCCGTATGTGAACGCTTCTCCGCACATTGGATTTGCGATGGAGCTTATTCAGGCCGACGCGAGACTTCGGCATGAGCGCAATAAACTGGGGAAGGAACAGGTATTCGGGTTGGCTGGGACAGACGAAAATAGTTTGAAAAATGTTCGAGCCGCCCAGGAGGCAGGGGAAGAGGTCGCTGATTTTGTGACATCGCATGCGCAAGAATTTCGTTCGCTTTGGGAACTGTTGAATCTTTCCTTTGACGGATTCATCCGTACGCGGGAAGAAAAACATATTCGAGGCGCGCAAAAACTTTGGGAGGCTTGCAAACCCGAGGACATCTACACAAAAACCTACAAAGGTCTCTACTGTGTGGGGTGTGAACAATTCTATACAGAGAAGGAAATAGAAGGGGGCGTGTGTCCAGAACACAAGAAGCCACTCGAGGAAATCGAAGAAGAGAATTATTTTTTCCGACTTTCACATTATCAGTCGCACCTAGAGGAACTCATCGAACATGACACGCTTCGTATTGTTCCCACAACACGAAAAAATGAGATTTTGAGTTTTATCCGACAAGGTCTGGAAGATTTTTCTATCTCCCGATCGCAAGAGCGTGCACAACATTGGGGTGTACCCGTGCCTGGAGACGAGAGTCAGGTGATGTACGTGTGGTTTGATGCTCTCTCAAATTACATCACAGGAATTGGGTATGCGGATGAAACAGATCTCTACAAAACATTTTGGGAAGAGAATCCTCAACGGATCCATCTGATCGGAAAAGGGATTCTTCGTTTTCATGCCGTGTATTGGCCGGCGATGCTGATGTCGGCTGGTCTTCCGTTACCAACCGAGCTGTTCGTCCATGGGTACATCACTGTGGAAGGAGAAAAAATGAGTAAGTCGCTTGGGAATACGGTTCACCCAAAGGCGCTGGTGGATGAGTACGGCGTGGATGCGGTGCGCTATTATTTTTTGCGAGAGATTCCTTCCCACGGGGATGGTGATTTTTCGCACGAACGTATGGAGGAGCGCTACGCCGAGCTTGCCAACCGCTTAGGAAATCTCGTGAGTCGCGTCGCGGCGATGAGCGTAAAATATTTCGAGGGAAAACTTGACGACGTACAGATCGACTGGTCGGCTCGACAAAATGTTCTTGACGAACGCATGGTTCAGTATGATTACAAAGCGTATCTCGATGAAATTTTTGCGGTCGTGGACGAGGCCAACGAGGAAGTCGACAAGAAAGAGCCTTTCAAGCTGGTGAAGCAAGATCCACCAGCGGCGAAGCAAGTTCTTTCCACCATCGCTTCGCAGATTCGTTGGATCGCCACAGCGCTCGCGCCGGTTCTTCCACAGACGAGCGAGGAAATCCTTCATCGCTATGGTAAAGTTATTCTCATGGGAGAAGGGATGTTTCCACGTAGAGACGCTCAACAGGGCTAAAGCCCCTGAGAAGAAGAATTTGAAGAATGAAGAATTCAAAGCCGCTTTAGCGGCGTTCCTATGGGTTTTATTGACATCGTTCTTATCGTGATCGTCGGGGCATTTATCTTTTTTGGATTCATGTTCGGCTTGGTTCATACGCTTGGTTCTCTCATTGGAACGATCATTGGTATCTTTTTTGCCTCTCGCTTTGTCGACCCAGCATTTGACACGTTTGGGTTTTTGTTTGGTGGAGGCACCTTCGCGAGAATCGTTATTTTCATCCTCATTTTCTTTTTGATCACACGGCTGGTCGAACTGGTGTTTTGGTTTTTTGAAAAAGTATTTGACGTGCTTGCCTGGATTCCGTTTGCCAGATCATTCGACAAACTTCTCGGCGGGCTGTTTGGTTTTGTTGAAGGGATCATCGTTGTCGGCGTCGTGCTTTTTTACGCGATGCAAGTTCTGCCTGATGACACACTTCGAACTATGCTCGAGACCTCCTTTGTTGCGGATTTCCTGATTGCAACCATGAGCGCGTTGCAAGTATTTTTTCCCGAAGCCGCACGTCAGGCTGTTGATTCTGCGACGTCATAGCTATGCATCTAATCGATTCGCATTGTCACGTCCACTTTCATGCCTACAAAGAGGACATGGATGAAGTGATAAAGAGGACCCTGGATCGCGGGGTCTTTATGGTTACGGTAGGAACGCAAAAAGATACATCTGCGTTTGGTCTTGAAGTCGCTGAGCGCTACGAAGGTATGTGGGCAACCGTCGGCCTTCATCCAAATCACACAGTCGAACAAGAATTTTGGGATAACGATGAGCTTGCGCCTGAACATCAAGCAACGCCCAAGATCAAGACACGTGCGGAGCAATTCGATATGGATTATTATCGTGAGCTTGCAAGGCATCCGAAGTGTCTCGGTATCGGAGAGTTTGGTCTGGACTTTTATCGGATCCCCGAGGGCGTCGATCGCGATGAAGTCATTCGTCGACAGGTTCAGACCGTCCAGGCTCAATTCGATCTTGCGACAGAACTCGATAAGCCGGTCGTGATTCACTGTCGCGATGCCTATGCGCAACAGGCAGTGATGATTCGCGAAGCGATTGAGGCAGGAAAATTGTCACGACGGGGAGTGATCCACTGTTTTACGGGGACGCTCGACGAGGCACAGGCGTTCATCGATCTTGGATTTTACATTTCGTTTAGTGGGATCCTGACATTTGCAAAAAACTTGCAGGAAGTCGCCAGCGCTTTACCACTTGAGCGACTGCTTGTTGAAACGGACGCGCCCTATCTCGCGCCGGCTCCGGATCGCGGCAAGCGTAATGAGCCGTGGCGTGTCGAATACGTCGCCAGGAAACTGGCGGAGTTGAAAGGGGTGACGTGTGAGGAAGTTGCAGAACAGACAGTAAAGAATACAAAAACGGTTTTTGGGTTAGAAGGCATGGACTCTTCTCAGGGGCTTTAGCCCCGTTCGGACGCCGCTGAAGCGGCTATGAATAGGTAAATAAAAACCGCTCGAGAGCATTCACCACGCAAGTGGTCATGCTTCGAGCGGACGTGTTTCAGCGTCAGGCGCTGTTCTGCGCCTGGGGGGGCTTGCGGGACTTGACGCCGCCCTTGCGCTTTGGCGGCTCCTCCTCCTGGCTCTTGGTTTCGGCCGGAGGATTGGCTTCCTTCGCCGCTTCCTGGGTAGGGGACGACGGAGCCGCAGGCTTCACGCCAGCCTGCTTGGCGATCACGAGCAGGCTGTTCCGATAGGAAGTGATCTGAAGCCAGCTCGTGGGACTCCAGATGTCGTTGATTCCCAACTCCTTCGCGACATTGCTCGTGAGCAACGCCGTCACCAGACGGCTGTCGCTGGGAGGAGCGGGATTTTCCAGCGCCGAGGCGAGACCCTCCGGGGTCGCGTTCTCGCCCAGCTCGTCTTGCAGTGAAACCCCACAGGAGGTCAGGTGCAGGACCAGCCGCTGGAGGGCTTCCGTCATCATCGAGCGAACCTGCTCGATGATCTGCCCTGCGAGTCCCCGGATCGTGCTGACGGCCAGGTCTCGACTCCCACCAGGAGGCAGGAGACCAAAGGCGGTCATCTGCGTCAGGGGCGGGTCTCTGAGAGCCGTTCTCACGAGGCTGGTGCCCGTGTTGGGGTTGGCTGACAGCATGCTGGCCCCGAAGATGGTAAGCCAGTCGAAGCTGACGCTGGTCTGATCGAACTCATGGAGCTGGATGTCGCCCATCTGTCCGGGCAGACCCCAGAACGTGAATTCGACCGAGTTCCAGCGTTCCACAATTCGGAACACCTGCTCGGGCACCTCATCACCTTGGACGAAGACGGGCTGGCTCGACCTCGCCAGGGTGGCAACCTTCCCGCCCAGTCGCATCACGATCCAGTAATCCGCTACGTCGTGGGAGCATTCTCGCTCGTCGGTCTTTCGCCAGACGGGAAGCAGACCCTTGTTGATCGGGTGTCCGGGCGGGACGTCCTGGTACCACTGCACAGCTCGACCCAAGGAGTTTGGGATCGGAGGGATCTTTTCCCAGTCCTTGGTCGATCCCTGGGCCGCGAGGCGATCGATGATGTCGTTGTAGTGGAGGATGTTCTCCTTCTTGCCCAGTCCTAGCGGAAGGGCGCGGATCCTTGAGTTCCCCTGTTCGTTTCCGCGATCGAAGTCGCGGATGAACAGACAGGCCATCGGCGGACCGCTGAGAAAGCGTTGCCCATCATCGGTGACTCCGACGTAGGGCACCATGCTCCCTTGTCCATCGCAGATGATGGCTGGTGAGACCTCGCGGATCACGCGCTTGCACGGATCTCTGGGGTCGGGCAGCTCAGCCCGTCCCCTGATGACTAGGTCGAAGTCGCCGCAGAACTCCATCAGCGGCTTGCCATCCAAGAACCTGGGCTCTCCGTTGCTGAACTTCTGACGGATGGTGGTGCCAACCAGCTTGTTTTCTCCACCGAAGCGGACATGCGCCACGAAAGGCACACCGGGCGCGGTGGGCGACATGACCAGGTGATCATCGATCATGGCTCGCCGTGCCGCGAGACTCATCTTCTTGCCGCCCTGTCTGTCCGGTAGCATCATGGCCCCGAAGTTGAGGACGTTGTCGATGATGCGGACGAGCGCGGGAAGCTTCTCCGGGAGGGCGAGAGCCCTCGTACCGGGATTGGTCTCGGACATGGTATCTCCCTAGTACATGCAGGGACCGATGGCATCGGTGTGCATAGGTTTGAGGAACGACTGGTCGTTTCAAAAACGCCAGGGAGCGAGATTAGCAGTAAGGGCTTGAGATGTCAACGATTTAAAGCAAATGGTGTTGATCGATGACACTTTTAACGAAATAGAAGAAAAAATGAGTCAAAGTCGGTTGACATTACAAGCCAAAACTGTTAGCTTTTTCTGTTGCGAGATAGCAACCTAGGAGGAAACCATGGATCAAAAATCAGCCTGGGAAGCTCTGTTTTCGCAACAGGTTCCCACGGGAGTTGATCTCGACGAAGCCGAAAAGGCGATCGAGGGGATCGACGAAGTTGATCCCAGCATCACGCTCGAGCCTGGTGTGCAGGCGCGTGTGAATGAGTACCTGATTGATCCCGACACGTTCGTGGCAGGGAACCAGGGGGATCCACGCGTTCCACGATGGACTCGGCACGCAAAAAGCATCGATCCCATGAATGACAATGCGACCGGTCAACCGCCTTCAGCGGTTCCGTCCTCAGATGGAACACCTGCCCCCTCAGCCCCCGCTCAAGCGCCACCATCTTCTCCTTTGAAGGCCAGCGCCCTGCGCGCATCGGGCAATGAGCCTGCTGGCCAACCATCTCTGGGCGGCGTGATCGAGAGAGGTTCCAGCAGTAACATCCGTCCTGGGCACGATGAGCGAGGTCGGGATTCCAGGAAGCCGGCAGAACCACAAGCAGGAGATCAAGACCAGGGTCAAGCTGTCGCCCCGGTGACACAGGTATCGACTCAGGTCGTAAGGCCTGTCCGTAGCTTCTCAGAGATCGAGGATGGAACTCGAACCAAGGCAGAACTTCTCCGTGAGGAGACTGCAACCAAAGTCAATGAAACCCCTGCTCAGAGGAAAAAGCGTCTGGATGACGAGGCCGCTGAAAGGCAGCGTCGCTTCGATCAAGACGCGGCAGAGTGCGCTCGGCGTCAGCGCATGGAAGAGGAGGCGCGAAAGCGTCGAATCGCAGACGAGGCCGCAGCAGCCGAAGTTCAGCGTCTCGCAGATCTTCGACTAGCCGATGAAAAACGTCAGCTCGATGAGGCGGCTGACGAGAGGAAGCGACATGCCGACCTCCGACTGGCGGACGAAAAGCGTCGCCTCGGTGAAGAAGCAGAAGAGCGCAAGCTCAAGCGGAAGGAGAAAGCGGACGAGAGGAAACGGTTGGCTGACGAAGCGGCACGGCTTGCTCGCAAAGCGGCTGAACGTGCTGAGGCAGAACCACCCCCACCTCCTCCCGAGCCAACTCCTGATCCAGGAACGCGCGTCAGCGTACAGGCTCAGATGATCCTTGGCTCGGTGCCTTATCTCAGGGAACGAGATGTAGTGCTCGAGCTGTTCAAGAAGTTACGAGCCGGAGACATCTCGGCTGGGGACCAACTCCTTCAACTGGAAACTCGGCTTCGGGCGGTGGTTCGTGCCATGCCTACCGCCTACATGGAGTACCCGGCCGCACAGCTTCTCGTCTCGTTGATCGACGCGCTTAGGCGCAAGGTCGATGAGAAGGAGAAGGACTGGTTCCAAGCGAATTACATAACCGGAGTCTACGGTGCAGGCTGAAGCCCCTGCCTCTATCTGTCGGTAGACAGGTGCCGGCAGGCAAGGTGCGGCTACCCCATCGACGCGAGACGCAACTCGCGTCATTTTATTTCTGGGGACAATTTTTCTGAACTGTGGTTGACCCTGATCACTATTTCCGGTATACTGTCGGCGCCTTTGTTTATGAGTGACGCGAAGTATTACAGGCTTGCCGGACGCATTTTTGCTGACTTCAGCGGTACGATTGCGGTACCAGCCGTTCTTGCCGCTCTTTTGGGCAAGTGGCTCGACGGTCGTTATGGAACCCAACCCCGCTATCTGATCCTCTTGCTCGTGATCGCGTTTGTTCTGAGTGCGTACAGCGTTGTTCGAAAAGCAAAAATGTATAAGGATGCCTACGAGCGCCTGATGAACGAAGAAAAGTAATGTATGGAACTGCTCATCCCACCAGCTGCGGCCGAACCCCTTTTCCATATCGGAAGTTTTCCAATTACCAATGCGATGATCAACGGCTGGATTGCCGTATTTTTTTTCCTTGTTGTCGCGTTTGTGGCGAGTCGACGCAAGGGACTCGTCCCAAAAGGCGTGCATAACCTCATCGAAGGGACAATCGAATTCATGCTCACAGAAACCCAGAAGGTGACAGGGGACGCCAAGCGTGCAAAACAGTTTCTTCCGATCGTGGGAACGATCTTTTTGTTTATCTTGTTTTCCAACTGGCTTGGACTGTTACCTGGAACGGGATCGATTGGGGTGTGGGGTTTACACGAGGGGGAGATGGAACTCATCCCGCTTTTGCGACCTGCGGCGAGTGATCTCAATCTTACTCTGGCTATTGCCCTGTTTGCGGTCGTTTCATCACACATCATTGGCTTGCTTACCCTTGGTCCCGTCTCCCATGTCAGCAAGTTCGTAAACATCCGGGGAATTTTTCGATCGCTGAAAAAAGGTCCTATGGCCATATTGATTGCCTTGATCGAATTTGCTGTCGGATTGTTGGAGATCGTCTCGGAAATGGCGAAAGTTCTCTCGCTGTCTCTGCGATTGTTTGGAAACATTTTTGCGGGAGAAGTTCTCTTGACGGTGATGCTTGGGATCCTTGCCTACTTCTTACCGATCCCGTTCATGTTTCTGGAAGTTTTGGTCGGAGCGATTCAAGCAACCGTGTTTGCGATGCTGACCCTTGCGTATCTGACGGTGGCGACGCAAGATCATGGGCAGGAAGAAGACGCGCATGAACCAGCCCATGCTTAGCTTTATTCATAACTCAATTAACAACTAATCATTTACCTATGGATGCAGAAACAATTGCCATCTTCACAAAGGGAATCACGATCGCGATCGGCGGTCTTGGACCTGCTATTGGTATCGGACTTGTCGGTATGAAGGCCATGGAAGCCATCGGTCGTAATCCAGAGGCAGCGGGAAAGATTTTCGTTCCGATGCTTCTTGGAATGGCGTTTGCCGAGGCTATTGCGATTTACTCTCTCGTGGTTTCCTTCACTCTGTAAGTGGAGAATCAGGAATGGGAAATTAAATACTCCAAATTCCACATTCCCCATTCCACATTCCCTTCTTACTTTATGTCTACTGAAATTCAACAAACAGCAGAGGTGGCTCAACAGGTTGTCGAAGCCACCGAGGTCAGCGGTGGTCTTGGAACGCTTGGAATTAATCTGAAGATTTTCCTTGCGCAACTTCTCAACTTTGCGGTCGTGCTTTTTGTGCTCTGGAAATGGGCGTACAAGCCGATCGTGAAAATTTTGGAGGAGCGACAGGAGAAAATTGAACGCAGTGTCAAGCATGCGGATGATGTGGAGAAGCGTGTGTGTGAACTGGAGACAGAGCAGAAGAAGGTCATCGCGACCGCAAAATCCGAAGCCGCAAAAATTCTGGACGAGGCTCGAGTGGTGGCGGAAGATCGAAAGAAGGAATTGCTCGGCAAAGCAAAAGAAGAGGTGAAAGGAGTTGTCGCGCAAGGGAAAGGACAACTGGAGGCACAAAAAGAACAGATGATCCGCGAGGCGCGTGAAGAAATCGCCGCGATTGCCGTTGAAGCCGCAAGAAAAATTTTGACGGAAGGCGTTGATGAAAAAAAAGCGACAAAGCTTGCGGAAGGCGTCGTGGACAAGATGAGCACGTCATATGAAACGTAACGAGAAACAACTTGCTCGAGCGTTTGTCACGTCTCTTGAGGAGGCAACAAGACCCCAAGTCGAAGCGGCGGCGGCAGAACTGATTACCCTGCTGGCACAGCGCAACGAGATTCATCGAGTGAAGGGCGTAATTGAAGCGATTGAACCTGTTTGGCAAGAGGTCTATGGCGCGGCAACGGTAAAAATCGAAACGGCTCATCCGCTCACAGCGGCCTTGCGCAAGAAACTTGAAGCCCTCGCCCCCGGGGCAGAAATACAAGAGATGGTACGGCCGGAAATCATCGGCGGAGCAAAACTCCGCATGGACGAGACAATTATTGACGGTTCCATTGAGGGACATCTGAGCGATCTGAATCAGGCACTTAGAAACGCATAATGTATGACGACAAAAACGGAAATCATTGACGCGCTTAAGGGCGCACTTGAAAACTTCCACATCGAAGCCAAACAAGAAGAAGTCGGGACGGTCATGTCGGTGTGGGACGGAACGGCACGCATGAGCGGGCTTTCCGGAGCTAAAGCTTCCGAGATGCTTGAGTTTCCTGGCGGAGTCTTTGGGGTGGCATTGAACCTGGAGGAAGATGGAGTTGGAGCCGTTATTTTAGGAGAGGCTTCTAAGATCAAAGAAGGAGATACCGTGAAGACCACAGGACGTATTTTGTCCGTGCCGATTTCAGATGAGGTGCTTGGTCGTGTAATTGATCCACTCGGAAATCCCGTGGATGGAAAAGGTAAACTCAGCGCGAAAAATTTTTATCCAATCGAGAAAATCGCTCCAGGCGTCATGACACGCAAGGGTGTAGGCGTCCCGCTTCAGACCGGTATCAAAGCGGTTGATTCGATGATTCCCATTGGTCGCGGTCAACGCGAACTCATCATCGGTGACCGTCAAACCGGGAAGACTGCGATCGCCGTGGACACGATTATCAATCAAAAAGGTCAGAACGTGAAATGCATTTACGTGGCGATCGGACAGAAAGAATCAAAGATTGCAAAAATTGTCGCACGACTCGAAGAAACAGGAGCGATGGAGTACACGACCGTGGTCGTCGCTGGCGCATCAGATCCAGCCGCGCTTTCCTACATTGCCCCATTTACCGGTTGCACGATCGGGGAATACTTCATGGCGAAGGGTGAAGATGCGCTGGTTATTTACGACGACCTTTCAAAACAGGCGTGGGCGTATCGCGAGATTTCTCTTCTTCTTCGTCGGCCACCAGGACGCGAGGCGTATCCTGGAGACGTGTTCTATTTGCATTCACGTCTGCTCGAGCGTGCCGCACGGCTTAACGAAGAGAACGGGGGGGGATCACTCACCGCGCTTCCCATTATCGAGACCCAGGCCGGCGATGTGTCTGCGTACATTCCAACCAACGTCATTTCCATCACAGACGGACAGATTTATCTGGAAACAGATTTGTTCTATCGCGGTATTCGTCCAGCCCTGAACGTGGGACTCTCGGTGTCTCGTGTGGGATCTACCGCACAGACCAAGGCCATGAAGAAAGTGGCAGGGAAGTTGCGGCTTGAGCTGGCACAGTTCCGCGAACTTGAAGCGTTTGCTCAGTTTGCAACAGATCTCGACGCGGGGACACGACAACAGATCGAGCGCGGACGACGTCTTACGGAACTTTTGAAACAACCTCAGTATCGACCACTGCCGTTTGAAGCACAGGTTGCCGTTTTGTTTGCGGCGATCAATGGGTTGCTTGATCAGATTCCGGTTGAGAAGATTGTCGATTGGGAAGAAGGGTTCCAACAATATCTGCTTTCGTCAGGAGCCGAAGTGATGAGTTTGTTGAAGAGCGAAAAGGCCATCACCGACGAAATTGAAGCAGGATTGAAAAAGTTGATCGAAGATTTCAACTCCACCTTTTCCACCTAATTATCCTTCTTACTTTTCTTAGCCGCTTTAGCGGCGTCCGGACGGGTCACGGCGTTCGCGAACGACGTGACGGGGCTGAAGCCCCTAAGAAGGAGTATCGAAAGAAGAAGTCTCGTATGGCTGTTCAAACTCGAGCTATCAAACGTCGGATCAAGTCCGTCAAAAATACTCGCAAGATCACGAAGGCGATGGAGTTGGTTGCGGCGAGCAAAATGCGCAAAGCCGTGAGCGCGGTCTTGGCGTCTCGTCCCTATGCGAAACTCGCATGGAATACCGTCCAATCTATAGGGCGTTTGTCGGACACCAGCCTTCATCCACTTCTGCGTCACCATCGTGAGACCACATCCGTGCTCATGCTCCTCATTACTTCCGATCGAGGCTTGGCCGGTGGGTACAATACGAATGTTCTTCGACGTACGCGTGAGGCGATTAAGTCCCTCGGGGGCGGGGTGCAAGTTCAGGCGGTGTGTATTGGAAAGCGCGGGGCGGATACTCTCAAACGGTTGGGGATCCCTATTCTGGCGAGTTTCGTGGATATCACGAGCAACCCAAAATTTGAGGAGATTCTTCCTATCGGACGGATGGCCGTCGACGATTATACGAAAGGGTCATTTGATAAGGTCGTACTCGCCTATACGGACTTTGTCAGCGCCGTGAGTCAAACGCCCGTGGTCCTGGATTTTCTCCCGCTCTCGATAGAGACCGTAAAGAGCGTGGGTCAGGCAAAACAAGCGGGACACGAAGAAGTGAAGTTCACGAAAGCAAGCGAGTACACCTTTGAACCTAGCCCGCGTGAGGTGCTTGACAGAATACTTCCACGGCTTGTTCAGACCATGGTGTATCAAGCGGTACTCGAATCAGCCGCTTCCGAACATTCCGCCCGCATGATGGCCATGAGAAGTGCCTCTGACGCGGCAGGGGAAATGATCGACGATCTGACATTCACATTTAACCAAGCTCGTCAGGCCGGTATCACCCAGGAGATCGCAGAGATCTCTAGTGGAAAAGCGGCACTAGAAAATTAGTTGGTATGAACAAAGGAACAATCTCACAAATTATCGGTCCGGTCGTGGACGTTCACTTTCAGGGAGAAGAGCTTCCCGAAATCTTGAGTGCGCTTGAGGTTGATCGCCCCTCGACAAGCTCGGGATCTTCGACGCTGACACTCGAAGTCGCCCAGCATGTTGGACGCGGAGTCGTACGCACAATCGCGATGTCGACCACCGACGGTCTCACGAGAGGAATGGAAGTGAAAAACACCGGACGCGCGATTGTCGTGCCGGTTGGTCCTCAGACGCTTGGTCGTATGTTTTCTGTCACAGGTCAGCCCATCGATGGACTCGGAGACGTAAAAACAGATCGTCAAGATCCGATCCATCGTAATGCTCCCGACTTCGCCGATCAAGCAACAAAAGATGAGGTCTTTGAGACAGGTATCAAGGTTATCGATCTGATCTGCCCCTTTCTCAAGGGAGGAAAAACAGGACTCTTTGGCGGAGCCGGTGTGGGAAAAACCGTGCTTATTCAGGAGCTCATCCACAATATTGCCAAGGAGCACGGAGGCTACTCTGTGTTTGCGGGAGTTGGAGAGCGAACCCGTGAGGGAAACGACTTGTACCAGGAAATGAAAGAGTCTGGTGTGCTCAGCAAGACAGCTCTCGTGTTCGGTCAGATGAATGAACCTCCTGGAGCTCGTGCACGTGTGGCGCTCACGGGACTCACGCTCGCGGAATATTTCCGTGATGATGAAGGTCGAGATGTGCTCTTGTTTATCGATAACATTTTCCGATTTACCCAGGCTGGTTCTGAAGTGTCATCCTTGTTGGGACGCATTCCATCTGCGGTGGGATATCAACCAAACCTCGCGACGGAAATGGGCGCCATGCAAGAGCGTATCACGTCGACAAAGAAAGGATCGATCACGTCCATCCAAGCCGTCTACGTTCCAGCGGATGACCTCACGGATCCGGCTCCCGCGACGACGTTCGGACACTTGGACTCGACGGTTGTGCTTGCGCGTTCCCTTGCAGAACTTGGTATCTATCCAGCCGTTGACCCACTCGATTCAAGCTCGACCATTCTTGATCCAAACATTGTAGGTGAAGAGCACTACAACACGGCTCGGGGCGTCCAAAAAGTGCTCCAGCGCTATAAAGACCTACAGGACATTATCGCCATCTTGGGAATGGATGAGCTTTCTGACGAAGATAAACTCACGGTTTCTCGAGCTCGAAAGATTCAGAAATTTCTCTCGCAACCCTTTTTCGTGGCAGAACAATTTACCGGCTCCCCTGGAAAATACGTGAAGCGCGAAGACACGGTGCGATCCTTCAAAGGCATTCTCGAAGGGGAGTACGATCATATTCCCGAGGCCGCTTTTTACATGAAGGGTTCGATCGACGAGGTCGTTGAGGCAGGAAAATAAATCCTGTCCCCCTCCTTTTTAAGGAGGGCGTAAAGCCCCGTGGGGGCCACGCCCCTTTACGGGGGCTAGGGGTGGTTATGCGTTTGTCTGAAGTATGAAGAAGCTACATTTAAGCATCGTCACACCAGAAAGAATCGTCTATGAGGACGAGGTGGATTCGGTTTCTGTGATGACAGATATGGGAGAGGTGACGGTGCTTCCAGATCACATTCCGCTTGTTGCGAACCTGCGTGCAGGCGAACTCACGTTGCGTAAAGATGGAGCGGTTGAGTATCTGGTGGCATCCACAGGATTTCTTGAAGTACGACCAGGAAATAAACTTGTTGTTCTCGCTGATACAGCGGAGCGTGCCGAGGAACTCGAACTGGAAAAAATTGAAGAGGCACGTGAGCGCGCACGACAACTTCTTGAGGAGAAACGTCATGTCGACGATGTCGCTTTTGCCGACGCGGCCGCGATCCTGGAGCGAGAGCTCGCACGCCACCGAGTGGCCATGAAACGAAAAAAGTATCGTGACGTCGGTCGAACATAGCTTTTTGTTTAAAAGTCCAAAGGAAGACCGAGTTATCCTCTGTTTTTTTATAAACAATCTTGAAGGTTTTTCTCTTCCGTGCTATCCTTTTGCCTCGTCGATTCCAGAAACAATCTTCCACGATGGAGGTTTTGTGACAGTCCTGTCGGAATTCGACCGAGAAGTCGTGAACTTTCTCCGCCAAGAGGGAGTACTGGAGGACATGAATGGCCACAGCCTCGATTTGGGGCGTGGCGTCATCGTCATCCGCTGTCCGGACGGCGACCAAATGCTTGATCGCATCGAGCATGACCGTCGGGTCGCCATCGAAGCTGGAGTCACGCCAAGGATCCACCTTCTTACCTGTCATGGGGGTTGTATGGCGATTGCCCATGGTTCGCCACTCTATCCTGACATGGGAATCGATAGGTTCCTCCTCATCCAGATCGCTGAAGCGGTGATGCTCAAGGGGATCCACGTGATTTCCGCTGAGATACACCTCCCGTGTGGAAAGGCTGCAAACCTCGGTCTCACGATCCTGGATCAGATCATCTTTCAAATGTCCTCCAAGTCTCGAATCAAGGAGATCGACCCCACCAACAAGGTGGTGTGTCGTGTTCACATCGACTACCCGGACGGGCGCAAGCGAACCTATTTCATTTCCCGAAACCACTGGATTCAGTTCTGGAGGGACAAGGGACGTGATCTCTGGGGTCGTCGATTCACCATTGATCCGCTTCAGACCCTGGGCGTGGAGACCGTTTTTCCGCCCTCGCCTAGTCGCGTTTGAACGCAACAACGCAACCTGCCCACCCTGAGCCATGTCGAAGGGTGGGTTTTAAATGCCCAGAATTATCCACATTTATGACCATTGAAATGTTTTGATTCCGGGTCTATAATCTTGGCGCTTTACAATCTATGTATATTCTCAAGCTTTTACGAACCCTGTTTCTTGGACCTCGGGTCACAGAAAAAATGTCTTCATTTTCTGCATCAGATGAAACTCTGGAATCAGCAGGAAAGGAGTTAAAAGAGATCATTGATTCTCTGTATGCAGGTCGATCACTGCGTATTCGAGCTGTCGATGGTGGTTCAACGAACGCGGAAGAGATTGAATTAACAGCCCTTGGAAATGCGTACTATGATATTGAGCGTTTCGGGCTGTCTTTTGTTGCCTCGCCTCGTCATGCGGATATGTTGTTCGTCACGGGACCTGTGACACGAAATTTGGAAACCGCTGTGCGAACGACGTATGAGGCGGCACCGCAACCGTGCATCGTCGTGGCGGTAGGGGATGGGGCCTGCACCGGAGGAATCTGGAAAGATTCGTATGCGGTGGTTGGCGCGGTTGAGAATGTCATCCCCGTTCACCTAAAAATTCCCGGTGATCCACCCTCGCCGACTCAGATGTTGGAAGCGCTCACTGGGGCGCTTAAGAAACATTCGTAATCTATGTTGTGGCTAAGTGAAAATATTTTGTTTGCAAGTTTACTGTTCACTGTGCTCTCAGGCGTCATTGCCTTGGGTGGACGCGCTCTGGTATTTCACAAACTTTCGCAGATCCTGCTTGTCGTTTCAGGTATCCTGGGACTGAGCGCGAGTTTCAAAATTTTTCTCGCTCCTGAAAGAGGATTACAGATCCTTGTCGAGTTTGCAGAATTTTCCCCGGTGTTCCAGTTGGATCTCTTTGGAGCAATTTTCTTTTCGCTCATTTCGTTTGTGAGCATCCTGTGTGCCATCTACGCCCGCCCCTATGTGCGTTCCTACCAAGAAACGTATCATGTGCCGAGTTTGAATGCGCTTGTCGCAGCGTTTGTGCTTGGGATGCAGATCGTCATTCTGTCGCATAGTACACTCGCGTTCATGACGGGATGGGAAGTGATGTCCATTGCCTCGTTTTTTCTCGTACTGAGTGATCGATCACAAAGCGCTATTCGCGCCGCGCTTCTGTACTTGGTTATGACACATCTAGGAGCCGCGGCTCTCCTGGCGGCGTTTCTCCTCTTGTCGCAGGGTTCGTTGTTTATTGATTTTTCCACACTGGCCTCCATGGCCTGGATCGCGCCTTCCTGGTTGCTCTGGACTTGTTTTGGGCTTTTCTTTTTTGGCTTTGGTTCTAAAGCCGGCATTGCGCCTTTTCACGTGTGGCTTCCGGAAGCGCACCCCGCGGCGCCGAGCCACATCTCTGCCTTCATGTCCGGGGTCATGTTGAAAGTGGCGATCTACGGATTCCTTCGAGTCCTATTGTTTATTCTTCCTCCCATTGGCACGGGTGCATCCCTTGTTGTGCTTGGCGTGGGACTGTTGACGGCTTTGTATGGCGTTTTGTACGCCGTTGTCGATCGCGACTTCAAGCGAACGCTCGCGTTTAGCAGTATTGAAAATATCGGACTCATTTTTGCGATGATCGGCATGGCGTTTTTTGCGGCGGACAGGGGATTGGATGGGTTGTATCAAACAGCGATCGTTGCCGCGGTTTTCTTCACCATTGCGCACGCGCTTTTCAAGACCGGTCTCTTTCTTGTTTCTGGGGTTGTCGTGCGAGCTGTCCACACACGCAATATTGAAATGATGGGGGGACTTGCCAAGCGACTTCCAGGACTTTCTATCTCCTTCTGTGTGCTGGCACTTGCAGCCGCCTCCTTGCCACCATTTGGTCCGTTCTTTGGGGAGTGGATATTTTTTCAGGGACTCTTACAGAGTTTCTCCACGACAAGTCCGTTGGTGAGCGCGGTTCTGATCTTCACATTCGCGCTTCTTGCGCTCGTTGGAGGATTGGCGATTTTTGCCATGGTGAAGCTGTTTGCTCTTTCGATGCTGGCTGAACCTCGAGGCAAGGAAGTTCATGAACTTCCAGCCTCCGGAGAATTGCTTTCCATTGGTGTTTGCGCGGTCGCGGTTCTTGTTTTGGGAATCTATGCACCGACGGTTCTGACGCTCATTGGAGGAGTCTCCTTAACCGCCTCGCCAGTAGAACTCGCCGTTGGAAGCGCGACGATCCAACCCTCACTCATTCTTTGGTTGCTTATCGGGTGTGTGTTTCTTGTTTGGGTTGGTCGACGATTGGTCAGTCGTGTGGAACATGAACGGGAATATCACGGTTGGGATTGCGGACAACCCATCAACGCCAGTATGGAGTACACCGCCACCGCGTTCTCCGCGCCCATTCGATTTTTCTTTCGACTGATTTTACGAACCAAGAAGCAGATTGAAACTCGGCCGGTTGCCGCAACCAACCCGTGGATTGTTTCCCATACGTCGACGCTCAATCTTCGTTCGATCTGGATGGACTACGGATATATTCCTGCCGGACGATTTCTTTTGGGGACAGCCCAGCACGTGAAGAGAATCCAAAGTGGGAATGTCCGCTTTTATCTCTTGCTGATTTTTGTGACCCTCATCCTTACCCTTTGGATTGCTCTATGATCACGATTCTCATGCTCATCATCCAGGTTATTCTTGTTCTCTTGATTGCCCCGTTCGTCACGGGATTGATCCGATGGTTCAAGGCGCGACTGCAGGGAAGACAGGGAGCTTCGCCTTTGCTTATGTATTTTGCGCTCCTGACCACTCTCAAGAAAGAACATGTGATCTCTGCAAGCCGGTCTTGGATGTTTCGTTTCGTTCCGTTCATGGTTCTGGGTGTTGCGGTGTTCCTCGCTCTTTCTCTCCCGCTCGTATTTTCCGATGGCGGTATTGCCCACGTTGATCTCTTTGTCCTTGCGGGGGTGTTGGCACTCAGTTCCGTGTTTCTTGTGTTTGGTGGACTTGATGCGGCTACGGCGTTTGGAGGCATGGGGGCGAGTCGTGAGATGACCCTTGCTGCGCTTATTGAACCAGCCGTGCTGACGACCTTTGCCGCCTTTGCGACCGTTGCAGGAAGTGCTTCTGTCCAGAGCCTATTCGGCCAAGGGATGACGGCGTTGACCCATCCCGCATTGCTTCTGAGTTTTTCTGCGTTGATCTTGATCACCCTTGCCGAGAATGCTCGTTATCCTGTTGATAATCCAGCGACACATCTTGAACTCACCATGGTGCACGAGGCGATGGTTTTGGAATATTCCGGTCCGTATCTTGCCATGCTTGAATATGCTTCCTCGATCAAGCTCACGGTGTTTCTGTTGGTCTTAGGGAATCTCGTTTGGATAAAACCAGAAATGTATTTGGATGCGCCGACGATCGGCCTTGGGGTGTTGGGCGTTCTTGTGAGTGTTTGTGTCGGTTCGTTTGTGTTAGCTCTGCTTGAGTCCTCGATGGCAAAAATGCGCTTCTTCCGTATGCAGGAGTACATGAGCATTGCGTTCTTTCTTGCCTTGTCTGGATTGATTCTCATTCTTGTTGTATGACCACCCTCTCACTTTTTTCGATGTTCATGCTGGGATTGTTCGTTGCCGGAACCCTCGCGTCTTTCACGCTTATGCGGTTGCCCAGCCTTCTGCGGTCGTATGCGTTTTCTTCCGTGGCTCTGGGCGGCCTTGCCCTGGCTCTGGCGTACGAGAAACAGGCCATTCATCTCATCCCCGTCGCCGTCGCGGTCGTAGCCGTCAAAGCCCTGTTGGTTCCCTTTGTGATTCGACGAATGGCCGAACGTTCAGGAGCCTCGTTGCGTCTCTCTTCCTCGTTGCGACCTTCGGCAAGTTGGTTCATTGGCGGACTCGTTTTTGCCTTCGGCATCTTCCTGGCATTTCGTTCCCCCCTCCTCATTGTGGGAGAGGGAACAAGTCAACTGGTTGAACTCCTTCCCATTTCCGTGGGGGTCATTCTCGTGGGGATGGTCATGATGATCTTGCGACGTGATCTCTTGTCGCAATTAATCGGTTTCCTCGTGCTGGAAAATGGGATCGCCGCATTTTCTTTGAGTGCCTTGGGAGGGATTCCTGTGGCGATTGAATTTGGTGTGTACTCCGCGGTGTTGATTGGCGCCATTTTGATGGCGACCTTGAGCCACCGCGTTCAAGAACTGTTTGGAACGCATGATACATCTCACTTGAGTAAGCTGACTGACTAAGTATGTCATTACTTCTTCCATTTGGAATTCTGCTCCTGTCCTCGCTTATCTGTTTGCTTCCACGCATGGACGGTCGCGCACGGCGATGGGTTGGTCTCATCACGTCTCTAGCCACCCTCTTCTCATTGGGTTGGTTTTTCGGACCGGTTCTCCTTGGAATAGCTCCAGGGTGGGGGACATCCTGGTGGACTGTCAGTCGATTCTCCTCCCTCATGGGATTGTTGGTGGCGTGGCTATACGCCTGCGCAATGGTCGTGAGTTATTATTACTTGGATGTTGAGACGCGCAAGGGAATTTTGTCCATCCGCCATGTGCGTTTGTACATGGGAAGTATTCCTATTTTTGTTCTCTCCATGCTTGTGGCGATTTTTGCGAACAACGCAGGACTGCTCTGGGTGGCACTCGAGATGACGACCCTCTCAACAACACTTCTCGTCTCCTTTTACGGAAAGAAGTCTTCCATGGAGGCTGCGTGGAAATACATTGTTATCTGCTCGACGGGTATTGCGCTTGGACTATTTGGAATCCTCGTGATGGGGTACGCAGGTCTGAACGCGGGTTTACAAGAGGCGGAAGCATTTCGTCTCAATCTGCTGTCTGAGGTTGCGCCATTGATGGATCCAGGCATTGTCATGTGGGCGTTCGTCTTCTTGTTCATTGGTTTTGGAACCAAAATTGGACTGGTCCCCATGCATACCTGGCTCCCGGATGCGCATAGCAAAACTCCCGCCCCTGTTTCCGCCATGCTTTCAGGTATCTTGCTCAATGTGGCATTCTTTACCTTGTTGAGGTTTAAGGGAGTTGTTGACCAGACGCTTGAATCAAATACATGGACAAATCAGTTCTTCCTGATCTTTGGTGTCTTTTCCATTTTACTCCCAGCGTTTATTCTTCTGATCCAGCGCAATTACAAACGCATGCTTGCCTATCACAGTGTTGAGCACATGGGGATCATGGCGTTTCTGATCGGTCTTGGACCTCTTGGCATGATTGCCTTTACCGTGCACATGATCGGACATGCTCTGGCAAAATCAACACTCTTTTTTGGCGCAGGCGAGCTTCTTCAACGATTCGAATCTACAAAATTTCATCTTGTCCATGATGTGATGAAACGCGCTCCGCGCACAGGAATCCTCTTTCTGTTTGCTGCTCTCTTCCTCATTGCGGTTCCTCCCTCAGGACTTTTCTTGAGCGAGTATGTGTTGGTTGGCGAGGGAATGTCGGTGCACCCGCTTCTCACCGGAATCGCGCTCTTGGGAATTACGATGGCAGGGCTTGGCCTGATGCGACACTTATTTGAACTCTTGTTCTTCCCCGTGACGCCAGAGGAGAAGCAAGATGTCCCCGTGGAAACCTGGAATCTCACACACACGGTTATGAGCGTTCAGCTTGTCGTTGGGTTTGTGTTTGGTATTTGGATGCTCTCAGGACAGGGCTGGCCGTTTCTCACTCAGATCAGCGCCACCATTTTATCTCTATGACATACGAACAGATCCAACCTTTGCTTCCTCCTCGCGTTTCCGTTCACGTCGATGAAGTACGCTGTCAGGTTGAGGCCTCTGCATTTGCTCCTTTGGTTGAGAAATTGAGCAAGGAAGCCGGACTTCCTGTGTCGTTGGTCTATGCCACAGATGACCGGGTGCAAGAGAACACATTTGGTGTTCATGCGGTTTTATCTTTGGATGAAGAATCTCGCTGGTTGGTCATTTCTACATCGGTTGAAGAATCCAACGCACAATATCCATCCCTTACGGCATCGGTGATGGCGGCGCATTGGTACGAGCGATATCTTCAGGATATGTTTGGGATCACCCCAGAGGGTCATCCAGATCCACGCCGGCTGGTTCACCACGAAAATATTCCGGAAGGAACGCATCCGCTGAGAAAAGATTTTGCCTGGGACACAAAACTCGACCACGCCCAAATTCCGTACCCCATGCATCATGTTGAGGGGGAGGGGATTTACGAGATTCCTGTTGGTCCGATTCACGCCGGTATTATCGAACCAGGACATTTTCGATTCAATGTCGCGGGAGAGCGAATCATTACGCTCGAGGGAAAGCTGTTTTTTACGCATAAAGGCGTGGAGAAACTTCTTGAGGGAAAGACGCCAGAGGAAGCACTTCCATTTATCGAACGTTTGTCTGGCGATATGGCCGCATCCCACGCACTCGCCTTTTGTCAGGCTGTGGAAAAAATTTCTGGCACAAAAGTTCCAGAGCGGGCGCAGGCTCTGCGTGTTGCCTTCTGTGAGTTGGAACGTCTCACCATGCACATCCATGACCTCGCTAACATCGCGGGCATGGGAACCGGCTATACGCTCATGGCGGCAAATGGGTTCCGTGTGAAGGAGCGTCTCGTGCGACTGTCACAGTCGCTTTTGGGCAACCGATTCTGGCGTGGCGCCATTGTTCCCGGAGGCGTTACTCGTAACTGGACAATGGACGAGTGCGCACATGTCAAAGCTGTAGCCACAGAGGCCGTCAAAGAAATTCAGGACTTGGTAGCCATGGCGATGCAATCTGATGGATTACGAGAACGATTAGAAACAAGCGGCGTTCTTACGCATGAAGCCGCCGTCGCCTACGGAGCCGTCGGACTTCCTGCGCGTGCCTCAGGCGTGATGCGAGACGTTCGTTTAGTTCATCCGTATGCAATCTACGCAGAACTTCCCTGGAAGTTCGTCTGCGCGACTCAAGGAGATGTGTATGCCCGCTATCGATGTCGTGTGGATGAGCTTGCTGTGTCGCTCGATGTTCTGTTAGCTGCACTGGATCTCTATCCAGAGACGGATGTGACCACGCCAATAGACCTCAAAGATGGAGTAGGGATTGGGGCTGTGGAGTCCTGGCGTGGCGAGGTTCTCACGGTGGTGCACCTTAAGGATGGAAAAATCGAACGCTGTATGCCACGAGATCCGTCGTTCTGTAACTGGGCTCTTTTTGGCGAGCTTGGGCCAGGAAACATCGTCCCGGACTTTCCCCTCTGTAACAAGTCGCTCAACCTCAGTTACTCAGGAACAGACATGTAAAAAAAGCTCGGCGTAAAGCCGAGTTTTGCTTATGTGTCGGTGGCTAAGCCACCGACCTGGTTGAAGAAAATGAAAATCCCACCCGCCTTTCGAGAATCTCGAGGCTATGGTGGGAAGAGTGGGCTGAGTCTCACGGATGGCTGAAGACGACACGCAAGGTCACGTGTCGACCCTTTGGGTGACCCAGGACAATGCAGTCCCGGTCTTCCAGCCGCCGGAGTGTGTTGGGCGGGATCGGCGAGAACCGGTCGCTTCCTGTATGTCGTACCCACGTCGCGGCGCTATGGTCGACGAGAGGTTTGACGACGGGAGCCTCCCGTTCGAGTTGAAGTGTTGCGTGCAAACGTGACACGACCGGTCGCAAACCAGGTTGCAGGTTCGCCAGCAGTCCTCCTAAATTAAACTCGGGGAGGATGTGGGGAAATTGGCTCAGATCCATGCGTCCAATACGCACTGGCACCTGGAGCCTCTGGACGGGGATGATCGCGAAGTATCTTCCTTCTGGGAACGTACGGTCGTCGATTTCGATGACGTTCAGAGTGATCGTGCGACCGATGTGAACGACTCCCTCATACACGCCAGCGACGGGCAAGAGCTGTGCCGGCGGGCTTTCGAGAGCCAACGGTTCGTCGAGATCCTCTGCACAGTTAGGACAGATGATCTGTCCATGAACGTAAGATCCAGAGCACTTCTTGCAGGTGGGCATCACGACCCCCCTTTTTGATATTTGTGTACCTGGGTGAAGAACTCGGTGGCTGCTCCGTAGGCATGCGTCGTGGCTTCACGCCCCAGGTCGACCGCATCAGCCCCAGGTCGTTGCGAGGCCGCGTGGAGACCTTCCATCACCGTTGCGGTTGCCCCGTCTCCACCGCGTCGGTACAGGTTGGCGGCGCGATCGTAGACTCCTGCCTCAGCCTGCTTGGCCGCGGCGAGGAGGATCAACACCTTGCGCACCTGCTCGTCCACGGGAGACTGCTGTGAAGCCTGGCTGACGAACGTGACGGGCACATGCGCGGTGTGCTCGAAGCGCTGTCCCGTCGTTCGGTTCCGACCGCGGAACCTCAGGTGAAGAAGTTCTGTCTCGCCTGGAACGGGCCTGGGGACCTCGACCTCCAGGAGGTACTGAGCTCCGCGATGGAGATCGACGGCTCCTGTCAGATCGATGAACGAGTTACGATTCCTCAGCTCCAGGTTCCTGATCTGCGGCATCAGTGCGGTTGCGCCAACGAGCGCGATGTCTGCGCTGGCAACGCGACCTTCGATTTGGAATCGATCGATCGCCGTACCGCGCAGGAATGCCAGTTCCGCGATCATGTGTCCCTCGAGCGTTTGGACATCCATGACATGCTTGAGGAAACTCCCGCCGCCGGCTCGGGCGGCGGTCTGCAGGAGCAGGCTCCAGTTGTAGTCTGATCCTGTCCCGTAGATCGAAAGCGGAATGAGCTGGGTGCGCGCCAGATCCGCCAGTTGGTCGAGTCGTGGGTGATCCGTGGTCGGATCGGATGACTGTCCGTCCGTGAAGAGAATGACGCGGGGGAGCACGTCCGTCGCGACCGCGGGAGTCAGGGCGAGCTCGAGTCCAGCGGAAATGTTCGTGCTTGCATCCGGTTGGAGTTCCTGCACGGCATCGTAGATCCGCTTTTTCGCAGAGTCATTGACCAGCCGCGTCAGGGGAACGATGAGTTTCCCTTGGGTGCTGAACACGGACAAAAGCACGTGGTCGCGAGTATTCAAGGACTCAAGGAGCCCGAGAATCGCCCTCTTGACGACTTCAAGCTTGGAGGCTTCACCTGGCCTGGTGGAACCTGCCATCGAGCCGGAGACATCGACCACGAACCGCAGATCCGTTGCCGCGGTCATCTGTTTTGAAGCCGCACTGGGACGCGTTTCCACTAGGATCTGGACTCGTGTCGGGGCGGCAGCAAGGACATGCGTCCTGCCAAGCCGGATCGCCACTTTCAGTAGTGCATCGGGGAAAAGAACGATGCCGCTCATGTGACCTCCACCTGTTAAACGGTGCACATTCTTTATCTCAATTTTGCTAAAATGTCAACCCTTATTCGAGATATTTGTGCTATTATGAGCACGTCTATGAGTGAAGATTTGCTGAGTAAATTGAATAATGAGCAACGTGAGGCCGTGACCCACGTGGAGGGACCTTTGATGATTGTCGCTGGTGCGGGAACAGGAAAAACGACCGTTGTCACACATCGTATTGCCTGGCTCATTGATCAGGGTCATGCCAAACCTGAGGAGATTTTAGCGCTTACGTTTACCGATAAGGCCTCAGGAGAAATGGAGGAGCGCGTCGATCGATTGTTACCGTACGGATATGTCGATCTGCAAATTTCGACATTTCATTCTTTCGCAGAAAAATTACTCCGGCAGTATGGGGCTGAGCTTGGGCTCTCTCGAGATTTTCGATTGATGACCGAGCTCGACGCGTGGCTGTTGGCTCGTCAAAATTTTGATCGTTTTGAATTAGACTATTATCGCCCGCTAGGCAATCCAACGAAGTATATTCGTTCTTTGCTTACGCATTTTTCGCGAGCGAAGGACGTCGGCATCGATCCTGATGCGTATGCAACATTCGCTGAAGAGAAGCGCGCGGATTTCGATTCCGCACAAGCGGATGCCTCTGTCACCAGCGAGATGAACAGACTTCAAGAACTCGCTCGTGCGTATGCCACGTATCAACACATCCTTCTGGAGAATGACGCCCTCGACTTTGGAGACTTGATGCTTTACACACTTAAACTGCTGAGAACTCGACCAGCGGTGCGCGACCAGATCCGTGCGCGGTACAAATTTGTTCTCGTGGATGAATTTCAAGACACCAACGATGCGCAGTATGAAATTGTAAAGCTTCTGGCAGAACCCAGGCGTAACCTCACGGTCGTGGGGGACGATGATCAATCGATTTATAAATTTCGCGGGGCATCGCTTGCCAATATTTTGCGCTTTGAACATGACTTTGCCGATGCCAAACGTGTGGTGCTCACAAAGAATTATCGTTCAGCGCAAGAAATTCTTGATCGTGCGCACGCGTTCATTCAGCACAACAATCCCAACCGACTGGAAGCGGCGGTTGAACGTCAACTTTCAAAAAAACTTTCAGCCGTCAATGAATCAACGGCACAGATCGAGCATATCCATGCGCTTACGGCCACGGAGGAAGTGGCACGTGTGGTGGAACGTATCGTCGAGCTCAAAGCGCAAGCGGATACGGACTGGAGCGATTTTGCCATCCTTGTGCGTTCCAACGCGGCGGGAATGGATTTTGCTGTTGCGCTTGAGCGACACAAAATTCCGTACCAATTTTTGGCGCTCTCTGGGCTCTATACCAAACCCGCCGTGCTCGACCTCATGGCCTATCTGCGCGTGATCGATCATCCATTTGATAGCCCCAGTTTTTATCGCTTGCTTACGAGCAAGATCGTCGGGGTGAGTGAGAGGAGCATTCTGGAGTTGAATCAGTGGGCCCAACGCAAAGGGAAGTCTCTCTTTGAAGCGTGCGAACAAGCGGGGTCAATTTCGCAGATCCCTGCCGAGGATCAGCAGACGATCCATCGGATCCTTGAACAGCTCACCGAGTTCCAGCGATCAGCTCGAACACGACCCGTGGGGGAGATGTTTGTGATCGTGGCGAAACAATCTGGTTACCTTGAATACCTCAACACGCTTTCTGAGCAGAAAAAACTCGACAGCTTTAGTTATCTCCAGCAATTCTATCAGCGGTTGAAGTCATTTGAGCGGCGCAGTGATCATCCTGTCCTTCACCATTTTCTTGAGGAGTTTGCACATGAACGGGATGCCGGTGAAGAAGGATCTTTGTCTATTGATCTGGAGGCGGGTCCTGATATGGTTCGGATCATGACGGTGCATGCGGCCAAGGGACTTGAGTTCAAACATGTGTTTGTTGTGAATCTTATTGCACAACGATTTCCGACAAACCAAAAAAATGATGCGATTCCGCTTCCCGAGGGACTTGGTTCAAGCCCGGCGAACGATAAAGATGCGCATTTGGAAGAGGAGCGGAGACTGTTCTATGTGGCCATGACGCGAGCCAAGCAAGGACTCTATTTCACTTCGGCGGAAAATTATGGTGGCACCCGCGCGCGTAAGCTCTCGAGGTTTTTGCACGAGCTTGGATATGAGTCACCAAACATCGCGCGAGAGACACTGGAATTATTCGACGAAGAACAAGGACAACCTCCCGCAGAAGACCGTACGACGTTTCCGATCCCAAAGCAGTTTTCATTCACACAGCTTGCGGCCTTCAAAACATGCCCATGGCAGTATAAATTTGCGCACGTGCTGAAGGTTCCTGTGATGGGGAAGTGGACGTTCTCCTACGGAAAAACGATGCACAACACGCTTCAAAGGTTTTTCACCTTGTGGCTCGAACGGAACGGGTCACAACAGTCGTCACTGTTTGGTACGATCCCCGCGTCCGCTGAGCAAGAAGTTCCGGTTTCGTGGAAGGAGTTAGAGGAGGCGTATCACGCCTGCTGGCAGGACGATTGGTTCATCAATGATCGACAACGAGAGGAGTATCGCAAAGAGGGACTTGACTCATTAAAAGGTTTTTATCAAAAACTAGACGAGTTGAGACCTGACCCCTTGGCGATCGAACAGGGGTTCACGATGAAGTTTGGAGATATTGTGGTGAAGGGTCGTATTGATCGTATTGATCGGTTTGAAGAGGGGATTGAGATCATCGATTACAAAACAGGTTCTCCGAAAACCGAACTCACCAAGGAGGGCAAGGAACAATTATTGCTCTACCAGTTGGCCGCACGTGACGTGCTTGGGCTGATCCCAAAACGGTTGACGTATTACTATCTAAGCGACAACAGTCAGGTGTCGTTCCTGGGAACGGATGATCAGCTTCTGGACCTTCAAGAGTCAATTGTTGAACGCGTCCAAACAATCCGCACTTCAACATTTACTCCGACCCCAGGATTCCATTGTCAGTTTTGTGACTTTGCCGACATCTGTGAATTCAGACAGTAGAGATTCCGGTTCCCCTCCTTTTTAAGGAGGGGCTAGGGGTGGTTATGATTTTTGGAGCGAGCATTCGACCCTCGACCGAAGAGTTCTCTGTGATATTTGGTATAATGTTTTTGCTATGGGTCTATCTTCGATGCGAGATCTCCTCTCAGGTTCCGCGTTCAACCGTCCTGGGGTTCGACGATCTATTCATGCCGCCATGGTTGTTGAGTCCGCAAATCGGATGATTCCAGGATATCTTCCTGGAATGCAAGCTTTCGAAATTGTCGCGATCTCATTTAAGAGTGGCGTCCTTCGATTGCGCGTGAAGAGCGCCGCCGCACGACATGGCCTAGGAGGGATGGAACAAGAGCTTCTTACGAAACTTCGTCAAGAGTTTCCTTCCATCCCGATTGATCGGATTCAAACGGTTATTTCCAAGGAACCTTCTCGATATGAGTTTTCGTAGCTATCTCATCTTGATGACGCTGGCCACCGTCATCGCCTGGATTGCGTGGGCGGTGGTGCTGAACGGAGTTGATCCGACCCGATCGGGAATTCTTGGTTTTCTGCTTTTTTATCTGACGTTTCTCATGGCGTTGTTTGGAACGATTTCCCTGCTTGGCCTATTAGTGCGTCTCTGGCATTCCCGCACAGAGCTCCCATCACGGATGGCGTTGCGTTCGTTTCGTCAGGGAATTCTTTTGACCCTCCTTTTTACGAGTTCTTTGATCCTTTTTTCTCAAGGATGGTTCCGGTGGTGGACGATGCTTCTTGTGGTTGTCATCTTCGCTTTTGTCGAATTGGCGTTTCTTTCGTCACGTCACTCCTGAACACTAAAACTGTCCAAGAACAACCTTGCTCACCTATGCATGCCCTGCTAGAATGAGGTTTCAAAGCCTCTTTTTTGTATGTTCAACAAGCTCTTGGGAAGATTTTCAAAAGACCTGGGTATTGACCTTGGAACATCCAACACGCTCGTCTACTCCCGAGACGGAGGTATTGTGATAAATGAGCCATCTATCGTGGCAGTGAATTTGCGTACGGATCAAATTCTTTCTGTGGGAAAAGATGCCAAAGACATGCTTGGGAAGACCCCTCCACACATTCAGATTACCAAACCTCTTTCTAAAGGCGTCATTTCAGACTTTGAAGTGACAGAGAAAATGCTTAAATTTTTCATCGACAAGGTTCACGATGAATCCTTCACTATTGTTCCCAGGCCCAGTGTGGTGATAGGCGTTCCTCTTGAGACAACGGAAGTCGAGCGTAAAGCCATCGAGGACGCGGCACTTTCTGCTGGAGCTAGGAAGGTTCATCTCGTTGAGAATCCACTCTTAGCGGCTCTTGGAGCGCGTCTTCCTCTTTCCGAATCTGTTGGAATGATGGTTGTTGATATTGGTGGTGGAACAACAGAAATTGCCGTTCTTTCACTTGCCGGCGTGGTCACGTGGAAGTCTTTGGATATTGCCGGAGAGGAGATGAACAAAAATATTATTCAATACGCGCGAGATACGTTCAATCTTCTTTTAGGTGAACGAATTGCTGAGCGGTTGAAGATGCGGATTGGAACAGCGATTGAACCCGAGGAACCATTGGAGATCGAGATGCGTGGGCGAGACCTGCTTACCGGACTTCCAAGAGAGATCATTATCAATGACTCACAAGTGCGTGAGGCTATTCAGCGCTCTGTTCGAACGATTGTTGAAAATATTAAAGCAACCATTGAAACAACCCCCCCGGAATTGGTTGCTGATATTTACGAGCGTGGGATCGTCCTGACGGGAGGGGGGGCCTTGTTGCGCGGCATGGATACACTCATCTCACGGCAGGCGGCCATTCCGGTTCGTGTTGCTGATGATCCGTTGACCTGTGTGGTACGGGGGGCGGGATTGCTTCTGGAGGATCCACAATTGCTTAAGGATATTTCACTTCCGTCTGCGACGGAGGGAAGCATTATCTAAACTACCTATGAAACCAAGCGCCACAGGAAGGAAGCGCTTTCGTCGGTGGATCACTCTGTTTGGCATGATTCTTGTCGCTCTCTTTTTTTCTTTTCAAGGTCTGTTAACGATGGTCATGCGGCCCATTGCCGCGCCTCTTTCTGCCCTTGGATCCTGGATTTCAGACAATGTATTTTGGTGGCAAGAGAGTAAAACCATTTCTGCGGAAGCGCTTGAGGATCTTTACGATGACCGTCGACAACTTGCCATTGATGCTCAGGCGTTCGAAGAGTTGCGGGAAGAAAATGAACTTCTCAAGAAAGAACTTTCGTTTGTTGAACGTTCTGGGACTCCGTATGTTTCCGCGCGTGTCCTGGCAAAAAGTATTTCTCATTCGATGAATCGATTCATTATCGATGTCGGGTCGTCAGAGGGAGTACAACTTGGGTCAGCGGTTGTTTCCGGGGAGGGAATATTTGTCGGGAAAATCGTCGAATTGGGAGCGCATTCAGCAACGGTGAGTGCCATCACAGATCCCACACATTCCATTGCGGTGAGTCTGTTGAACGAAAGTCGAACGATCGGCGTTGCCACTGGCTCCGTTGGAGACTTGCTGAAAATTGAGTTCATCCCAACGGATGAGACCATTGGAGAGAATGACCTGGTTGTTACCTCAGGTCTTGAGTCCCTGATTCCAAGTGGTCTGCTTGTGGGTGTCGTCAACACCGTTCAGCAGGAAACAGGATCACCGTTTCAACAGGCGATTGTTGAACCCCTTACCGACATTCGTCGGCTCTCTCTTGTCCTTGTGCTTACGTCCCCTGACTCTCAACCATGATTCGAATTCTGCTTCATATTGTCTTTTTACTCCTCCTGTTCACCATTCAGGTAAGTTTCATTCATGCCCTGCCGTATCCATTTGATCGTATCCCGTTTGTTCTGGTTGTCACGATCTATCTGTACCAATATCAAAATCAAACGTCATCTTGGTGGTGGCTTGTCTGCTACGGAATTGTTCTTGATGTGCTTTCGATTTCCCATGCCCCCCTTGAAGTTTTTTCTTACACCTTGCTCACAGGAACTATGATGCTCTTGGTTGCCCATGTGTTTACGAATCGATCTTTCTATGGCATGGCGGCAACCTCGATCCTGTGTCTGACCGTGCTGACGGTATCAGAAGTATCGATACGAGCTCTTTCGCATGTGTTCACCTCAGCCCCCTTTTTGTGGAGGTCTGTTTTGACTGTAAATTTGTGGGCCGTGTTTTTTGCCTGTTTGCTGCTTCTGTTCGTTTTCCCTCCGTTGCGTCGTATCCAGGTGTGGGTGAAACAACTTTTCCTTGATAGGATCTAATATGTTCGGACGTAAACGATCATCTTCCGATACACTCTTCCGTCTCCAACAAGACGGCAGGTATGGTATGATTACGGGAGATTCTTCTGACTCCGATCTTGAACACTTTTTGTCTCTTCCATCCCATCAAGATGCACGTCAAAATCGAGGTCCGGTTCCGTTGTCCACCTCCATCAATCATCGACGTATTCGGTTAGGATGGGGATTGATGATCGTGGTTGTCGCCGTTTTTTTTGGACGGTCAGCTCATGTTCAAATTGTTCAAGGCCAACATTATTCCACACTATCAAGTGAGAATAAGGAGCGGACCGATCTCCTCCTTCCAGCTCGCGGACGCATCTATGATTCCACAGGCATTCCTCTGGCGTGGAATGAACCAGCGTTTGTGCTCACGATGACCCTAGCCGATCTTCCAGAAGAAGAACAACGTCATGCCTTGTTTGGTCGAGTCGCAAATCTTATCGGAGTACAGCCAACGGATCTTGATCTCCTTTTGTCCCAGTACAGCACCCATCCGTTTGATCCGATTCCCATTGTGGACAATCTTCCCTATGAATCCGCCATCCGTTTAGCGATTGAAGTTTCTGATTTGCCAGGCTTTTCCCTGACAACTCGAACGAAGCGTATCTATGATTCCTCCGCCCCCTCACTTTCGCATGTCTTGGGATACACCGGGGCGCTGAGTGAAGCGGATTTCGAAGCGCATAAAGGGGAAGGGTATCGTCCCATTGATTCCATTGGAAAGACAGGACTGGAACGTACCTATGAGGAGCTTCTCAGAGGTGTTCCTGGCAGGCTTGTGTACGAAGTTGACGCCCTCGGCGAAAAATTATCGATCCTCTCAAAAGAGGATTCTGTTCTGGGATCCAATGTGACGTTAAGTCTCAATGTTGAGTTTCAAAAATTTATCGAGACGCAGATGCAGGCGACGTTTGAACGGGTTGGAGCTTCTCGAGGATCAGTCGTGGCATTAGACCCTCAAACAGGAGCGGTCCGCGCTCTTGTGAGTCTGCCAAGCTACGACGCGAATGAATTTACGGATGGAATTTCTCAGGATCGGTACACGCGTTTGGTTGAGAACGAGGATCAACCATTGTTTTTTCGAGCCATCTCAGGGGAATTTCCTTCAGGATCTACATTAAAACCAGTGATCGCCTACGCGGCGCTGGCGGAGGGAATTGTGGGGGAGCATACCTCCTTTGTCTCCACAGGTGGACTACGCATTGGGCAATGGTTTTTTCCAGACTGGAAAGCAGGCGGGCATGGAGTGACGGATGTTCGCAAAGCGCTCGCTCAGTCGGTGAATACGTATTTCTACATCGTTGGAGGCGGATTTGATGCGGTGACGGGTCTGGGTGTAGAACGTATTACGGACTATGCGGGTAGGTTTGGCTTTGGATCCACAACGGGGATTGACCTTCCAAATGAAGCGGATGGATTTCTTCCATCAAAGGAATGGAAGCAGGACGTAAAAGGGGAGAGGTGGTATGTTGGAGATACCTACCATCTTGCGATTGGACAAGGGGATTTTCTTACAACTCCTTTGCAGATGGCCGTTGCAACAGCCGTTGTCGCAAACGGTGGATCAAAGATAACCCCGTACATGGTCGAGCAAGCAGATGGATTTGGCGCCGATCTTCTTGCGCATGTTCCACCTGTCCGTATCAAAGATCTAGACGCCTTCGCCATGTCTCTCGTGCGACAGGGGATGAGACAAACCGTAACGGAAGGAAGCGCAAGATCGATGAGCACTCTTTCTGAGGCAGTCGCAGGGAAAACGGGGACAGCACAAACGCCAGGCGATGAACCCTACCACTCCTGGTTTACCGGATTTGGTCCCTATGAAAATCCTACGATCACCCTTGTTGTTCTTATTGAGGAAGGAGGAGAGAGCAACGACGCGGCAGTTCCACTCGCTCGGCAAATTTTAGATTGGTGGTTTACTTATGGTGACTAAGACAAACAAAAAATTTGCTTTCGTTCTTTTTTTCTTTTTTTGTGTTGTCATGCCGGCACCGGTGTTAGGTCAAGAGGGTTTCACCGCTCGTGAGGCCGAAGCGACCATCATAGAAATACTCTCCGTAGAGGATCTCGAGGGCGGTGTACGTCAGTATATCTTCAAAGCTCAGACTCCGTACGGAGAAGAATTCCTTGTCGAGACAGCCGACTCGTTTGTCTCGGGAGTTGGTTTTGAACTCAAGACAGGGGATAAAGTCTATCTTCGCATGATCGAGGTTGAAGACGGGATCGAGGTGTACCTTGACGATGTAAAACGACAGACAGGCGTGTGGTGGATCATCGGATTTTTCGTCCTTATCACTCTGGCGATTGGCTTGCTTCGAGGACTTCTCTCCCTTCTGGGTCTTGGTATTACGATTGTCATTCTGATTGGTGGATTGTTTCCTGCCATTCTTGCGGGGAATGATCCCGTTCTTGCAACGGTTGTAGCCTCGGCGATCATTTTGGGGGTAAACATGCATCTGTCCCATGGATTCAAGCGACAAACATTTTTTGCGTACCTCAGCACGCTGGGAGGACTTGGGCTCGTTCTTGTGTTCACAGACGTTTTTTTGAACGTGGCACGACTGTCCGGTCTAGCGTCAGAGGAGGGAGCTCTACTCTTTTGGGAGCTTGATCCTGTGCAGATCCCTGTGGGAATTCTTGCGGCAGGATTGATTCTTGGTGCGGTAGGCGTGCTTGACGATATCGCTATCACGCAATCAGAAATTGTGTCAGAGTTGCTTCTTGCAAATCCTCACACCACTCGAAAAGAGCTTTTTACAAAGGCTATGCGTATCGGTCGGCACCATATTGCCTCGGCCGTAAATACACTCATTTTGGTGTATGCGGGCGCGGCTCTTCCTGCTTTCCTTCTGTTCATGAATCAATTCGGTGGCTATCAAGAGTTTTTACAAAACGAAATCGTCGCCGAGGAAGTTGTCCGCACCTTAGCCGGAACCTGCGCCCTTGTTCTTTTGGTTCCCTTGAGTACCTGGTTTGCAACTTTAAACCCCCGTGTGAGGGACCATGAAAAAACCTGAGGTAAATGGCCTACACCCCAAGTTCCTGTTATTATTTTCACGCTGGTTCTCTAGCTTTTGAATGACTATGCCCAACAACCATCTCTGCCAAGAGGCAAGGGTTTCCCTAGAACGTATCCGTTCATTAAAACAGGATTTTGATGTTTCTTTTGAGAAAGCATTAACTTCTGGTGATGAAACGGACAAGCAACGCGCACAACAAAAGAAACAAGCGCTAGACCAAGAGATGATGAAGTTACGCATTGAGATGTATCAATGGGAAAAAAGAGCCATTGAAACTCAAGAACTAACATTGTTGGAATCTCTCTCAAGAAAAAAAGAAACAAGCGTTCCATTGAGTAAATACGAACTCTTTGTTCTATACGAGATCTATACCCAGCGTCCTCTTTCAGATGATC
>SCSL01000007.1 GCA_004298405.1 Patescibacteria group bacterium | reverse complement strand
ACCACCGACATGACGCCAACGATGATACAAACTTTATTCTCGAATAAGCCCACGAGGGCTTTAAGCCCGAGCGTCTATAAACCTACGGGCTTTCAGCCCGTAGTGGTTTAGTTGCGTTATATGGATTCACAACCAAAACGTGACTGCACCGTTTGTCGATTGTTCAAGCATGTTTTTATTTTTACATTCGGAGTCTTGACGGGCATCATTGGAACTCTTCTTTTTGCTTAATGAGAGATCACCCGTCACGGACCCTGTCAATCTTGTCAAAAAAGCACTTCTTGATACCATAGAGGCGCTTTTATGACATTCCGATTCATCATTCTCGCGGCCGGAAAAGGCACGCGCATGAAACAGGAGCTTCCTAAGACTCTCACTCCCATTGGTGGCAAGCCGATCCTTCAACATCTCTACGAATCCGTGGAGGAGTCTGGGGTCGATGGGATTCCCGTTATTGTGATTGGACCGGATCAGCCGAAGTTGTGCGAAGGATGGAACGGTGTGTGCGAGTATGTTGTGCAACAGGAGCAACTTGGGACAGCGCACGCCGTGAATGCTTGTCGTAACGCTGTGACAGATGCGGACGCGGTTATCGTTTTATACGGCGATCATCCGTTCATCTCCAAAGAGACACTTCAGCATCTTGCTCATCTTCAAGAGACAAGCGGTGGTGTGCTTTCTATGATGACCACAACGGTTCCGTCATTTTCTGCATGGCCTCTTTATGTCCATTGGGGGCGTATCATTCGTGACAAGCATGGTCACATTATGGCCATCCGGGAGTACAAGGACGCCATGGAAAGCGAGCAAGCCATCACGGAAGTGAACCCCGCTCTCTATTGTTTTCATACAAAATGGCTTTGGGACAATATTAATCAGATCAAAAATTTCAACGCAAACGGCGAGTATTATTTAACAGACCTTGTTGAACTTGCCGTCGCGCAGGGTCATGATATTGCAAGCATGAGTATTCCACCGGAAGAAGCCGTTGGGATTAACACACAAGAAGAGCGGGCGATTGCTGAGGAGCTCCTTGCACGACGATATGGTCGCTAAACTGATCCTGGTTGGTGGTTCGCTGGCAACAGGAAAGTCGACGCTTTCAAAAAAGATTGCAAACGCGTTGAAAATTCAACGCGTTTCTTTGGATGAGATCAAGGAAGTGTTATTCGATGTCGGAGGATATCGAGATCGTGCCTGGTCAAAGGAGATCGGTCGGCTGGCGTTTCCGGTATTTCGTGATCTCATCGAACTTCATCTTAGGCGGGGGGAAAGTGTCGTAGCAGAAGCGACGTTCCTATGGCCTACCGACTGCGAGTGGCTTCACGCGTTTTCACAAACGTACGAAGCTGAGCTTGTACAGATTTGGCTCACAAGCTATCCAGTGGTTGCTCGCGAGCGGTTCATCGAGCGAGCCAACTCAACACGACATCCTGGCCACAACGATTCGCTTGAATCAGTCCTGGAGGAATTTGATCGACGATTCTTCAACAAGACGTTTATTCCACTCCCCATCGATGGAAAAACAAAAATCGTGGACACGACGGATTTCACCACCATAGACCACGACGAAATTTTGAGGTGGATTTAATGTCTATTACCTCTCCTTTTTTCAATGTTGGCGGGGTGCAAGAGGAGGTTAGAGCCTGTTATTTCACCTTTCTTTTTCTATCCCGCTTTTTCATGTAGCGCTCCACAGCTTCTTTTGTTGTTACCCAATCTCGTCCTTCTTTGTGCGCTTCGAGCTTGCCTTGGCGTGCTAGAAGGTTCAGATATTTTGCGGAATAAGGAGTTTTTTCTGCAATATCAGCAAGTTTCATGTATTTCTCTCTTTTCTCACTTGTCGGTGTGAGTGTTTTTAGATAAAGATCAAGCGATCGTTCCACTGATTGCGCGATAAAAAGGACAAATGACTCATAATTTTGTTTATCAGCTTGGTCAAGTGCACGATAGTATTTTTTTCTATCATTTTTCAGCACGATTGATAACGGAAAACCATCCTGCATTAAAACAAGGTTCATGAGCAATCTTGATGTACGACCGTTTCCGTCAAAAAAAGGATGAATATAAACAAGTTTGTGGTGCGTGAGTGCTGCAAGTTCAACCACATGCAGTTTTTTTCTTTCGGTGGAGAACCACTTTATAAGATCCTGTATGAGTTGTGGCACTTCAAGCGCGTCGGGTGGGGTGTGATCTGCGCCGCCGATAATCACATTTGAGGTTCTATATCTTCCTGCCCATTCTTTATCAGTTTCCTGTACAATGAGTGTGTGAAGTTGTTTAACCAGATGTTCAGATAGCGTGTGATGTTTTCCGTTTTCAATAAGATCATATAGATACTCAAGGGCTTGATAATGGTCTTTGGCCTCCAAATGATCTTTGAGCGGTTTGCCTTTCACAGTCAATCCCTCGTTAATAACAAGAAACGTCTCTTTGAGTGTCAAGGAATTACCTTCAATGGCATTTGAGTTGTATGTCATTTCTATACGAAGTTGATCTCGGAGTTTTTCAACAGCCGACTTTGGAAGAGGGCGAAGCTTATTGAGGCGCTTCAGTTTGTCATTGAGACGGTCTTGTAAAGATTGTTTTAAGTAGGACATATTTAATATGGTTTAGATGATTTATTACACTATACCATATTAAGGATTTCTCGTAAATGAGCTGTTTTCCTGCCGTGTTAGCTGATGTAAATAAATTCGCGAGCGATAGCGAGCATTATTCTGG
>SCSL01000006.1 GCA_004298405.1 Patescibacteria group bacterium | reverse complement strand
GAAAGCCAACAAGTTACTTCTCTCCAGTCTATGAAGACGCTCGCGCTGATCCCGGCCTACAATGAAGAAACGACGATTGCCGATGTGCTTACGCGCGTCCGTTCGTATGTAGACGGCATTATTGTTGTGGACGATGGGAGTTCAGACCGGACGGCGGAAATGGCGCGTACGCAAGGGGCGATGGTCGTGAGCCACGTGATCAATCGTGGACTGGGAGCGGCCATTGGCACGGGTTTTGCGGTCGCACAGAAACTTGGAGCGGATATCGTGGTGACATTGGACGCAGACGGACAGCATGATCCGACCGAAATTAAGAAGTTTGTCGAGGCGATTGAACAAGGGGCGGATGTGGTCATCGGTTCGCGCTTACTCACCGGGTTCGTGGGCATGCCAATACAACGACGGGTAGCACAAGTCGTTGGAAACCTTGTAACGTTTTTCTTGTTTGGCGCTTGGGTTACAGACAGCCAATCAGGATTTCGTGCGTTTACGAAGTACGCACTTTCAAAAATTTACATTAAAACGAACCGCATGGAGGTCTCGTCGGAACTCATTGCAGAGGCAAAACGCAACAAACTGGTTCTTGTCGAAGTTCCGATTAAAGCAATCTATACCGATTACTCACTTTCGAAAGGTCAAAGTTTCTTCATCGGAATCAAGACACTCTTAAAACTTGTTGTCCGTCGATTCACTCAGTAGGTATGTCGATCATCCAGGTCCTGATTATTGTGTTTGCCCTGTTCGCCGTTACACGTACCGTTCTGCAATTCAAAAAAGGAGCCGTCAGCAGACGTTGGCTCCTTTTCTGGATGCTCTTTTGGCTTGGAGCTGGAACGGTCGCGGCGCTTCCGCAGACCGCAGATTCCCTCGCCCGCACCGTAGGCGTTGGCCGCGGCGCAGATGTGGTGATCTATCTTTCGTTGATCGTGATTTTCTACTTGATCTTCCGTCTGTACGTGAAGATCGAGCAAGTAGAGAGCGAGATCACCGGGCTCGTGCGTAAATTAACAATGGATGAACTTGAGAAAAAAAAGTAGAGCATGTTGCCTCGCGTCGCGATCATCTATCTCTGTCATAACAATCGGTCTTACCTACCGGAGGTATTCGAGTCGCTCCGCGCATTGAGTTATCCATCAGAGAAACTTGAGATTATCGTCGTGAATAACGATTCCAAGGACGGAAGTTCAGACTGGTTGAGAGAGCAATCGGGGATCACGTACCTGCCCAGCGCGACGAATCTTGGATTCGCCCAAGGAAATAATCTCGGCATTCGCCATGCCTTGTTGGGGGGAGCTGAGTATGTGTATCTGCTCAATGGGGATGCGAAGCTTCACTCGGATGCGATCATGGAAGCGGTGAAGCTTGCGGAGTCAGACAAATCGATTGGGGCTGTGCAGTCGCGGATTATGTTATGGAAACATCCAGAGATCATCAACGCGACCGGAGGCATGGTGCACTTTTTGGGCTTCGGGTTTGTTCGCGATAATGGAAAAGCCTGGGATGCCACTGCATGGGTACCAGAAACATTTCTTGCTGGCAAAGCCGGGCCAAGAAATGTTTCTGGTACCCATGCAGCGCCTGTGATTGAGATCGTGTACGCGAGTGGGGCGGCGGTCTTGTATCGGTCGAGCGTGCTCAAACAGGTGGGAGTGCTCGATCCATTTCTTTTTCTGTATCACGAGGACCTTGAACTCGGCTGGCGAATTCGACTCGCTGGGTACAAAAATGTTCTTGCCGTCGACTCAATCGCGTACCATGACTATGAGTTCAAACGTTCGATTCAAAAGTTTTACTGGATGGAACGGAACCGAATCCTCGTGCATGCCTCGCATCTGAGAGCATGGACACTTATTGTTCTTGCCCCTTTTCTTTTCATGACGGAGATCGGTCTCATCTTGTTTGCGATCAAAGGCGGGTGGCTCAAGGAAAAATTTCTCGCGTATGTAAATCTTTTGAGCCCACGAACGTGGATATATGTGATGAGGAAACGTCGCGAAAGTCGGTTCCTCCGTCGCGTGAGTGATCGCGAGATCGTGCGGCTCTGGACCGGAAGGATTGAGCATCAAGAAACAAGGAGTTTTGTTGTTGATCGATTCATTAACCCATTTCTTAACAGTCTCTGGTACATTCTTAAAAGCGTCATTCGTTAGGAATTTTTTCTCAGGGGCTTTAGCCCCGTTGCATCACTCATGAGTGAGTAACACGTCCGGAACGCCACTAAAGTGGCTGTGAATTCTAAAGCCCCGTCCGGAACGCCACTAAAGCGGCTGTGAAGATGAAGAATATGGATCTAAAAAAAGCCACCATCGCTCACGTTGTGTGCACCTATCCTCCGTACCGAGGTGGCATGGGCCATGTTGCGTTTGAGTATGTGGAGCGTCTGCGTGCACGTGGATATAACGTCCATGTGTTTACCATTCAGGATCAGACCGTTGAGAACGACCCTCGACATATCCATCGCATTCCTTCCGTTTTACATATCGGCAATGCGGGAGTGCTCCCTTCGTTGTTTCATCGACTGGCGGGTTTTGATCTCGTGCATCTCCATTATCCATTTTTTGGTGGGGCAGAGCCGGTGATCGTGCGCAAGGCGATGCGTCCGGATCAAGGACTCGTCATGACCTATCACATGGACGCGGCGGCCGATGGGATGAAGGGAGCGCTCTTTAGCGCGCACCGACGGCTTCTTTTCCCGTGGCTTGTGAATCGCGTCGATCGCATCTTGGTAAGTTCACTCGATTACGCCAAACATTCAGCTCTCGCTGAGCTCGATGTCGACGATCGCTTGGAGGAACATCCGTTTGGTGTGGACCTTGCGCGATTCCATCCTGGAGAGGAAAAAGAGTTGAGAGAAGACCACAAGATTCCTTACGAAACTCCGGTGCTTTTATTTGTTGGGGGACTTGACGTGGCTCATGCGTTCAAGGGCCTTCCACAGATTTTTCATGCCCTCGAAGGTCTTCTTGCCTATGATTGGCAGTTGGTTATTGTCGGCGACGGTAACTTGAAGGAAACCTATCGCGCACAGGCGCATGGGACAGGACTTGAATCACAGGTCACGTTTGCCGGAAATGTCTCACAAGAAGATCTCCCGCGCTATTATCGTCTCGCAGATATCCATCTATTTCCATCGACGAAACGAGCCGAGGCTTTTGGACTCGTGGCGCTGGAAGCCGCGGCGAGTGGGATTCCAACGATCGCTTCTGATTTGCCTGGAGTGCGTACCGTGGTCCAGGATGGGAATACAGGGCTTCTGGTTCCTCCCGGGGATGTGGAGGAACTCAAGAAAGCCATCTTGTTATTTCTCGAGCAGGTAGATCTTCGACATCGACTTGGATTCTCCGCGCGAATTCATGCAGAACAAAAATATGCATGGGATCCGTTGATTACGCGTTTAGAACAGACCTACGATTCGGTTTTGAACCAACAGTCGAGCAGGTTGTACCGCCGCTAAAGCGACGAAGCATTCTAATTTCTTAGGGGCTTTAGCCCCGTTGAATAAGATGAAAATCGGGATCGTTTCAAATCTCTATCCACCAGAGGCGCGTGGGGGAGCAGAGCTTGTTGCTCAGCGCATTGCCGATGCGCTGTATGAGCGCGATCATGAGGTGTTTGTTTTAACGACTCAGCCATTTGATGGGCTAAGGAGTCTTTTCCCTCGCATACGTGAGCGCACACTGGAAGCCGTTTATCGTTTTTTTCCACTCAATCTCTATTATCTTCGTCAAGATCGTTGTGTCCCATTTCCCCTTCGCGCATTTTGGCATCTCATTGACTTATTCAGTGCCTCTGGTCGTTCTGCCATTCGCACCGTCATTCGCAACGAGGATCCCGACGTCATTTTGACACACAATCTTAAGGGAATCGGCGTTTCGATTGGTCGAGAGATTCAGCGCCAAGGTGTTGTGCACATACACACGCTCCACGATGTTCAACTCTCGATCCCAAGTGGTCTCCTCATCGCCGGACAGGAACAGTCCTTGTTAAATCGTTCGTTTCTTCGACGGTGGTACGAGCGTGGAGTGAAGCGAGAAATAGGGAATCCCGATCTTGTGCTCTCTCCTTCACAGTTTTTGGCAGACTTCTATCGCGGGCGAGGATTCTTTACGGATACGCGTCTTGAGATCCTTCCAAACCCTATGCCTCCTGATCAAGTACCAGGCCGAGGCGCGCGTATCGCAACAAAGACCCGGTTTCTTTACGTCGGTCAGCTTGAAGAACACAAAGGCATCCGCGAACTATTGGCGGCCATCGACGAGGGAGATTCAGACATGGAACTTCACATCGCGGGAGAGGGAAGTCTTGCGGATGTTGTCGCTTCCCGCGCCCAACGTGATTCGCGTGTCCATTTTCATGGGTTCGTCTCGCTCAACCATTTGATGCAACTTATGCAATCCGTTGACGCGGTTGTGGTGCCATCGATTTGCTACGAGAATTCTCCAACGGTGATCTATGAAAGTTATTTGGTTGGTGTGCCGGTGGTCGCTTCTCGGATCGGAGGCATTCCGGAGATCATTGTGGAAGGGGAGACAGGGCTGTTGGTGGCTCCTCGGGATGAAAACGATTTAGCTCGAGCCATGCGCGCCATTCACAACGCACGCGATGCGTGGTGGGTAAAGAGCGATTCGATTCGTGCGTATGCACAGCAGTATTCCATTAAACGCTACGTTGACCGACTGGAGGTACTCATGCAAGATATTATGAAAAGTTAGAGATCCCAACGGAACACATAAATCTGTCCCTCGCCAAGACTCCGCCAATCATCGGCGGTTGTTTTGGCTGTCTCGATGATGCGGGGGGCATCCCACCAGTAATTGTTAACCAGAAAAAATACCGTTGTTACATCACCGTGTTGAGGAACCAGGCGAAGCGTCTCTTGTGCCATTTCTCTCGTAGGTGACTCGTTCATCTCAAGATAGGACGCATAGAGTTCGCCCCCAGTGGGAATGGGATAGAAGAAGAGGTCGCCGTAATAACGGAAGCCAATTTCTTGGATCGCGGCGGCAGAGACCGACTGGTTGGCAAGGGCAAGATAGGGCTGACCGTCTGCCAATGATTCGACCAGGTGCACAGCATCAATGTCAGCCTGGCTCACATTGAACCCGTGATTCGTCTCATACGCATCGCGCCGAGGATAACTGAGATAGAAGGCGCTCGAGGCGATCGCCACAACACCTACCAACACACAGGCGCGTAAGATGAGGGGCTGACCTTTGATGTTTACGAAAAGATGACCCAGTCCCAGGATCAGCAAAGGGACGAGGAAGAACGAGATGAGCGGTAAGAGACGAGTGGCGTAATTAAGACGTTCGTAATCAATAAGGAAAGTGAACTCCAGGATCGTTGACATGATGAGGTAGTTTACGGTAAGCGCCAGAACCATGAGTAGAAGCGCACGGAATCGTGCAGAGAGGTCACGGTGATATTCGATCCAAGCAAACGCGGCGATCAGTACAAGAATCACCATGGCGCTTCGGCCGTAGAGATAGACAAGGTCCATGAGCGGGGAAAATCGATTTTCAAAAAAAACCGCGAGGTTCAGACTCGATACCCAGGTGACAGGATTGAGGGAAGCCCAGTTGAGTCCCAACGATTGGTCACTCATGAGACTATTGGCGACAAATGAGAGTGGCAACACGATACAGGCGCAGGCGATAAGCAGGAGCCGCACAATCCGGTTTGTTTTTGGTGTGCGTGGATTCGTGCTATGGGGATCCGTTGATAAAAACATGAAATATAAAAGTGTGGGGATTCCAGCAATGGGATGGATCAACAGCGTGGCAACAGCACTCACAAAGAGGACACGTAAGCGTGGATGCTCTTTTTCAAGCAAATATGGCACGGAGGCTAGGACGAGGAGCAGTGTCCAGAGGTTCGCCAGCGCCTGTGGGGTGGTTACGATGAATGGCGAGAGGGGGAGCAAGAAGATGCCTGTGAGGGTGAGCATGGCGACCCCGCGTTTGCGGGTAATGTGGACGGCGGCGAAATACCACGCCATGGGAAGGAGGAGGGCGGTGAGAACAGGGACGAGGAAGGTGTCGGCAAGATCGATAGGGATTTGAAAGCCGTGATACGCGAATAAGACGAGGGCATATTGCCCAATGTAGTAAAGCGGTTTTGGGGTAATCGTCCCAAACTCAGCCAAGTGCGATTCGGTGGCTTTGTGGATAAACGAATCGAAACCAAACCCGATGGGGAATGCGATGGCGGCAACACTTAGGCATGCCAAGACAAGGACACAGACAAAGATCAGAGCGATCGCGCGCTCACGTCCGCGCCAGAGAGAGCCAAACACCAAGCTCGCGCTAAGCGTGAATAGGAGGAAGAGGCTGACAGGGAGGCGTTCCCAGACCGAACGGACCGCTTCTGTGACAGGGGAGCCAGTGAGCGTTGTGAAGAAGAGGGTAAAGAGAAAGACGAGAAGCGCGCTGACAAGCCAGACAAGACGAGGAAGTTTGTGGCGATGTTCATGCCATAGGTCATGTGCGTGCGTAAACAACGAAGATGATTTGAAACGCCTTGTGACCCACAAGATAATGATCGGGGTCAGGAGAACACAGACAATCACAACTTCAGATGTCATTGCCCAAATGTAATAGCTGGCTGTAAGGATAATGAGAACACTACTAATCAGAATCCATATCCCGATCCACCAACGCAGAACCGCTTTTTCGCTTGCGACCAACACCCCACCGAGCTCCCATCCAAACACTATAAGGTACAGGCAAAGGAGAAACGCACCGAGGCTGACGCTGTGGAGGAGACTCGCGTTAAAAAGAAAAAACGCTAGGAAGAGCACGCAAAAAATGTTAAGCTCAAGACGATGGAACATAGAGGTGAATGCCTCTACTTTACCATATGTTTGAACGCGATCCACATAAGTTGTTCTTGCATGACCACATCATGCGTTACAGCCTCATCCCATTGATTCCGAGCTTCGTTACTCCCAACATGGTTACCATGTTTCGGATTGTGATGACGCCCGTTGTGCTTTGGTTACTCTATACGAGTCAGTTTCGAGTGGGCGTACCGCTCTTTTTGTTTGTGGCGTTTACAGACGCCATTGACGGCTCCCTTGCAAGATTGCGTAACCAAGTGACGGATTGGGGGACGTTTTATGATCCGCTCGCGGACAAAGTATTGATCGGCTCGGTTGTGTTGTTGGTCGTGATCCAGCACGTGAATGTTATTTTTGGAATCTTGATTGTTGGGGTGGAAGCCATGCTGTTAATTGGTGGGTATATTCGTAAACGCCAAGGAAAACACATTGGTTCGAATATTTTTGGAAAGACAAAAATGTTTTTGCAGGTTTCCGGAGTGCTGATGCTGCTGATTGCTCTGTGGGCGGGATTTGATCTTTTTATCCCCATCTCCGTGGGAACATTCTCACTGGCGATTGTGTTTGCGGTGATCAGTTTGTTTACCTATGGGCTCTAGGGAAGGACGAGAAGGATCAAAAGGACTGAAAGGATTAGGGGGGGGGGGTTTGGTGCTTGTGAGCGTTTTGTTTTTTGTTGGCAGTCTCGTGCTTGTAAATCCTGCTCAGTTGTACGTTTCACCTGACGAGACTGCCAACGCATTTTTTGCAACACAGTTCGCGCAGACGCTGTCGCTCGCGGGGCCTGACGACGAACTCGCCGGGCAATTTAATCGTCTCCATCCGCGCAGTACGCTCGTCTTAGACGGACAGCTTGTGCCTGGGAGTTTTTTGGGCTTGCCATTTTTGTACGGGTTTTTCGTGATGATTCTGGGTCCGATGGTTCTCTGGATCTTCACACCGCTTTTGACGATTCTCGCCGCATATGGGTGGCGCCAGCTCGTCGAGCGGTACACCACTTCAACCGTCGCAAACATGGCGTTCGCATTTTTTTTGCTCCATCCAGCCGTGTGGTATTACTCCGCAAGGGGACTCATGCACAATATATTGTTCCTTGACCTTCTTGTACTCGCAACATGGTTGTGGGTAGTGAGACCTATAGGTGGAAAGGTGGCGGAGGTGGATCGCTCTGTGTGGAACGATTTGCTTAGTGGACTGTGCGTCGGGCTTGCGTTGTTTGTTCGGACCTCTGAGTTTCTTTGGATCAGCATCGGGCTTGTGCTTGCTGGATGTATTTGGTGGCGCTCGCTTTCATGGCGACGTGTACGAGCCGGTTTATTTGGTCTTGCTGTTGGACTTGGTCTTTTTTTTCTGATGAATTATCTGACGTATGGGCATCCACTCACAACCGGTTATACCCTTGGGACACCTTCTGCGACCGAGCTAGTTGTCAGCGAGTCTGTTGACTCGGTGGCTCTGCTCCCATTTGGATTTCATCCCATGAACGCCTGGCGCCATTTTTCCACGTACGCCGTGGGGATGTTCTGGTGGTTGTCGATGCTTGCTTTGCCTGGATTTTTCCTCTTGCTCTCTTCCTCACATCATCGACGCAACGTCCGGTGGGTGATCGCTCTTGCGACCACGGTGAGTCTTTGGTTGGTTCTCATGTATGGGAGTTGGGAGATTCACGACAATCCTGACCCCACGGCGATCACGATGGCCAACTCGTATGTTCGATACTGGCTCCCCATGTACCTCTTCACCACACCAATGATCGCCATGACGATTCAATGGATCGCCGCGCGAGGAAGGTCTCGTTTGGCGCGCGGGTTCATCGTCACCACCCTTTTTCTTGGAGTCCTTGGTCTGAATATCAACAGCGTCTTTGTGCAGGGTCAGGATGGGCTCGTGAAGATGCGAGAGGAACTTTCAGACTCCGCACAGATTCAAGAGTCTGTCCTGCGCTCTACAGAAGACACGAGTGTGATTATCGTAGATCGCGGCGACAAGTTGTTTTTCCCCCATCGACATGTTTGGTATCCCCTGCGAGACGAGGCGACCTATGATGCCATGCCTGCCCTCTCTCAAGCGACGACCCTGTATTATTATGGTGTGACATTCCCTGAAGAAGATTTTGCGTATCTCAATCGTTCGCGACTGAAACGGATGGATCTTGGTATCGAGCTTGTTGAGACGTATGGAGATGAGTCCCTCTATCGAATAAATTCCCCATGATTCTCCTTACCCGACTCATTCAACTTGTTCTTATCGCCATTCCCCTGGTGGTCCTGGGCTGGCTTTTGAATTTGTGGTTTGTGCCAAGCGGCGTGTTTGTCGTCACACATGAGGTTGGGCAATCCTCCCCGTTCATCGATGAGATCAAACCAGAGACACGTGTCTCGGACGTGTACAAAAATGAAGACGGGGATGCGACCCAAGCCATCACAGAAGATCCCGCATTTTTTTTCCTGCATCCACATCGGAAGAATTTTTTTGACCAGGTCGTCTTTGACGTTTGGTTCCAAAATGCATCACTTCCCATTATCGAATTGGGAGGTCTGGCAGGAGTGAATCCAGAAAGATATACCCTTTATCCTCTCCACAACCGTCTAATCGATGAATCGACGTGGAATCGGATTGACGAGGATGGGATGGTTCTGCTTCAGCGAGAACAAACATACGCATCGCTTGCAGATTTTTTTGCCAACCCTCCCCCGCGCGATGCCGTGGCTGTGTATCGAACGGCTTTCGATGTGCCCTATCGTATCGACGGGTACCAACCAACATCCACCATCCAGTCGATAGACGTCTCTTTGCGTGGGCATCATGAGCTGAAAACCTATATTAAGAACGAACCTCTTTCATTCGTGTTCCAGTACATGGACATGAACCGAGACGAGGGGGAGGACGTTGTGCAGGTGACTGTGTTTAATGAGAATAATCAACCCATGGCAGAGGCTCGCGCAAGCGACGATGGGAATGTGAGCGATGATACCGTTGTGGACCATGGACTCAAGAAGCTCATCCTGAAGGCAGATGGCTTGCCTGAAGGTGTGTACAAACTCGTCATGAATACGACACGAGATATTTTTTTCAGGAACATCCAGACCCAGCAACAGAAACTGGTATTTCTCAATACGCTTTTTATCGGCGACGAGATCGGGTATCGGGAGCCAAGTAGGGGAGCAACGATTTTTACCGAATCGAAACGCATACGGATTCAAACACGTCACGCACAAGGCGTGCAGACAATTACCGCTGGGACGCAGACCTTCGAGATTGCCCAGCCCTATGCCTGGTATACACTCGCGTTTGTCGATGAGGGACTTGAGAGCGTTGTCGTTCCCGTCGGAGATGTGGAGATTGTGACCGAAGGGAAGTTTGCGTTTTCTCCGTCTCAGTATTTCAACCCCGATCCCGTTTCCCTGAACGCCTACACGACGATTGAACAGTTAGGCATCGACTATGTTTTGGCTCAGTATCAGTCCCCGCGCCAAGAAGGCGATTGGCTTGTTGCCACAATCCCATTTGTCGCCTGGGATGTATATGAAGAGGATCAGACATGGAAGTTTAGCTTCTCCACACCGCTCATCAAGGAGCTTGGTGCGGAATTACTCATCCATCGCATTGATACGTGGTTTACTCATTACTAGGTATGATTTGGCAACAGAAAAAATTTAAACCCTTAGAATCGATCCTGCGCATGGGGTTCTTAGTGAACCTCACCTCCTACGTCGTTTTTTGGCTTGTCGACGTCGCGGAACCAGGCTTTGTCTCTCGCTATTTTTCTGTCCACATTTTTTTGCTTGCGGGAATCGTGTTTGGCATTGCGTGGTCTTCCGTTTTGGAAACGTATGAACAACGGCCACTCATGCATCTGTTGTTCGTCATCGTTTTTGGGGTGGTCCTCTCGGTCATCACATGGAATTTCGTCGCGGATCTAGGTGTCTATCGTGTTCCGCTCGTTTTTATTTCAGCGGCGTGTCCAGCCATTCTTTACTCGCTTATCCGCTCACCTTGATCACATGGGACTTTTGACATGCATCGACCCACAGATTAAGATTCTGCCACTATGAAATTACTCGTCACAGGAGGCTGTGGATTTATCGGAAGCCACTTTATTCGGCACGTTCTTGACCAGCGGCCAGAGTGGAATATCGTGAACCTGGATGCACTGACATACGCGGGAAATTTGTCGACGACGCTTGATATTCAAACGCATCCACGTTACCGATTTGCGTACGGTTCGGTCACAGATCGTGACTTAGTGAATACACTCATTGAATCTGTTGATGCGGTTGTTCATTTTGCCGCAGAAACGCACGTTGACCGTTCCCTTCATGACGTTGAACCGTTTATCTTGACCAACATTTTGGGGACAGGAAGGCTGATCGATGCCTGCCGTCGATACAATAAACGCTTTCATCACGTCAGCACAGATGAAGTGTTCGGATCACTCGGACCGACGGATCCAAAGTTCTATGAGGGGAGTCCGTATGCCCCGCTTAACCCGTATTCAGCTACGAAGGCCGCGGCGGATCATTTGGTGCGCGCCTCGGTCCATACGCACGGCCTTCAAGCAACCATTTCCAATTGTACAAATAACTACGGAGCCTATTTGTACCCAGAGAAATTTCTTTCCATCGCCATTACCAACCTTCTTGAAGGACGACCTGTGGTCATCCACGGTGATGGTTCGCAAGTGCGTGATTGGATTCATGCGCAGGATCATGCGCGTGGGGTTTTGCTGATACTTGAAAAAGGGAAACTTGGCGAAACATATATGATGGGTGGCGGGAATGAGTGTTCCATCCTTGATACCGCCAAAACGCTCTTGCGTTTGATGGGGTTGAGCCAGGACATGATCAGGTTTGTCAACGATCGGCCAGGACAGGATCGCCGTTATGCCATTGAATACACCAAAATCCAAACGGAACTTGGGTGGCAACCACAAGTTTCGTTTGAAGACGGGCTCCGTGAAATGGTTCAATGGTACCGGGAGAATAAACAGTGGTGGGCACCGATTAAACAAAGCGCCGGGTACAGTGAGTGGTACCAAAAGCAAGTTGAGCGCAATGGAGGCCACGTGTAATTATGCAAAAAATCCCCACAGAAATCCATGGTGCTTGGATCATTGAACCCGAAATCCACGAAGATCATCGGGGTCTTTTTTTTGAAAGCTACCGACGAGACAAATTTGTTCAACTGGGAATCCCTGACGTGTTTGTCCAGGATAACCATTCCCGCTCTTGTGCAGGTGTCCTTCGGGGGCTCCATTTCCAATACCCCCCATACGAGATGTCAAAGCTCGTACGCTGTACCCGCGGAAAATTGTATGACGTGGTTGTTGATATGCGGGCATCTTCACCCACATTTAAAAAATGGATGGGGATTGAGTTGAGTGAATCAAACCATCGCTTGCTCTATATCCCGACAGGTTGCGCGCATGGTTTTTTTGCAATGACAGAATGTGAATTACTCTACAAGTGCGGAGCCTTGTTCCACCAACCATCGGACGGCGGCATGGCGTATGATGATCCTGAAATAGGCATCAGATGGCCGTTCCATGGACAGAAGCCCATTTTGTCGGATCGGGATGTAACACAACCATCGTTTGCGGATGTTACTCGTCTGGTTCAGTTTGGCCTATGAATATTTTGATCACTGGAGCGAGCGGAACGCTTGGGCAAGATGTTTTGAAGGCATGCCAAAGCCGTGGCCACGCCGTCATCGGAACCGATCGCCAGACATTGGATATCACCCAGCGCGGTCAGATCGAAGACGCCTTGGATCATCACGCACCCGATTTGTTGATTAATACGGCCGCATACAACTTTGTCGACAAGGTTGAGGATCCTGCCGTCTATCCTCTAGCTGAAGCCATCAATGTCCACGGACCAAGAAATCTCGCCCGCGCCGCGGCGGATCGCGGGATTCCTTTCATCCACTACAGCACTGATTACGTATTCGCCGGCGACAACCCTCGAGGGTATAGGGAAGATGCTGACCCATGCCCCATCAACGCGTACGGACGCACCAAGGCAATGGGGGAGAACGCTGTTGAACAAGCCGGCGGTCAGTGGTATATCCTCCGTCTCTCAAAAATTTTCGGAACTCCTGGCCTTACGGACGCTTCCAAACCAAGCTTTGTCCACCTGATGATGAAACTCTCCAATGAACTATCTGAATTGAAAATTATTGACGAGGAAGTAGGTTGCCCTTCCTATACCAAAGACATCGCTCACGCGACTTTTTCTCTCATTGAGCAAGGAAATGTGCCTGGAGTGTATCATGTGGTGAACGAGGGGCTTGGAGTAACCTGGTACGGCTTTGCGAAGGAAATTTTTGAGGTTGCCGGAGTCACAACGCCATTCATCCCTGTCCCATCAGAAGTCTTTCCTCCACGTCCGGCGTCACGCCCAAAATTCGCCGCCCTCTTGAACACGAAATTACCGCCATTACGACCACGCCGTGAGGCATTGCGTGAATTTCTTTTGACCGAGACAATTCAGGTATGACTCCGGACATTTCTATCATTATCGTTTCATGGAATATCCGTTCTGCTCTACAGAAAAATCTTCAGGGGTTATTTGCCTTGCCCGGACACATTCCGTTTGAAGTTCTCGTGATCGACAATGGGTCTCACGATGGGACCCCATCCATGATCCGACAAGAGTTTCCGAAGGTTGACCTCATCCAAAACGAGCATAACCGAGGATTTGCGTATGCGTGCAACCAAGGTCTTCGTCGAGCGCGTGGGCGCGTGTTTGTCTTGTTTAATCCAGATATGTTGATGGGCGAAGGGGTACTTGAACATGCATACGGCACGCTCATGCGTCGTCAGGACATCGGGGTTTTAGGGGTTCGATTGGTGCGGCCGGATGGAACACTGGTTGAATCTGTCCGTCGCGATCCGCGGTTGTTCGATCAGCTGGCCATCCTCCTTAAACTTCCACATCTTTTTCCGCAGGTCTTAAACCGTTATCTGGCGAAGGATTTTGATTACACACACAGTGCTGAGGTTGAGCAAGTGCGTGGGTCGTTTTTTGCGTTCCGCCGCGATGTGTATGGACGGATCGGGGAACTTGATGCACAGAATTTTTTCATCTGGTTTGAAGAAGTTGACCTCTGCCGACGGGTTCGAGAGGCAGGCTGGAAGATTTGGTACAGCGCCGAGGTCTCGTGCGTGGATTTGGTTGGCCAGGCGTTTTCTCAGCAGTCCATGCGCCTCAAACAAACCAGGCTCTCAAAGAGTATGGCAAATTACTTCTTGAAATGGCATGGGGTACCTCAAGCGGCAATTATTTTTGCGTTACGGCCATATGTTATTGGGGTCGCGGCGATCGCCGACCTCTGTCGGTTTCGTTCCTCTAAGTGGAAGTAAGGGATATGTCCAGGGTTATTCTCCAACTTCTTACGCACGCTCGGGTTGATACGTTACCTGGATTGCTTGATTCGTTATTGGGGCAAAGCGACCGTGATTGGGAATTGAAGATTCTGCTCAATGGGGTTTCGGATGCTGTCCTGCCAGAGATGATGTCTACCATTCTCCCGTATCAGCCGAAGTTGCCTATGTCCATTGACCAGAGCGAAATGAATCTCGGGTTCGCTGGTGGACATCAGTGGCTCTTTGAACGCCATCAAGCTCCGTATGTGCTCCTTGTAAATGACGATGTTATCTGTGCCCCTGGCTATATTGCGATACTACGTCAGTATCTTGATGAACATCCCCGGACCGCGGCGGTGTCTGGGAAACTTGTCCGTCCCGATGGACGCATTGACAGCCTTGGGTTGCGCCTTCACCTCAACGGTCGAGTTTCTAACATCTCAGAAGGCAAAGAAGATGTTCCTGGAAGGACGGAACCATTTCGTGTGTTTGGCGTGGCGGGAACGCTCCCGTTGTTGCGTCGTGAGGCGGTGATACAAGCAAGTCACGATGGACAACTTTTTGATCCTGGATTTGGTTCCTACAAGGAGGATGTCGAATTGGCTTTTCGGTTGCAAGCCGAACATTGGGATTGTGTCGTTGTTCCAACGGTTACAGCCGTCCATCATCGGACATTTCGGCGCTCATGGGTACATCGTGGCGTCTCCTTTTACGCCGTGGCACACTCCTACCGCAATCATCTCTGGAATCTATTCGCTTTTTATCCATGGTCGGCATACCTGCGCAAGGGATGGGCGATCATTCCCTTCGAGCTCGCGAAACTTGTCTTTCTTCTTGTGACAAAGCCCCGGGCTGTCACCTGGGCGTTTTCGACCAGCAAAGCGAATTGGAAAACACTCATGGCTAAACGCCACCATTTTGTATGAACCCACAGGAACATGCAGACATTGCCATCGTGACCGTTTCGACGAATAAACTCGACTCAGCGTGCTTAACGTCGGTACGCCGACTGTTGGCGCATACGTCGTTGGACGTGAGGTTTATTGTTGTGGACAATGCGTCGACCGCATTTGACGCGCATGCCTACGTGAAATCGTTCGTCCCGGAGTCGATCGTTGTTTTGCGTGACCGTAATTGCGGGTTTGGTTCCTCCTGCAACCGCGGAGCGCAGGAGATCCATGCGGATTATTATTTCTTCCTGAATCCAGACACGCGGATCGACGATGTCACTGTGGTTGATAAACTCCACGCGTTTTTCAAACGATATCCACGGGTAGGCATTGTTGCCCCAAAAATTCTCTATATGGACGGTCGCGTGCAAGAGACCTGTCGACGCTTCCCGTCTTGGTATACGCCGCTTGTGCAACGGACATCGCTCCTTGACAAAAAAAAATCGGAGGTTCACCGCCGCACGTTTTTGATGGAAGATTTTGGTCACCACAAACGGAGGCTCGTTGATTGGGTACAAGGTTCGGCTTTCATGATCGACGGAAAGCTGTTTCGGGAGCTTGGAGGATTTGACGATCGATATTTTATGTACTACGAGGATGTCGACTTGTGCCGTCAATGCTGGGAACGGGGTCGACCCGTGTATTATCTTCCTGAGGCTGTTGTCTATCATGCCTATGCCAAAGAGTCAGCCAAGGGCGGGGGGATGGTCAGCCAGCTTTTGTCTAATCGCCAAACCCGCGCCCATATTAAAAGTTGGCTCAGGTATTCTGCAAAATGGTTTGGCAAGAAGGTTTAGTTTTGTAAGTTTCTTTTCCACCACTCCCATCCAGTTTCTGTTTGGAGGAGTGTCGAGAGTGTGTTGCCATCATGACTGATCCAGAACGATCCCCCAAGTCCTGTTGCGAGTACTGTCTGGGAGAGGACTGTGGTTCCATCTAGATTGAGCGCCATCGTGGTCCCATCCGATCGATAGATCGCACAGGTTCCCTGTGGATACCAATCAAGTTGTTCGATCTGGGTGGAAAGACGCGTTAGCGTCTGGGTTTCGTGGGCAGAGCGAACATAGCGCTTGAGATCGTATCCACTTGAGTACAACAGAACATCTCCGGATGGATGCCATTTCCAGAGGCGTGCTTCTTCGTTGAGAAGGATAGGTTGTTCTCGTTCTTCTGTGTCCACAAGGATCAGTCTATTGCGTTGGATATCGTTGAGAGCGATCAATCCTTCAGGAGCAGGGACAAATTGGTATTTCCCAAGTGGGAGATACGTGATGATCGAAGCCGCCTCACCTTCTTGATACGAGAGAACAGCTCGATCATTGCTGATTGAGAGGATGACCTCTTGATTATCAGACAACGTGACAAGATGAGCCGAGAACAAAAGCGACTGTGACATTCCACTCGCCACATCAATTCGAGTGAGCGTTGTTTGCGTACGGACATAGAATAGAGGTTCAACACTCAGATCCCACCAGCTGTCTTCTGCGTCCTGTGCGGCTACGGGCAGTTCAATGACGCTTCCATCACTCACACGACTGATCGAAAGATTTTGCCGCAATCCGGATTGTTCCTTCAGGGCGATGTACGTCCCGTCTTTGGACCAGGAAAGGGAATAGGTACTTGTAGGGACGTAAGGAAGTCGCATCAGTAGCTTTTTTTGGGCATCAGAGGCGGAGATCATCCAAACTTCTAACCAAGAACTTTGTTGGGTCACATACGCAAAACGGTTTGTTGGTGCGTGTGAGGACACAAGAATTGCCGCTACGGTTTCTTGGAGATCAGGTTCATCCTCAAGAAACAAAATGATCGGACCCAGGACGCGAGCCTCACGACTTTCAAACGAGAGCATTGTCTCCCATGGGAGATAGCCTGTTTTTTCAAGTCGTACAAGATGTTCGCCAGGAAGAATCGTTTCAAGAACGGCAGGGGTGCGGTCGGAGAAGGGCACTTGGTCGACGACGACCGTGGCGTTGTGTGGTTCGCTTGAAATGTTTAACACAGCCGTATGAACGATCCGACCATGAGAGATATCAAATCGATACCCAGCCGTGTATAAAACAACCAGAGGAGCAGAAATCAAAAAAGCGAAGACAAAAAAGAGAAATAAGAAAAATCGCATGGATTTGGACATATCAGCTCTCATTGTATATCCTGTACGCATCTATGGCGAAACTCTCGCGTCCCATCCCACGTTCATTTTTGGTTCTGCTTGGCATCCTCGTGGTTATTGTAACCTTCAGTTTTGGGTACATCATCGGCAAAGACAGAGGTGTTGCCAGTGTGGTGCCAGAGGGGGAAGGGCAGGTAGTAGGTCAAGGGGATGTGCCCAGTTATTTAGCACAGGATGTTGACTTCAAACAATTTTGGGAGATCTGGAACTTCGTGAAAGGGGAATTTTATCGTCAGCCGGTTTCTGATATTGATCTCTATTATGGCTCGTTGAAAGGATTAGTTTCTGGATTAGACGATCCGTACTCGGTGTATTTTGATCCGGAAGAAGCAAAGGAATTCGCGGCGAGTCTTGAGGGATCGTTTGAGGGCATTGGAGCAGAAATCGGAATCAAGGATGATCGACTTCAGCTTGTGGCGCCGCTTGATGGATTGCCCGCTGATCAAGCTGGACTCCTGCCAGGCGATTGGATTGTGCTTATCGATGGGGTCGAGACAACGGGAATGAGCGTTGAGTCAGCGGTGACGCGTATCCGTGGCGAAAAGGGGACGCAAGTTGTGCTCACGATTGCGCGCGAGGGAGTTGATGGTCTTGTCGATTACACCATCACGCGTGACAAGATTGTTATCGACTCGGTGAAATGGAGCGTGGATGATCAAAATGTCATGACTATTTCCATTACGACCTTCAATCACGACACCTCCGGCCTTTTTTCCGAGGCGATTCAGGAAGCGCTTACCTCTGGCGTGACGGGAATGATTCTCGATTTGCGTTCGAATCCAGGTGGGCTCCTCACAACCGCGATTGACATTGCCTCTGCGTGGGTGGGGTATGACGATGTGGTCATCGAGCGTTCACAGTCAGACGTCCGATCATTTTCAGGAGTCTCCGCACCCAGACTTCAAGGGATTCCAACAGTGGTGTTGGTAAACGGGGGGAGCGCCTCTGCCTCAGAGATCGTTTCGGGCGCGCTTCAGGATTATGGATACGCAACGATCGTAGGAACTCAGACATTTGGAAAGGGTTCGGTACAGGATTATCGTGAGTTGGATGATGGCTCCGCCGTTAAAATCACGACCGCCGTGTGGTACACCCCAAATGGTCGATCTATTAACGAGGAAGGAATCGCCCCTGATGTTGTTGTCGAGTTTACACCGGAGGAATATCAAGCAGGCATCGATCCTCAAGACCAAACAGCGCGAGAAATCCTTGCGGGAACGTATGAATTTGAAGAAACCGAAAGCACCCAAGCCCAATAAACCCTTGGGTGAAAAACCAGCAAAGAGAGAGCCTGTCTCACGCGAGATCTCTGCTGGGGGAATTGTATTTCGTCGATCAGGAAATAACGTGGCTTTTGCTGTGATGAAGGACTCGTATGGGAAATGGACGTTCCCTAAGGGGCATGTTGAAAATGGGGAGGATATTGAAGAGGCGGCCGCGCGGGAGACGCTTGAGGAGCTCGGACTTGATGAAATTCGGCTCTTGGATTACTTGGGGAAGATCGACATCTGGTTCCGAGATAAATTTCACAAGAAGGGTCAACTCATCCATAAAGACATTCACTATTATTTGTTCGAGGCTAAAGAGAACAGTGAGCTCCATCCAGATCCAGACGAGCATGTCTACGAGGCAAAGTGGGTTCCGTTATCAAAAGTTGAGCGTGTTTCAAGTTATCCGGACATGGTTCCGATCGTGAAAGCGGCGTTGAACCTTGTGAAGGCGTTCAAAAAGTAGTTCTATGTGTATACAACATAGAGAGCTTATTAAGTTATGAAATTAACATTGAGTGGACGAGTCGAACGAGGGGAGGGAATGGCAACGGGTTTGGGATGTCCCACGGCCAATATTGCGATTGAACAGGGGGTTCTTATCCCAGCCCTTGGGGTATACGTCGGCGAGGCTCAGGTTGATGGGGTCTGGCATGACGCGCTTATTTGCATCAGCGATGGACGCACAGGATACAATCTTAAAATGGAGGTTCATTTGTTGGGGGTAAATCAGGATTTAACGGGAAAACATATCGACGTTGTACTCCATGACAAATTGCGGGACGTCATTCCGTTTCCAGGAGAACACGAAATGGCTGAGATTATCGCTGGTGACTTGGCTAAGGCTCGAGCTTGGTCCGTCGAAAAACAAGGCAATTCTGCAGTAAGACCTTGACCTAGTTATGAACATGCTCTAAAGCCCCCTGTTTTCAAATATTTGACCACGTGTTAACATAAAACCCGTTAAAATAGTTAAAACCTAATTTTGCACACCTATGGCAAAAATGACTAAGAGCCAGTTCATGGCAATGGTCGGTGAGATGTTCGGCCTTTCCAAGAAAGACGCCGGAGAGAAGTGGGATGCCTTCGTCGCGATGGCTCTCAAAGAGGTTCGATCTGGCGGAGAATTCAACCTTCCAGGTCTCGGTAAGCTCGTAAAGAAGGCACGTGCGGCTCGACAGGGACGAAACCCATTGACTGGGGAGTCTATCTCCATTCCAGCCAAGACGGTCGTGAAGTTCCGCGTTGCAAAGAGCGCCAAGGACTCAGTCCTCTAAAAATCAGGTACAATGGAAGCCGCCGAATAGGCGGCTTTCTGTATGGATAAAAAACAAAAGGCCATCCTCATCGATCTCATCCATCCAAAGATGCTTAAGCGCCACGCATTGGAGCGGATGGTTGAGCTTGAAGAGTTAGTGAATACCTATGGAGGCATCGTGATCGTGAAGGCATGGCAGAAACGATTTGCTCCACATCCAAAAACGTACATCGGAACAGGAAAGGTGACGCTTATTGGAGAAGAGGCGAAGCAGTTGGGAGCCAAGTTGTTGATTGTGAATGCCCAACTCAAACCGCGACAGGTGTATGACTTGGGGGAGATGCTACGGCCGTATGGGGTGCAGGTTTGGGACCGTGTTGATCTTATCCTCAAGATTTTCGCCAAGCATGCGAAGACGACCGAAGCGAAGCTCGAGATTGAGCTGGCAAGTGTGCGGCACATGGGGCCAAGAATTTTCGGTATGGGCATGGAGCTCTCTCGACAAGGTGGGGGAATTGGAACGGTCGGAATCGGAGAGACAAACATCGAGCGCATGAAGCGGCATTTGCGCGAGAAGGAACGCAAGCTCAAGGAAAAACTCGAGGGGTACCAAAACGGTCGTGACCTCGCGCGCCGTCACCGTTCTCGTCAGGGTTTTAAGACGGTGTCGATCGTGGGCTACACCAACGCTGGGAAGACGACACTGTTGAACGCACTTACGGGTCGGAAAGAATATGCGGCCAATGAGCTCTTCGCCACGCTTGATACGCGAGTCGGGCAACTGTACTTACCCACAAAAGCATCGACGGCTCTACTTACTGACACAATTGGCTTTATCAAAGATTTGCCACCCGAGCTTCTTAATGCATTTTCATCGACCCTTTCCGAGACTATCGACGCAGACTTGCTCATTCATGTCGTCGATGGAAGCGATCCAAATTGGCACAAACACATGAAGGTCGTGGAGGAAATCCTCGAGCGCCTCGGGGTTGCCTCAACTCCACGGCTCGTTGTCTTCAACAAACAAGACCAAGCCTCTTCAGAAATTCAGTCCCATATCGCGAGAGCTCTCGAGGATCAACCACCACTTTGGATTTCAGCCGCCAAGAACAAGAATCTCGATTCACTCATCGAGCAAATTGGAAATAGTTTGTAATGAGCCTGTTTTTCTGATGGTTCCATCTGATGGTTCCATCTGATGGTTCCATCGTTGACAATCGCCAAAAAATGGCGTATTTTTGTTTGTCCCACAACGGAGGTGTTGGATGGTTAGCGCACGCTACTATGAGGAAAGCGGCGTGCTGGTACTGACCAGTCACGCCTTTGGTGCTGGGCACCTGTTTGGCGATTCTGGTTCCGGCCAGTGGTGGTACAAGACCTGGGCCATCAAGGGCGGAACCCAAGAGATCGAGAGGAAGCGGCAGTCGATGGGCGGGGAAGCAATCCCGATGCCGTGTCTGCTCTCCTTCAGCGAGTTTACCTGGCGCATGGTTTCCATAGATCCCTTACCGGAGTTTCTGTGGATCCGTGATGAGATCGCTCGCACTCCCCGAGGGGTACATGTTCCCAGCGAGATCGTTCGGGTCCCCTGGCTCGACTCAACGATCGAGGATAAGCTGTACCCCTGGCGCCTGCGCGTCACGGCCACCGGTCCATTTCGATTCAACGAAACGAAGGAGGTTCCATGATTGGCGCCATTCTGTATTGGTTCTTGTTCGCCATTCTGCTCGCGGCCATCGAAGTCGAAGCCGAAGGTAAGAATGGTTGGGCGGAGAAGATGCCCACCTGGTACCGGACTCGAGGGATCGGAGGCAGGCTCTACGGTCTTCTCATGGGTGGTAAGCCGCTCACCGGCTACCACCTGTTCATGTTCTTCCTCCCCCTGGTCGCCGTTCACGTCGGTTTTTTCCAGGGTGTGCGTTGGACTATCAGCTCCGAGCTCATCGTCCTGGCGCGGTACTTCGCCCTGACGGTTCTCTGGGATTACCTCTGGTTCATCTTGAACCCGCACTACGGGTTCTCGAAGTTCCGCAGAGAGAACGTCTGGTGGCACCAGAAGAGCTATTGGGTGTTCAACCGTTTCCCAATCGACTACGCGATCGGTTGGATCCTCTCGCTGGGGCTCACCTATATCGCGACCAAAGCAGGAGCACCCGCTGCCCTGCAGGAGCACATCCTCATCCTGATCGGGTTGCTCGTCCTCACCATCGTGACAATTTGCCTCTCGACCTTCTACCACACTTGGTACTGGAGGATGCGCGCTCACGACGACCGCGACGACGCCGGCATTCACCACTGAGGATACCCTCCTTGCTCAAGCACCCACTCGGGTGCTTTTACAATTGGGGAGCTACAGGCTTAAAAAATGATGACGTTGTTAAGTGAGAGGAGACATCCGAGGTGTGCAAAAACGGGTGACAAAATTTCTCAGGTGAGAAAAAATGTATCCATATGAGAGGGACAGCAAAGGAGAAAAAACCGACGGGCACTGAAGCCATAACGGAGCTTTTAAGATGGATCGACGGGGAAACAACCGAGGCTTCCGAGCTGTTCGATCAATGGGCCAAACGGCGGAAGTATCGGTTTGAAGGTGAACACAAGCTAGCCGAGGAGCACTACCAGCAGGAACAGGCTTTCCGTAGACGTCTCAAATACTTTCGACGAAAAAAATTCATCAAAACGAAAAAAACAGAAAAGAAATTGCTCTTTGAGCTTACGGATCGGGGAAGGGAAGAGTTGTTGAAAAGACTGGTACAGGAAAGACCAAAGCTTCAGCACGATCAGGTTTGTCTTGTTCTGTACGATATCCCAGTAGCGGCTGGTTCAGGTAGAGACGGCTTGAGGTATTTCTTGAAAAGGATTGGATTTAAGCATGTGCAACAGAGCGTCTGGCAGACGGATAAGGATGTCATTGAAGAAGTTTTAGCGTTTGTTCGATCAGCAAACGTTGAGAAGTGGGTGCAGGTTTATCTTGCTCAGAGAAAAGGGTGACACTTTTTCTCACCTGCGAAAAAAGTATCCATTTACGATTCATACTGACAAGTTTCAATAAGTCGAAGGATGCGCAAGTCCACGAACATCGTTCACACTGTTAGATGAGTAAACTCTGTGCCAAGGACGGTCACGAGATGGGCGTTCAGGGCACGGATTTTTGTTTCCCTCTTCTCTTTGCGGGATGCTC
>SCSL01000005.1 GCA_004298405.1 Patescibacteria group bacterium | reverse complement strand
ACGAGGTGATAGAACGTACCATCCAAGAGCTCATCAACGATTCTGACGCATTACAGAGGCTCGTTGGCTACCAATGGATTGTTGAACAATGTGTATAGGTTAATTGGGGATGGTATAAATCACAAATACGTCAACCGCGCCGCGCCCCCCCCCTGTGCAAAAAGAAAAGCGCGAGATATTTCTCTCGCGCGCGTGGTCTAGTCTGTCTCCCCATTCGCCCAGGCAAGAGCCGTGGCTTCTGGGGTGGCTTTGAGGATCCGACGGGCGTCGGCAGGAGTGGCCTTCTTCCCAAGAACCCGCAGGTCAACCTCGGAACTCGAAGCCGCCCCGATTACATTGACCCAGGAAGTTTCTCCATCAAACTCAGGGCTTCTCCGGAGAATGTCCCGGAATCTTGCAACCGCCCCCAGGATGAGCCTGTGGAATGTGTTCTCTCCTATGTTTTCCCGCAGTTTGTCAACTGCAGGGCGATTCCATTTTATGGTCTCATCCTCAAGACCAAGCTTGATCGCATCGCACAGGGCAGGACGCCTGTTACGGTCACGCAAAAGTCCTTCGACCCAGGACTGACCAGCGCGTGTAAGCGCTGTCCAGAGCGTCGGTATGAAGTACTCTCCATTCTTGGTCGTGCTTACCTGGTCGAGCATGAACGCCAGGTGCTCGCCAAGAATCTCTGGGTCGAGTATGTCGACATTCTCACGGATGGTATCAACGTCGAGCTCGATGAATACCAGCCTGATGGCATGGTTCAGAGTTCTGGGAGCCGGATGCAGACGAAGAAGCTTTTGAGCCTCCTGCTTTCCCACTTCCGGCTGGCGCAGAGCTAATCCATCAAGGATAACTGTGTCAGGAAGGACGGCTTCCGTCATGATGTCCTGCACCTCCGCCCGTGTGAGCGCCGGCCAGTTCATGGCCATGCCAACTCCCTTGAGCCAGAGGTTGGTATCGAGTCCGGACGAGCGAACCCGTTCAAGAATCGCCAACTGCATTCCAGCGGCGACTTCGTAAGCCGTCTCCGGATCCAGGTAGAACTCCCGATCGCTAATCTCGAACAACATGCTGGAGACCACGTGATCGTCGATCAGCGGAGGATCCCATGTGCGTAGGGAGTGAAGACGATCCTTGATCTTGTTGATGAGGATCTGCTCTTCTTGAGCAGTAAGTGGCGGCTTACCCATGACCCTGGTGCTGAGCCGCTTGATCACCCGTTCCACGACCGTTTGGTCGTCCTGAGCCTGCAGGGCCAGCAGGGCAGAACGGTACAGAGATGCCCCGACGAGAAAGTCGGCTGTATGCGGCTTATCCGTGTAGCTCAGGAGCATCTGCGTCGTGAGCCATTCCGTGTCCAAAGTCATGTCTGAGGAGGTCGCCGGCCATCGGTCAGGTTGGATACGGAATCGACGAAAGAGATCGATGGTCGACACGACCTCCGCCAGTCCCGCCTCGGCATCCCTCAACGACTCGGGAACCAACTTTGCATCCCCACGAATTTCGTCCAAGAAGTCCAAAACTCCCTGGGCGATTGAAAGCGCCACCTCCGCCTCGTAGGAGACGAATACCTTGAAGTATGTGGACTCATGAACGAAGTTGCGAGTGGCAACATCCCTCTTGAGGATGAGCAGTCTCTCCCGAAGGTCGCGTGCCGCCTTCACCAGTGGAGCAAAGAACAGCGTGGAGGGCGCCTGCCAGTAGTCCAGCAGGTTTCCAGGCTTGTCGGCTCTCTCCTTGGTCAGCGCACGCACGAATGCGTCCTTGTTCCCGCGGGAGAGCTGGCTCCAAGCCTGTACCGGAACCTCCATCCCTGGTCGATAGCCCAATGTATGAGCTTGGCGCGTCAGGTGGAGGACTTGGGTGCGAAATGCTTCCCCAGCCGCTTCTGGAGTTTCGTGCACAAACACGATTCCAGCACTCACCAGACGGTTGACCCACTCGGCGATCTGTTGCGCATGCCCCATCGTGTTGATGGACTCGCCAGAGAGGCTGGCAAGCTTGTGCATGATGACCCACAGACCTGATAGGGCGATCAACTCTACTGGTTCGTCACACCAAACCACCCGATCGCCCGAGATGGGCTGATCAAGAGTCTGGCCGTTTCGAATCGCGAGGAGGAACCGTCCGAAGATGGTCTTGTTGGCGTCAGGCTCTTCTTCTCGGATCAGGGAGGGTCCGAGCGTCATGATGGGACTCATGGGTCCACTCCAGAGTTTGGGTTGAGAGTTCAGTTGTAACGAGCTCAGCAAACATCATGTTTGAACACGATTCTTGCTCAATTCGCTACATGAAATAAATAGTCCCGACCATCAGCACGCGAACGTGTTGCGTTGCTGATGGTCGGGCGGTTGAGCGATGGGCGCCCTAGGCGCCCTAGATCTCGATGTCTTCGACGAGCTTCCTGAGAGCCTCGACGGAGGTCTCCTGCTGGAAGCTCTCTCTCAGAGCGCGCAGGCGCTTGCCCGCCACGGCGACGTCGAGCTCCGAGAAGCGAGGCAATTCGTCAGTTTCCAGGAGTTCATCCAGACGCTCGTAGGCGTCCATGGGGTCCAAACCGACCTCCTCCCACATGTCGGGGGAGATCTCATCGACATCCTCTCGCGCGTCGAAGTAGACGGCGGCGATTAGGAGGTCCTCCAGAATCAATTCTCCGATCTCTGCCTCTAGGAGCGCCAGCCAGTCGTTGCGATCCTTGGCGTTACGCGCCCAGGCGCGGATGAGAAAGCTCACCGAGACCAAGTGGCCTCTGTCGACTTCCTGTGTCTGCGCCGCGTCAGACTCTAGTGCCGCCACGATCACTTCGGGATCTGCGACCTGGATGATCACCGAAGGGAGATCCCCGTGGACCACGACCATCTCGGCCTGAACCTCTGGGGTCACATGCTTGTCGAGCAGACCCCGCGCCTTGCGGTCCTGGATGAGTCCCAGGACATTATCCAGCGCACGCGCCAGGACAGGGAGACTGGCTCCCCCTTGGGTGTGCACCGAGGCGATGATCGCCACAGCCGTGCCGGGATTCTCGGCCGCGGCGCTCTTGACGTCCTCGTTGCCGCCAGCGAGGCCGGCGACAACACGCAGTGGATCGTACTTCTCCAGGGCGTTTTTGTCCCCCATATTCACTTCCTCCCCTTGGGGTTGTAGAGGTTGGGGATCATCTTTTGGATCCCACGCGCCCACATCAGGCACACCAGGATCCGGCCGAAGCGGTTATCACGTTTTGCGATCTTCACCGCTTCGAGGAAGCGGGCGAGACCTGGTAGCGACTCGTCGAATGCGAACTCGACATCGTCGACCCGAGGATCGAAGGCGATCACGTCAGGATCCTCGTAGTCCTCCTCGGCTCGCAGGCGTGCCTCCTCCCAGGCGTGCAACTCTCGCATGAGCCGCTGTGCCGCAGGCGGACGCGGATCCACGCTGACCACGCAGGTAAGGAGCGCCGCCAGATCATGGGGCTCCATATAGTTGATGAGCTGCGCAGGTGCCAGCTTTAGCATCTGCACCAGCGTTGACCGGCGCGAGTCGTCTCCATCTTCGGACACGTACGAGCCAAAGCTCGATATGAACTCCCCCTTGAGACTCATTCTTCCTCCTTGATGTCCGAGATGATGTAAAGAGCGCCGGGCGATCCTCCCCCAGTGCCCTGAGCACCCATTCCTGCCACACGAGCCATTTGATGGACACGGGGCATGGGTACCTTGAGAACGGTCTTCGGATCACGCGGATCCACAACCGTCACCTGTCCGTCTTCCACGGGGAGGCTGACGATTCTATCCGCACCATCACGACGAGCGGCTGGCGCGTGCGGAAGCATAGCGCTCAACACACGCCCACCGACCGTCTTGGTCAGAAGTTCTTGGAGAGAGGCGGCAGGCCGACTCTCCCGATCGTAAACAGCTCTGCGAACAGGGTCGCTCAAGACCTCATACGCAGAAGCTACGGCCTTAAAGCGGGTGATCTTTTCATCGTCATCCGGGTGTCTGTCCGGATGGTTTTCCCGCGCGAGCCGGCGATAGACCTTTTTGATCTCCTCATGGCTTGCGTCCTGACGGACGCCAAGAATCTGATACAGATTCAAAGGATCCTCCAGGGTTCATGTGAAAAGAGCAGATATGGAGAATGCCGCAAAAATGAGATTATGTCAAGATTTTTTGGCATAAAAAAAGTGTTTGTTACTAAAAAATCGTAGTTTCCCTCTGTTTTCTCCTCATTTCACTTGACGTTCGACAAACCTCCAGTTCACATGGTTCCAGAATCCTTCAATGAAGGCTCCACGGTCATTGCGGTGGTCGATGTAGTAGGCATGTTCCCAGACGTCCAATGTAAGTAGTGGAGTCTCCTCGGTCTGTGCAGGTGTCTGCGCATCGTGGAAACCTTTCGCTACGAGTATGCCTTCGGCGGATCGTACAAGCCAAGCCCAACCAGACCCGAAGTGCGTCGCGGCCACATCCGTAAATTGATTCCTGAATTGCTCGAACGAACCAAAGTCTCGATCGATCAGAGAAACAAACTCACCACTGGGTGTCTGTGATTCTGGGCTCAAACAACTCCAAAAGAAACTGTGGTTGAAATGCTGAGCGGCAAGGTTGAACACTTTTGGGTTTCGATCACGAGAACCGGCGATAACCTCGTCAAGGGAACGACCTTCGAATTCATTACCAAGCACAGCCGCGTTGAGCTTCTGCACGTAGCCGGCATGATGTTTGCCATGGTGAAAATCAAACGTCTCAGCACTGGTCCAAGCGCCGAACGCGTCCTTTGCAAAAGGGAGTTCTGGAAGTTCAAACATACAATTCAGTTAAATTTCTAATGTGGTTGTAAGCGCAAGATGGTCGGAGACGTTCTCCTCGCATTGCCGATGTTCGAGAACCTTTATAGAAGGACTGACGAACAGCATATCGACAACGGCTGTGGCGAACCCAAGGTTGGTCTTGTGTCGCATGTTGAAAGACGTTGCACGATGATCATCTCTGAATACACTCACGAGATGCTCCTCGACCATCGCCATCGATTTTGTCTTCTCCTGAACATTAAAATCACCTGCGAGAACGACTGAATTAAACGGTTTGACTGCATCGACAATCGTCTGCGCCATCATCAAACGTCGCTCATTATCGTCCCCGTCCTTTCCCCATACCCCCTGCGTGTTAAAAACCTGGAGTGTACGACCATCTACCTCAATCGCCACCCGCTGAAGGTTACGGGGCGTCCTCTCATAATACTCTAGCTTGTCCTCCCGCTCCCCGTAGGGTTGGTCGTAATAATAGACTTGGCTCTCCACGATTGGATATTTCGAGAGGATAGTATTTCCCTGTTCCATCTTTCCAAAATCTGTTCGTTCGAGAAACGCAGGCGCAAAATGTTCATGCGGATAGCCAAGTGTCTCTCGTAACACATCCATCGAGCGAAACTTCCGCTCCCACGAAGGCTCATGACCGTCGTAAACTTCTTGCATGAGCACAACATCTGCGTTTTCGCATTTCAAAAACGTAAGAATTTCGTCCATCAAATTTCCTCCTTGCCAGAGGTTGATACAAAGAAACTTCATCTGCATATCGAGTCGATTCTATCACATCTCCTCATCGATCCCCCGTGGAAGATCTTTTCAATTCATTGGGTTCCTGTATAATGCCGATCGTCATAGGGGTGTAGTGAAATGGTATCACGAAGGTCTCCAAAACCTTTATTCAGGGTTCGAGCCCCTGCGCCCCTGCCAAGAGGATACTACGGCTAATGTAGCGGTAGTATTTTCTTTTAGAACGCCTGTTTCATCCACTTTTACACGAGTTAGATCCTTGTAGAGTTGTTTGGAGTGCTCTGAGAACAAACTCCACACAGGTTCCATGTCTAACGTGAGTTTTTTGTCGAGAATTTGAAAATTAGATCCTAATGACGTGACAATGGTTCTACGTGCTTCTGGACTACTGTCCGATGCAAACCGTTGATTCACTTCTTTTGCAAAAGCGAATGTTTTTTCCATGCGATCGATCCATGAATCAGAGGAGAGCTCTTGATCGTCAAGTTTAGATTTGATACAAGCACGTTCTTCCAGTAGTTCCTCCTTACGGCGTTTGTATTCCTCTTCGCTAATGAGCTCACGGACGAGAATGTCTGTCAGTTTATCAATCTTTTTTTGGGCATCATTGTATGTCTCTTGGAGTGAGTTTCTAATCGCGGAGTGAGAATCCGTTTGATGCTCGTGAATGTATCGAAGCCACTTTATAGCCCAGTCGGCAAACTGAGGTGGGATAGTCATCTGTTCAAGCAATGTCACAATTTGGCCTTCCAATTCCTTCTTGCTTAATTGAGGTTGCTTGCAGTCAATGCCATCCTTTTTGTTTGTGCAGCGATAGTAGATATAAGATTTTCCAGACTTCTTAATGACCTCATAGGCGGTAAAGTGGCAACCACATTCACCACATCGGATCAGGCCGGTATAAGCGAACTCCTTTACCTGGGGTCTGGGAACAGGTTCCCCTAGAATCCTTTGAACTTCCCAAAATTCCTGTTTGTTAATAATAGGCTCGTGAGCTCCCTGATACTCCATGAGTTCTCCGTCGTGCCTGCGCCTGATCCAGCCGTAATAAAACGGGTTACGCAATAGGCGATACATCCCACTATAAGAAAGCGGTCTACCTCCAGAACGCTTGCGTCTTACAGTGCGGAAACCCAATTCGTTATTGATGACATTTCTGGCTCGTTCAGGAGATTTACCATTTAAGATCATTTCCCATACCTTACGAATCAAAGGAGCGCGTTCTGGGTCGAGAATGACCGTATTGTCATCCAATTTATTCAGATATCCAATAGGGGCAACACCACCCCAGCCACCTTGTTTGGCCTTCTGCATGTTTCCGCGCTTCACATTTTTTGAGAGATCATCGGTATACTTTTGTGCCATTCCAAACTCAAGATAGAGCATGATGGAGTTCTCCTTGTCGGCGCTGTAAAGCTGGGCTGGAGTTTGTATCACGAGATTCTGCTCTTTGAGTGCCCAAATAACCTGTCCTCCATCAATCGGATTGCGTGCAAGACGGTCAAGCTTCCAGCAGAGGATTCCGTCAATCTTCCCATCCAAAACTTCCTGCATCATCTCAGCAAATTTTGGTCGTCCTAATTTACTGGCGGACTGGGCTTCCTTATATGTTTTAGTCACGTTCAGTCCCAGCTTGCTTGCGACATCGTTCATCTCATCCACTTGCGATTCAATCGAAAGAACCTGTCGGTCTTCCGACTCTGTGGATTTACGTGCGTAGATAACAAAGTTTTTCATAAAACCAAATGGACGGCCATGGCTACCCAACCGCGCTTACCCAGAAGAGTATCGCTTGCTGGCATGACCGCCCATTTCGAGCAGTAAGCAGACAAAAAATCTCCTGGATGATAACGGTTGGGTAGCACGTTTATTTTACCTTCTTCGTGCCGTCCAAGCAACGTATGAGGGTGTCAAGCTGTTCTGAAGCATCCGAACTTAGTGCCTCATAGCACCTCAATCTAGCAAGCCAATTCCTATATCGTTTCGTTGGTCTTCCTTTCCAGAATTTTACCCTCATGTTTGCATATTCATTTTCAAGCCACCCTTCATCTTTCCATGCTTTTCTAAGAGCAGAGAACATTCTTGGTGTGCAATCTTGTTGTGAATAGTACGCAAGATCGTAACAACGTCGGCACGCAAATTTCGCAGCTCCTGCATATAAGATCCCAATACGTCTACCACAACCACATTTGATCCAGTATCTTACTCCACCGAAATGACAGGGCGTGCTCGTAAGGGTTATGCTCTCGTTCACATACATTGGTTCTGTCCATGGGTCTGAATAATAGTATGAGATGTTTAGAGAGCTATTGGGAGAATCGACTGTCACGTTTGCCCTTCCAGTCTCAGTCCCTCGAGAAGACCAAATAATGATTCCACTTCGCCAAACATTCAGCTCTAAATACCCTTCTCGTTTAAGAAAACGTATATCAATTTTTCTCAACGATTCACACACATACTTAGCCATACTTTTCGAAATCATTAGGACTTCAAAACTAGTCAATGAATGGAACCTCAGAGGGGCTAACCCCCTTAGAATATCCGAACAAAGGACGAAGGGACCTAAGACGTGAGCATTCTTCTGAACAGAACCAAACAAATTCATTGGCTAGCGTGACAATTTTTTCTGGTCGGCCTGGTTCTTCGGTCTTGTGTGATTCAACATCCACAATCCCCAAAACCTTAAGAGTTTCAATTTCCTTCAGTGCCGTTGGGTTGCTACACCCAATAGCACTCTCGACAAGTCCGGTTGTTATTGTTCCCTCATATTCTAAAAGGACATTTAGGAGCCGTATGCGATTGTATTGTGCGGAATTGAACGTCACGTCAATCACCGGCCACATATCCTCCTCAGTGATTTGTGTGCGTCCACAGGTAAGTGCATGACCCCTGGCTAGGTTATAGAGGAGCTGGTTGATACGCATGGGCTTTTCTATAACGACATTCGTATGGTGATGCTCATCTGAGTCGCCGCCTTCACTCCATACGTTTACAGTTCCACGTAGGTGCGCAAGAAGTGCAGCGCAACGAGAGATGACTAACCTAAACTCTTCAGGATCACCTTCTTTATTCCATTCGATACCATCCTTAGTATTCTGCCAGAGTGTAAGAATGAGTTCACGGGTCGCGTCACGACAGGCATTTTCTTTCTTCTTGAAGTCCTTTTGAATCAAGAGATTTGCTAATTCATCTTCTGTTTTATCGCCCGTATTGAGATTTAGAAAGAATAAACGTGAACCCAGGTTCCCCATAAACTTCCAAACCCGTGGAAGGATGGGTGTAGAGGCTGCCATGAACATAAACGTATAATCCCCGAAGTACCCACGAGATCCGTGAACACCACTATCTGATTCATAACCTTCACCGTCAAACACGCGCGTCAGGATACCAAGGCTCTTAAGAAGGTTATCTTGACGTTCAGCGAAGATCGGAGCTAAGTCTCTTACTATTAGTGCCTTGTGACGTATTCGAGGCAACAGATCAATCTTTGCCAAATCCTCCTTCTTTTTGTTAGATGCATGAGATACAAATGACGCAGGAGAGAAGTGGTCCGTCATGTAAGCCAACTCTCTGAGGCTGGAGAAAAAATTAAGAGTGATCGTTTTTCCAGCACTTGGGACGTCAACATAAACCAGACCAAATGGGTTCCGTACGTCCTTGATTAGTAATTGTGTCAAAACCGATATTCCAACCTCAGCAGCAGACAAACATTCTGGGAAGTAATCTCCAACCACATCTCGCCATTGGTGGATAACCATTTTTTCTTTTGGTTCTGGAAGTTCCTTGTATCGATCTCCACTTTCCTCCAGCTCCATAAATGTAGTTCCTGTTTTTAACAGTTCGCCAAACTCTTCAACGTCTTTTTTGAGTTTCATGAAGTAATCAGTGATGTCTCCGCCGGCGCCAACTTCTTCCGGAAGCTTTACAATCCTTGCATGTGGAATAATCGATCCAACAAGCCGAGCGCCATTTCGCCCAGGGTCGTCGTTGTCATAAACGATGTACACGTCTTGAATGCCCGCAAACACCTCACCCCAATCTTCCTTAAACGTTCCTGCACCGCCTGTACTGGAGACGGCGGGGACGCCACATGAGTGAAGTAAAAGTGCGTCTAACTCACCCTCAGTGATGACAATGAAGGTTGTATCTTTGAGCAGCTTTGCTCCATATAATGAAGCCTTGGATCCTTTAGTGTACGTGTATTTGGGCTTGCTCTTGTCTTCGTTTAGGGGTGATCTTCGTTTCTTCACAAAGAGAGCTTTTCCTGAATCATCATATACAGGGATGGTGATCTCCTTACCGTTCCATCCAAGTTTTGCATCATCAATAACCTCTTTGCTCAAGCCACGTTCATTTTCTAACCAATTCTGGATCTCAAGTGGAATGTTTAGGCTCCATTCTTCAATCATGGCAGAAAGCTGCTTGTGTCCAGGTTTACGTGTGATTGTTTTGGTTTTTGACTTGTTCTCTAGGAACCCAAGTTCACGTGGGTCATCTCCCAGATGGCGTGAAAGGGTTACGAGGTTGCCCTCGGCACCACATTTCTTGCACTGGTAGAGCCCAGACTCTTCGTTAATATAGAGGTGACATTCGGTGAGTTTATTCCTACCCTCATCTCCACCACAGAAGAGACAAGGGGTAATATGCTCCCCATTTCTGGTTGCGAAATCAATGTTCTTTGAGTTAAGATACTGCTGAGCAGTAATTGTGTTGGACATAATTATTTTGTTCTTAGTTAGGAAGAGTCTCGTGGTGCACGCGAGGCTCTTTGTTTTTTGAAAGTAAAACTGGGGTTGAGACGGGGGTCCGAGGTTGAGTGTCTTCATATGATTGGTTGTTAAAAATTGTTTCCATAGCCAGCAGCATCTTCTGCGCCTGAACGGCCGCGGTGTCACAATCCAAAATCTCATCTGAGACTTGTTCCCAGATGGATTTAAATTCTTGGATTGCTGACGTTGGGAGTTGCATACTTCTGCATCCATCGTAGAACCCACTGTTAATCTCAGAGCGGTAACTCCAAACAGGACAGATGCATTGGAATGTAAAAACAATAAAAAAAACAACCCGGTTTGTCCGGGTGTGTCCTCACGATGTCCTACTTAACTTTTGGATTTACTGTTACAAAGATTTGATAGGCGTCCTTGGAGCACTCGCGCATTTCTACTGGCAACCCTAAGCTATGTAGATCCTTTATCAACCTATTCATATTGCGTCTAGATGTATCCCTTTCTTCTGAGGTGAATTTTCCACTAACTAATTCGTTCAACCTCAGTTCTCTCTGGAGTGCTTTATTTTCTTGCTTACCTCTATTCAATTGCGAGCGATGATCCCACAATAACAAAAACCTTTGCCGCGAGACTGGAGATTTGTTGAGGAAAGGAATTTTTTCATCGCCATTGATTTCGAAAAAACCGTCCTTGTCATATCTGACAGATCGGGCTTTTTGTTTTTCAAGACGTTCTTGAACAGACTGGAGCAATCGCTCCTGAACGAAAAAATGGAAGCTTTTAATGTTCGCCTTTAGGTCTTCAAATGTTGCCTTATGAAATTTCCCGTTCTCTTTCAGGTTAGCCACTGCTTTTTGCTCCACGTACACCGAGAATGAAATTCCATCAGGCAACTCTCCGTCATGGCTCGCAATCATCTTTTCACCATTCAATCCCAGATCAAGCTTCTTGACGAGGTTCCATTTGCCCCAGATTGTATTTAACTCCTCCTTCTCCCAAGTGTCAGATGTAGTTAGAAAATTCCTAAAAATTCTCTCAAGTTGTTTATCATCCATTTCGCCCTTTCCAATAAGCTCAGTGATTCCTTTGCAGACATGACCCTGACCATGCTCCCGGAGATTTTCATATAACCGAAGTAAAACCAAAAGACGACGATAAGTTACAGCATCTCCGACCAAAATCTCTCTAGTTTTGTATTGAAGCATCTTATCTACAGACTCCTTAATGTTTTCTTTGGATGCACTGAAGACTTCGGGGCTATAATCCGCAGACTCAAATCTTTCGAGTAGCACTTCCATCTCACTTTCAAGTGCTCGTAGCTTCCTCTCCGCCCGTTCCTTTTCGGCTGTTACCCAAGCCTCAATCGTCTGGAAGACCATCTCTTCAGAACGGATATACTCCAAATAATCACCAACCCCTATAAGGAATGGCGACATGCCCTGGTCAATGAAGGCAGAAAATCGTTTCTGGAGACCTTCTTGGATCTTGACCAGCTTCTCCTGATCGACTTTTTTACTCATGAAACCAGCTTAACGCCAAAGCCCTATTTTTCAAAGCAAAACTGGCTCTGTATTTCATGATGATATACACTAGAAATGTCGAAACCCAGCCACACATGGCTCATCTTGGGCTATGGAATCGGTAGCGCTTAGTAAGCGGCACCGGTTCCAACAGTTCGAGCACTACCGTGTTCGGCTGGGTTTCGACACCACCGGTGTCGCTTTTTATTTACAAATAACTCTTATGAAAAGACTCGTTCCAATTTTATTCGTCATTTTTCTAGTCGGTGTTGGGTGCAAAAATGCAGAAACACAATTAGAGGAACAACAACAAGCCGACAGTCAACAGCAGGTTTTAGTTGAAAATCTGATTGATCAATCAGATGATTCCCCCGAAATATCTCAAACCGAAAAAAGCACACCCTTTGTGGAATTGATTTCAGAGAGTCGCCCAATTGAAATTACGGAGCAAGAAGGAGTATCAGTGGATGAGGTAATAAAAAATGAAGAAGTGGCTGAGGACATGTTAGATGGTGGTACTGAAGGAGATGAAGAGAATACGATAGCAGATGTAACTGAACCAGAAACCAGTGATGCTCCAAATGATACAGTAAATAACATTGAAATTACTCAATTCTGTGATGAGATTCAAAGTGAATATTCAATACTTGAGAATGAATGGATCGTTGTAGGGTCAACCGTACTTAGTTTATTAGAAAAATGGAGTGGCTTTGCTGAATACAGCATATTCGATGCCTATGATCTTGCTTCCACAAAACAAAGTTCAGTAAATTCACTGATTGAACAACTGGAGGAAGCGGGAGATAACATGCGACCAACAGCTTTTTCTCAATCTGAGGCCACGAACCTACGACTAGAAATCAATTCGACTGCGAATACTTTTCGTGAAGCTTTTGAATTGCAGCTGTTAGCCTTTAGTTATACTCAAGATGAGTACACTACCTCAAAACAAGATATTGAAAGTGCAAAGACATCTCTTCAGAGCAGCCTGGATGCGGTTAATGAAGCAGTTAGTTTCCACAATCAAGCGAGCTCGATATATAAAGACATCCAAAATGCATTTGCTTCAATCAACTCAGAATATTCATGTGAATGAAACTCTAATAGGTTGTATCCCCCATCATAAATTGCTGATGTTCAAAGTCCCCTTACTGCAAGGGCACAAGGGAATTTTAAACACACAGTTATGAGTAATAACACAACAATTTGGGATAAGTTAGCAATATATTCTGATGATTTTATAGAGGATCCGCAAAGGCGTCTAATATCTTTGAGTGACAATCAAGAAAAAAGTAGGGGCAAATTCGTTCTTGATTCGTTGACTTGGTATCTAGCAGCGTTTTTAGATCAAGATGATAGTATGACTATTGATCTCAAAAAAATTGCAAAACTTGATAGCAAAGAGATCTATACGGTTTGGATTAGTGTGACATCATTAGTCATCAGTCAGATTTTGATACAAAAATATCTATCAACAGCAGAAGTCGAGCAGGTTTTAGAAAAGTTATTTACTTCTCAGGGCGAACAGGTGAAAAAAATTGTGTTAAACAATACATACGAACCAATTGACGCAAGAATGGGTGCTTTTGTGGGCTTGTGGGGGGCCTTGGGTATCTATGCGGATGAGAGCTTTGTTGAGCGAGCGTTTGCCCTACTTTCAACTGTTCTTCTGTCTGCTGGAAGAGAAAAAGGCATTAAGCCCGAAAATCAAAGTTATTGGTGATCCGGTGGTTGCCATTATTAGTTGTGCTATCCACAAAGGAAATTAGGGAAGTGTTGGTAGCGAATACCCTTTTTTATTGAAAGCGCCCATTGAGAGAGGCGAAATGGAATGGAGACTGAGGACTCATATTCTAAACGAATTTGGGCATGGGAAGCTCTGGATTCAAAATCCATAAAATTTCTCGGATCGACTTATAGATATACTTTGACTCCCAGATTTTCGGGTGTGGGGTACCCCCTTAAGGGAATGGAACAACGACATCAAGCACACACCAGAGTTCTAACCTCCTTCGCGAGCCCCTGCCATGAAAAAATCCTGCTTTGGAGCAGGATTTTTTCATATTTTCAAATGATTCTAAAACAATTAGTTTGTTCTGCCTTGTCCGCGATCGTGAGAGAAGGCTTGATTCGTGGATGGAGAATTTGCTGGCGTCACAATAGTCGTAGGTCGTTCAATAGCTTTGATAGCGAGCGCTTGAGCTTTTTCGTTTGCCTCCTGAGCTTGCTGTTTGAGTGAATCAAATTGTTGATCCTGCGCCGTCAGACGATCTTGAAGATTTTTTGCTGTTAATTCCAACAAACGAATTTGAGCGCTTGTCTCTTTTTCCAATAAAGCTCTCTCATGAGTGAATTGTTGCGAGACTCGATCAACCACATCTTTTTCACGTTGTTCAAGAGCCAGTTCCAATTCTTTAGGGTACCCTTCAATTTTTTGCTTCATCTGCACAAACTCCTGTTCTTGCGCACGAATCGCCGCTTCACGAGTTGACAAAATTTTTTCACGTTCTGCTGTTTCAACCTGATCACGCTCTTGTTTTAGTTTTTGTTGATACAGATATTCCTCCGCCTCCCGCTCCCATATTTTTTTCCGTGTGCTGATCTGTTCGTCTAGATCCTGTTTGCGTTTTTCCGCCTCCATCGTGAATGCAAGCGAACGCTTTGTCTGGTCTTCAACAAGCAAGTCAAGTGTATCGGCTGCAATCGTGATATGACGTTGCAATTCAAGCTGTTGGCGTGAAAGCTCAATCGCCTTTTGTACATCTTGAAGTGTTGCGGTCTGCTCGAGCAAGGATGCCCGCATGTCTAGCAGGTGCGTCTGAAGAGACGCTTGAAATTCACTAAACGACGTATCTATTGTTTGCGGAGTTTTTGTTTTAACTTTTTCGATTAACTCCATCGCAGGTTGACTATGAACGGTTTGTGAAACGGTACGAAGATCTTCTAGTTGTTCTTGAAGTTTTTCGTATTCATCAAGAATATCTTGCTTTGTGCGCTTGGATAAAACGGAGATGGATTGAGTCATATGGGGAGAGGTTAACATGATGGAGCGGTTCGTCAAGAGTGAAGCTGAAAGTAAAGAAAATAACTCGAAAGCAACTTAAAACAAAAAAATGCCTCTTTATGCGTTATACCAAATGCGATAGAAACCAAGCTCATAAAAGTAGCTCTTCTCAGACGGTTTTATGATAGACTGGCATGGTCTATAGACATCACACCGTGAAATAGGACTCGGGAAACACTAAAACATGGTAAAATAGCCATGTTGTGAAACAAAAACTCAAACAAAAACAAATAAAGGAGTTGGAGAAGATCATCGTGGA
>SCSL01000097.1 GCA_004298405.1 Patescibacteria group bacterium | reverse complement strand
TTTTAAGTGGACTCGTGTTATTCGTTCCAGAAGCAACCCATTATCTTGAGGCGCCCAAGTTTCTCGCGAAGATGATTGTTGTGAGCGTTATTATTGTGAACGGTGCCTTTTTGAATCTTTATATCGCCCCGAAGCTGATCAAAATTTCTTTTGGCGAAACGCACCATCACAAAGAGGGAGAGCTTGGACGCGCTCGTCGTCTGGTGTTCGCATTGGGTCCTGTATCAATCATTTCATGGTACAGCGCGTTTATTCTTGGCTCACTCCCCTCGAGCACACCATTGGAATTCGTTTCCTTTATGAAGATCTACTTCGTGCTGATCCTGATTGGAATTACCATTGGCCAATTCGTGGAAAATCGTATTTCAAAACGGGTTCTTCCTTGGCAGATTCAATGATTGAGGACTATAACGAAGCCTTGGCTTATCTCAAGATGACCTGTTATACTGGCGCCTACCTATGAAATACACTCCTCTTTTGGCGCTTGTAGCCCTGTTATGTATTGGAGGCGGGTGTGCCTTGGATCGCACCTCGAGCGATTCAACAGAACCAGCTATCGATCGCAATTCGGTTTTGGTTGAAGCGCGTGAAAATGGGCTCATCATGAGTGAGTCGGAGGTCAATCTCATGAGTCAGACATCGCCCACGATCGACCCTGCCGTTCGTGTCACCCAAGATATTCAAACATATCTGAAAGCAAATGTTCGAGATTGGTTTTCCGCTGCGCTCGCAGATGTGACAGGTGGATCTAGTTTTGGGATCGCTCACAGTCAATTTGCCTCTGGAATATTCACGCTTGTCGTTGAGATGGGAAATCTTCCCGAACCAGCAAGCGGATATTTTTATGAAGGATGGCTTGTTGAACGTGATGAGGAACCGCTTGACGAGCCGCCTCTTCGTTTGATCAGCATTGGCCGCGCACAAAAAACAGAAGATGGATATGCGATGGTGTACCGATCTGGTACAGACCTTACCGAGTACAATTTTTTCGTTCTCACCCTTGAACCCGATGATGGAAACTCCACACCCGCAGAGCACATCCTTGAGGGAACCCTGAAATAAAACCCGTCCGGGGTCAGGTCTCCGGTCGTCTGGTTCCGTTCATTTCCTTGATAAATCACTCACATACGTCCGACTCATCCTGAGGAACCTCGCAATCTCCGCCACCGAATACCCACAGCCTACTCGAGCAAATACGACCGCTTCATTCCGATCCTTTCGTGTCTGCTCACACGGGAACAAGTCTTCTAAGCGAGGTCTGCCTATGAGTCTTTCCTCGCGCGGGATCTCCTTTATCAATGTCACTTTCGTACACGCCTCCCATATCTCACCAACAAACTGTGGGGAACCTAAAATTGTTCGATGTTCCGCCTTCTCAAACGGAGACTGGGCACCGATGCCAACTTTCACAAACTCGATGTATCGTTTTTGCGCTTGTGAAACGGTGGTTGAGAAATGACCCAGAATCCAATCGGTCGTCAAGAATGACGGGGCTTCGATCAACCCAGCCGTCGCCGCGTAACTACTCCATCGCCAAAGAGCTGGATGCTCAACGAGATGAGCTCGAACAGGATTGAGCACGGTATATCGCGCCACCTCCAATAAATACGGCTCTTTTTCGATGATAAACGCTTGAAACCGACCCTGGAGAAGATGACCAACCGTGTCATGGAGACGGTTGAATGTCTGGGAGTAGTCTTTGTTGAGGTCGCGCATTCCAGCAGAGAGGTTTGCCTCGATAGTTTCAATGAGTAGATGATAGTGGTTACCCATTAGACAGTACGCATGGCAAATCCAGTTGTGATGTTTGATCGTTTTCACGAGCTTTTCAAGGAAAACAAATCTATCTTGATCGTTGAGAAATATTTCTGATTTACGGTTGCCTCGAGCAGTGATGTGGTAGAGCGCGCCAGGGTATGTGATACGTAATGGTCGTGACATAGGATGTTGTTAAATCCGTAGGCTGAAGACCTGACACGTGTTCGCAAACGACATGTCCTGACCCCTATTGGGTCAAAAAACAAAATCCCCAGCCATGAATTAATGGAGGGGATCTATTTCTACTTACATTCCAGCAGGGAGGAAGATTATCGTCAATGGTTTGATGTGTATAACTTCAGAAAAACATTTAAAATCAGACGACCGGAGACCTGACCCCAGACGGGGTTACGGAATGTTCGTGACGTAGAACATCAGGTATTGACCATTGTCGAGTTGAATGACGGTTGAGTCTTTGACGTACATCTCATCTTCCGTCGGTTCAAGATGGATTTTCCCGCTTGGGTACCAATCAAACCCGTTTTTTGTCCACATGGATCCGATCGATCCGTCGTCCGCGAACATAAAAAGATAAAATCGGTCGTCGACCCATAGGCCGTTTGAAGGGGTGGAGGTGACGCCTGCGTTTGGGAAACTGATGAGGTCATACACCGTGAAGGAAATTCCGTCCGTGCTCGTCAGGTGCCACAGGCGATTGATGCCTTGTCCTGAGGTGGCATACATGTGCCACGTATCACCAATTTTGATCGTCGTGGAATCAACGGCGATGTCGTCCGTCTGCGCAAAGACCGAACCCCTGTAGGTGAACCTTATTCCGTCCGTCGCTTCGGCATAATGGATGCTCTGTGGGTTTCCGGCGGTGAAGAAGAGACGGAATGTGCCATCTTCAAGTAAGACGACATCAGGATTCACGATACGATCAATAGGACCACTCTCGATAAGTTCAATGTACTTGTACGTCCAAGTTTTGCCTTGGTCTTCCGAGATCGCGACCGCACTTGTGTTGAGACGATCTCCAACAATCCAACCAGTGTAGTAGAGATAAATTGTCCCGTCTCTTGTGACCGCGTCGGGAACATGAGCTTGGTCAGCAATCCAGATGTTATTTTGAGTGAAGGTGAGTCCGTCGTAGGAGACCGCCGTCATGATCCGGCGTTCATAGGCCCCCTGCGTATCAGCACCGTCACTATTGGGAGCTGAGGCTTTTCCTTCGACAGGCATAAAATCGTTGGGGGACGACACGCGTGCGGGAGCACAGCCAATACCTGCGAGCAATATGATAGTTAGGAAAAGAAGTGATTTTTTCATATCAATAATGTTCAGTAGTGTCCGGTTAATAATCCAACAAAGTGAGTTGTTTCTGCACCTCAGGTTCAGGGTCGTCGAGGTTGAAGTCAGAAAAAAGAGTATCTATGGGGTTTTCTCAAACATCGTCACGCTCAGGATCTGTAGGATTTCGTACAGAGACCTCTGCAAAACTCCCTCGAATTTAACCTGTCCGTGAGGATAGAAACGTGGTAAAATGAGGCTGTAATAAGCTACATTTTCTCACATCTATGCTCTCACAAAACGCCTCATCGGATTCTCTGTTTGACTGGGTGCTTCAAGATAAAGGCGGTCTTAAGACTGGAGCATTCCTTCAGAAGATGGATGAGATTGTCCCTTGGAAGGAAATAGGTGATGAGCTGGACGCAGCGTTGTATGACCGACATATGGGTCGTCCAGGGTTTCCTGTTGATGTGCTCGTAAAAGCTCTGTTCCTTGAAATGTGGTATGGCCTTTCAGATCCTGAGCTTGAAGAGCAGGTTCTCGACCGCGTCTCCTTCCAGAAGTTTCTGGGTGTCCGCAACCGCACGGATATTCCAGATGAGACAACCATCTGTCGTTTCCGAGGGAAGCTCGTCGAACTCCATGCGGAAGAAGAACTCTTCGAGGTCGTCCAGAGCATGATTGACGAGCATGGTCTTCGCGTCAACAGAGGTAAGATTGTGGACGCCACCATCGTTCATGCTCCAAAAGGTCGCAAGGGAAATGATGGGACGAACACCAAAGACAAGGATGCTGGATTCACCAAGAAGAACGGGAAGACCCTCCACGGCTACAAAGCCCACGTCGGGAGCGATACTAAGGGACACTTCATTGAAGACGTCATCGTCACTTCTGCGACGACACCAGACAACGAAGCGTTCGATGATCTCACGAAAGATGAGACGAAAGCTGTCTTTGCAGACAAGGCGTACATCGATCAGGAGAAGAAACGCACATTCAGGAAACGTGGGGTCTTCTGGGGCGTATAGCCTTGTTAAAACAAAACGTCAGATTGCATAGTTGAACGTCCGACCATCGATGAAGCCATGGAAGACGGATTTCATCGTTTGAAAATTGTCATGTTGGATGTTTGCCATTGATGC
>SCSL01000096.1 GCA_004298405.1 Patescibacteria group bacterium | reverse complement strand
TACGAACTCTTTGTTCTATACGAGATCTATACCCAGCGTCCTCTTTCAGATGATCTTCTTGATTGGCGCGATACACGAGACACCCAAGAAGATCTCCTCACCATGTTTGATGCCTCTCCACACAGACTGGCCCGCTCGTTAGAAGAAATCACTCCAGAGACTCAAATCTATATTGGGAAACTCGAAGACGGTTTCTTCCAACACATTCCAGACACTCTTGAACTCATCTACACCTCATTTCCTGAGAAACGCATTCGCCGTTACAACATTGAGATAGGGGGTAAAGACGAACTCGGGCTCGAGACACTCCTAGAACACAACGGACATAGAATTGGTGACTACGCCAAATCAATAATGAAGCACGACGACTTCAGACGCTCCCTTCGTAAACCAGATCCCACACAACCAGACTGGAGGAAGTGGAAACTTAAATCCCCAGAAGAAATAACCCTTATCCACCTTTGTGTAGAAGACCTTGGATTCCCAGACGGTGCCACGACACAGGAAATTTTCGACCGCGCTGTTGCATTAGGTCTGGAACTTTGTCCTCCAGAAGTTGGTCCTCGGTTTCGTCTGCAATATGTGAACCAACCGATGGACGAGTGCGTGTACGTTGGCATGAGACAAATCACCTCGGACGGTTACCCGTTCGTCTTCCACGTGGGACGCAATGGCGATGGGTCGTGGCTCGGTAGCAGTTGGACGGAGCCGACGGACGAGTGGGATGCGGGCTCTCAGTTCGTGTTCCGTCTTCGCAAGTCTGCCCGTCCGTAGCCCGATCTCGTCCACCATAACCTTGGCGACGGTGGAAGGTTGAAGGTGGAAGAACCTTTCTTGAGTAATCCAAAATGAATTTATTATGTCCACAGAAGTTGTTTTTGACATCGAGACACAATCAGCCGCGGGAGCGGATTTTAAAGACATGCGTATTTCTGTCGTTGGGGCGTATTTTTATGAAACAGATGAATATCAGTGTTTTGAGGAAAAAGAATTCCCCCAGCTTTGGAAGCGGCTTGAGAAGAGTGACCGATTGATCGGCTACAACTCACGGTATTTTGACACGCCGATTTTGAATAACTATTACCCAGGAGACCTGAATCGCTTTGCTCAACTGGACATGCTTGAACAGATTCACAAAGCCCTTGGATTTCGTCTGAAACTGGACGATGTGGCCGCGGCGACGGTTGGGGTTCGTAAATCTGGTCATGGTCTTCAGGCCGTCGAGTGGTGGAAGCAAGGAGAGATTCAAAAGATCAAAGAGTATTGTTTACAGGATGTGAAAGTCACCAAGGCGGTGTACGAATATGGCTTGAAATATGGAGCGCTCGCCTATGAAGATCGGTTCGGCGGCCGCAAGGCAATCCCGGTCGATTTTGTCCGAAAAGAGGCGGCTTCCGCGATAAATCTCAGTATGGGTTTTTAGACCAGATTGGTGTGGAAGTGTCGTCAAAAAGTGTGGATAACCTATTCTTTGACTCACAACATATCGTGGTCTAAAATAAAGACATACCACAACATCTTGTGGTGGAGCGCCTTCGCCTTCCCAGGAGTGAAAGTTGATCCCATCCAGGATCTTCTTTTTATCTGATCCTTTTATTAACCTTTCGACTTACTCGCCCTATGTCGGACCATGCTACGAAAAAGACTCAATCTACGAGTCTCGCGACCGGATCCATTTCAGACGTTGTCTGGACGTTTATGACGTCCGTGAAAAGTATTCAAAAACGCAACGGAGAAGAGCAGCCGTTTGAGATCAAAAAACTCCACAGCTCAGTGAAACGAGCAGCGGAGGAATCAGGAATGGGAGGAGAGGCGCTGGTGGCTCGGATTGTTTCTCAGGTGGTGAGTCGGTTGACTCGACAGTTTGATGGGCACAGCACGCCGACCTATGCTGACGTACGTGAGCTGGTCTGTGTCACGCTCGTCGATAATAATCTCCCGCACGTTGCGAAACGCTACATTTCGTTTCGAGGGCGAGTGGCACAAGAAACACGGGAAGAAGTGTATGGCCACGGCATTGTCGTTGATCGGTATTTCACGAAGGCAGATGTTCATCCCTATGAGGAGATTGAGTGGGAGACACGCGATGCATCCATCACGGATTCCAAGGGCAAGGTCGTATTTGAGCAAAAGGGCGTAGAGGTTCCAAAGACCTGGACACAGACCGCAACTAACATTGTCGTCTCAAAGTATTTTTTCGGAACGATCGGAAAAGAGGATCGTGAGTATTCCGTGAAGCAACTCGTTGGGCGTGTGGCAAAAACCATCGCGAATTGGGGACGCAAGAACGGCTACTTTCAAACAGCAGAAGATGCTCAGACATTTGATGATGAACTTCATCATATTCTCGTGAATCAGATGGCGGCATTTAATTCTCCTGTTTGGTTTAACGTTGGAACCGCTCGACCTCAACAGTGTTCCGCCTGTTTTATCAATTCCGTGCAAGATGACATGCGTTCTATTTTGAATTTGTGTGTGACAGAAGGCATGTTATTCAAAGGCGGATCAGGAACCGGATCCAATCTTTCCAAACTTCGTTCGCGCCACGAGTACCTTGGAGGAAGCAACGGAAAAGCTTCTGGTCCCGTTTCGTTCATGAAGGGGCTCGATGCCTTTGCAGGTGTCATTAAGAGCGGAGGGAAAACTCGCCGTGCCGCAAAAATGGTCATCTTGGACATTGATCACCCAGATGTAGATGAGTTCATTATGTGCAAGGTAAAGGAAGAGAAAAAAGCCTGGGCGCTTATCGATGCAGGATATGATTCTTCCCTTGACGGCGACGCCTATGCCAGTATCTATTTTCAAAATGCCAACAACTCCGTACGCGTTACAGATGGGTTCATGTCTGCGGTGCAAAATGATGGACCGTGGGTCACGCATGCGGTGACCAACGGGGAACCGGTTCAGACATGGAAAGCGCGCGAACTCATGAACATGATGTCAGACGCGGCTTGGCAATGCGGGGATCCAGGTATGCAGTACGATACAACGATCAACCGTTGGCATACCTGCAAAAATACGGATCGCATTTATGCGTCAAATCCATGCAGTGAGTACATGTTCCTGAATGATTCTGCTTGTAATCTTGCGTCGCTCAACTTAATGCGTTTTCGCAAAGAGGTAGATGGCATGATGATCTTTGACGTGGAGGCATTTAAGAAGGCCAATGAGATTATCATCACGGCAATGGAGATTATTATTGGAAACTCCGTGTATCCCACCCCGGCCATTGAGCAGAACAGTCACGACTATCGACCGTTGGGTATCGGCTACGCGAATTTGGGCGCGCTCCTCATGAGTCGAGGATTGGCGTATGACTCGGATGAAGGACGAAATTTAGCCGCAGCAATCTCAAGTCTCCAGAGCGGACATTGTTATTATCAATCTGCCAAGATTGCGGAGAAGATAGGTCCATTTGCCGGGTACAAGATGAACGAGGAGCCGTGTCTTGAAGTGATGCGTATGCACCGAGACGCGACCTATCAGATCACTCAAGAAGGCGTCCCCGCGGATCTCCTGACGGAGTCACGAAAGTCTTGGGACAATGTCGTGGAACATGGAAGCAAGTTTGGTCTGCGCAATGCACAGATTTCCGTTATCGCGCCAACAGGAACCATCTCCTTCCTCATGGATTGTGATACGACTGGAATCGAACCGGACATTGCGTTAGTAAAGTATAAGTGGCTCGTGGGAGGGGGTATGCTCAAGATCGTCAATCAAACGGTTCCAGAAGCGTTGACGCGACTTGGATACAGCCAAAGTGAACGCACGGACATTCTTGCGTATATTGAAGAAAGAGACACCATTGAAGGCGCTCCACACATAAAGCCAGAGCATCTGTGCGTGTTTGATTGTGCCTTCAAGGCCGCACAAGGGACACGTACGATTCACTACATGGGTCATGTGCGTATGATGGCCGCGGTTCAACCATTTATCTCTGGCGCCATTTCCAAAACCGTGAACATGCCACATGAGGCAACCGTGAAAGAGATTGCGGATGTGTACATGACTGGATGGAAGCTTGGTCTCAAAGCGATTGCGATTTATCGTGACGGATCCAAGCGTCAGCAAGCACTCACGACATCAAAAGAGAGTGACGCGAAGAAGCAGAACGAAGTGAAAGTTGCGAAAGAGGTAGCCCCAGGCTTTCCTGCCCCCCGAAGCTTTAGCAAAGGGGGGAGCCTGGGTGCAGCCACAAATACCACACAATCACCAAAAGAAGATCAGAAGTTACGGCGTCGACGGCTTCCAGATGAACGCCGAGCCATTACGCATAAATTTGCGGTTGGGAATCACGAAGGGTATATCACAGCCGGGCTTTACGACGACGGAACGCCAGGTGAGCTGTTCATTACCATGAGCAAGGAAGGTTCGGTGATCTCAGGACTCATGGACTCGTTTGCCACGTCCATCTCAATCGGACTTCAGTACGGGGTGCCACTGGAAGTGTTGGTCAACAAGTTCGTGCACATGCGTTTTGAACCTTCTGGCTACACGAATAATCCGCAGATCCGTATTGCGAAGTCCATCACGGATTACATCTTCCGTTGGCTCGCTCTAAAGTTCTTGCCACGGGAGAGTCAGCTGGCTGTGGGAATTAATGGAGGAGAGGAGGTTGATGAGGTTGTAAAGGCTCCAGAAACCGTAGAGGTCGTAAATGTCGTCGAAGAAAAACAGCCGAATTTGTTCGAAGCAAAAATGACGAAGAGAGAACCAGTCGAACTTCGTCAGGCGCACACGCAGACCTTCGACAATCAGTCCGATGCTCCCGCGTGCGACACCTGTGGAAGTATGATGGTTCGCAACGCGGCGTGCTATAAGTGCCTTAACTGTGGAGGAACGAGCGGATGTAGTTGATGAGGCGACCCACGAGCCTGTCGAGAGTAAACAAAATACCCGCCTTGAAGCGGGTATTTTGGATCCCGGGACGGTCGTCTCCGACCGTGGTGGACCCGACCGGAATCGAACCGGCATCTGCTGATGTCAAGCCAGCTGAGGTTACCGTTACCCCCACGGGCCCAACAAACCCGGGAGAAAAAATAAAAGACCCCATCATAACATAATGAGAGGGGTCTTTTATTTGACATCAGCGTTAGGAGGTAAACTCCTCAACTGGCATTTCTATCTAATCACGATTTAAGGTTGGCGTCAACAGCCGTTTGTGTATAACTAACGCATAGAGCTGTGAATTACGAAACTCCTTTTTGAAGCAAAATCAGATACAATACAAGCGGCACCCGTTAAGGAGTGCCGCTTGTTATATGGTTCCGAAGATTTTCGAAAATCTACAACACATCATC
>SCSL01000095.1 GCA_004298405.1 Patescibacteria group bacterium | reverse complement strand
TGGAGAGGCATCAAACATGGTGAGGAGATCTTCTTGGGTGTCTCGTGTATCGCGCCAATCAAGAAGATCATCTGAAAGAGGACGCTGGGTATAGATCTCGTATAGAACAAAGAGTTCGTACTTGTTCAAGGGATCGTCTGTTTCTTTTTTGTGAGAAAGAGATCCTAATAACTCCAGTTCCTGAGACTCAATAGCTCTTTTTTCCCATGCATACATCTCAATACGTAGCTGGGTCATCTCTTGGTCTAGCGCTTGTTTATTTTGTTGTGCGCGTTGCTTGTCCGTCTCATCACCAGAAGTTAATGCTTTCTCAAAAGAAACATCAAAATCCTGTTTTAATGAACGGATACGTTCTAGGGAAACCCTTGCTTCTTGGCAGAGATGGTTGTTGGGCATAGGAGAAACTCACTATGGGTTCAGCGTCGGCTATTATAGCATGTGGAAGTTTTCCATATTTCGACGCTGGGGTGGTTAGTATTTGTGAGTGAATGATGAATCAATTAGACGAACGGATGTGAATCATGAATGCTTCCGGAACAACTCGCTCAAAAAAAATCATAACCACCCCTAGCCCCTCCTTAAAAAGGAGGGGGACCGGATAGTTCTTCTCCACACTATGCGCCAAACCGGATGCGGATACATAATCTCATACAGATGGAATTGCCGTTTGAACTGGGTATATCCCTTCCATGACCGTGGATCTCCGGGACGGTGGAGGATGCCGAAATGAAGATACGTCACTCCCAGTGAAAGACATCGAGTGTACCAATCATCGATGAGTCCGACCCCTACAGACGTCTGTTGAGCTGTGGGATGGATAAAGGCAATGATGTGATTCGACTGCGAAATATCCAGATAATCCGTCGTTGCGAGTCCTGCAACCGGCTTGCCATCTGAGACTCGATAGACGACGCGCAAATGCACGTCCTGAGGATGGCTTTTGAGGTGATATCGTAGAACCCGTATGAAAGAAAATCTCGTGAGAGGATCTAAAAACTTCGTTTCATGATACGCGGAGGCAAATGTCTCAATATCAACGTCCTTTATTTCATATTCCGTGCTCTTCAAAAATTTTTCCCGATGTCGTCTGGCATGGTGTGACCAATGTTTCCAATAGTTCACATTCTCCAAAATCGCCACACCTCTATTGAAATTCAAGGCAAAAACCCTGGGAATTTTCCACCATCCATGGAATTGGTTCCCTTTGTAGGGTTGCCAAATCAAAAGTCGTATCCTGTCTGTTGGTCTCAAATCAGGTTCTCGTTCTTGGGTATATCTTTCAATCGAAATTGGCCCCCAATATTTTCTGATTCCAATTCTCCCATCTTTCTCTACGACTTCATACCGATCACTTGCTGGATAGGCCGCCCGCACATATGTTCTGGATTGTTCCCTGTCCTGAAATCCCTTTGGTACTCCCTCGCCCAATTTCCCCATCCCATAATGTCGATATAGGCACACATTGTTGTATTCCACTCGTTTCACCTTATGGAAACTCAAACATCGTTCTATCTCGGGAGACACACGAGAAAACTCTGAAAACACATTTACGATGAGAAATCCTTGCCAGGACAAAAGGCGCGAGATCTCTTGAAGGACGTCAGGTTGTGTTAACACGGGAGCAACATGACGCCCACAAAAGACATCCACAAGAATCAGATCGAATTCCATCTGTAACCGAGGAAGTGTTTCTTGGATGTCTCCTCGGATTATTTCGAGCCTGTGGGTGTTGACCGTCCGCAGATACGTCTCTTTCGCGAGGGAAATCATGACGTCATCATATTCCAGAGCGACAATGTGAATTCGGGGAAACCGTCGCTGAATCACCGGAATGCATCCCCCTGCCCCCAAGCCAAGCAGCAAAATCTTCTTGGGAGTTGTCCCACGCGGGAGCATCTTCAGCATCCCTCGAAATACATTCTGCATGTACCTCCCAGATTGAAAAACACCATCTCCTACGACAGCCGTTTTCCCAAACCACTTGATGAGTTTCAGTCTGCCGTTGAGAGGCGAATCCATCGAATCGCGCTCATAAAACCAACTCATACGCTACTCAACCTTTGCCAGAGATGCGGCTGCCTTGAGTCCTTCTGCATAGGTGGGGAACGCATGAATCATCTGACCAATTTTGTCGATGGGGGCACCAAGATACATGGCCAATGCCGCCTCATGGATGAGTTCTCCTGCTTGTGGACAGAGCACGTGCGCACCCAAAAGTTTACGTGTTTTTGGATGGGCGACTAACTTGATAAGACCCTTGGGGCTGTGGTCTGTAGCCGCCCGTCCAAGGAAGGTCACTTCATATCGTCCAACAAGAACCTTTCCATATTTTGCCTGTGCCTGTGTTTGCGTCATCCCGACACTCGCCACTTCAGGATAGATAAACGTCACACGCGGAACAACCCGTTCGTCTGATTTGAGCCAGCCGGATTTCTTCTTTAACGCGACCCGAGCGGCATTGTGTCCGGCAATCCACCCTTCGTGATGCGCCGTGTGCGTAAACATGAGCCCCCCATCAACATCACCAGCAGAAAAAATAGACGGTCGGTTTGTTCGTTGTGTAGCGTCGGTTTGTAATCCCATGTCACCCATTACAAGTTGGGCACGTTCAAGACCAAGATGGGCGACCCGAGGTCGTTTGCCTGCCGCCACAACAACCGTCTCAACCGCAAAAACTGTCTCTTGTTTTTGGATCTTCACTTTCAAGCCGATCGCTCCCATCCCCCCATTCACACAAGAGAGAACTTCTGCTCCCACCACCACTTCAACCCCAAGCGCCTCAAGCGCCTTTTGCGCGCGCGCAGAAATTTCTTCATCCTCACGATGCAAGACCATTGGAGTCGACTGCAACATAATCACGCGGGTTCCAAAAGAAGCATAGAACGTCGCGATCTCGCACGCCACGGGTCCCCCGCCAATAATCGCGATGGACTTTGGTTGGCGCAAAGACGTGAGTGCTTCCCTCCATCCCCAAAAACGGATATCCCGCAACCCATCAATAAGGGGGATAACATCTTGCGACCCTGTTGCAATCACCATCGCCCGAGCACTCAATCGTTCATTGTTCACTTCCAGAGTGTTGGGATCGATAAATCGGGCCTCGCCCTTCTTCCAGATAACTTTTAGACGCTTGAGGATCTGTTCGTATCGCTCGCCGTCTGCTCCACCCGTAATGGTCCTCACGACCTGTTCTCGATATGCCTGCACTTTTTTCCAGTCAAAACTTCTGCCGGATGCATCCAATCCAAATTCACGCACATTCCCAAGCAGGCGATACACGCTCGCGGCTTTCAGAAGGGCTTTCGAAGGAATACAGGCTTCATTTGGACATTCACCACCCAGACGATTCTTTTCGATCAGACAGACGCGAGCCCCTTGGCTCACCGCCGCTTCTACGGCGGAAAATCCAGCCGATCCTGATCCAATCACGATCACGTCAAATGTATTCTGCTTTGCCATAGGCTAATGGATAAATAATTGTCGAGCGGCCTTCCACAAACGGTCATCCCCTGCCTCCTTCAACACGTACCACCATTCTGCTCCCCACAAATACGCCTCTGAGACTCCGACCTCCCGGGCAAACGCAACATTGTCCTCAAACAAGTCGACATCAAACGACTCGTACCACTGCGTCAGCGGTCGGGATTCAATAGGCTCAGGAAACCAGGGCTCAGCCTGGAGTTCTGAAACAATGACCTTACTGATATCATCTTGTACGAGAGATGCACGAAAAAAGTAGTACTCAGGTGTTAAAGGATAGATAAAGTAGCCAAAAAAATCATTCCAGGTCTGACGATATAATGAGATTCCAAGGACATCGGCGACCTTGGCAGAGTCGATCCAGGATCCAAGTTCACCGCTTACCGTGGCTTGAATAGGTCGACCATCAAGCGACCTCACACGTTCCACACGTTCTTGAAACTGGGCGCCGGTGATTGTCGGACACTGACCAAATGGAAAAAATGGTTCGTTTTCAACCTGCCAACGCGCAAGTGCCGTTGAATTCTGATAGTGACGTACGGTCTGTTCAAGAAACGAAAGCACTGCCTGATGTTGTTGATCTCCATTCAATGACTCAGCCCAATCTGGAATATAACATTCTGGCCATCGCGGAACCTTCATCCCGGCGACGAGCGTAATCTTCACATCCCGCTCTTGAGAAAGCGCCATGAGCTCGTCGGGGATGGACCAGTCGTATTGCCCTTGCGTACGCTCAATCTCAGACCAATACAATGGGAGTCGAACATGACGAACTCCCAAATCATCGATGATCGCGCGATAGGTCTCTTCAGGATCCGCCCCAAGCTGGCGTGCATAGACCCATGAAAACGTCACACCAAATGTAGGCTCAATGACATTCCTTGTGTTGAGCCAAACAAAGGCATACGTAAACAAGGCAAGGGTGAGCCCCGTTGCTAAAGAGACAAACACGTAAAACGATTTGGAATGATGATGGTTCATGGTTCTCTATATCTCCTCTTGCTTCTCGCGCAAAAACACCAACCAGCTTTCTACGATATCAATCGCCGCCTTGAATGGTGCCTCGATGATGAAGTCAAAAAAGAACAAAAAAATATTCACGCGCGGAGCACGCAGGGCCACCCAGCGTCCTGAACGGACAATCGGGAGAAACAACATATCTGCGAGCGTCCCAAAGAATCCTCGAGATGAATCAATGATCACAAGCTCGCGACGCGTATTACGGATGCGCAAACCGAAGTACGCAACCAACGACAAGAAGAAGATGAAGAAGAAGATGGACAATGGATTAAAGTCGAATGAGGAAAGAACGGTGACGATGACGATAATCGTCAACAGAAGAATTGCCATGTAAAGTGTGTTGAAAATCCACCAAAGCGCTCCACGACCCCATGGACGTTTTCGCTTAAAGATAAGGGAAAATTCATCCCCTACTCCAAAAATAGCATGGAGCTCATCCAGGATTCGCTCGGTATTTTTCTTTTTCGGAATGCGGACGCTCAACCCAATCAGCATCAACAGGATGGGAGGAAATAAAATGTTCACGACCAGTGGAAGATAGTCCGTCGTGCGAAGGATGAAGATCTCGTAGGGAAGTTCCAACAGCACCGCAAGAATGGATTTGGTGAGGAGTAAAAAGAGGGCGGCGCGCACGACCGTGCGGCCGAGCTTGGTGCGAAACGAACTGTATCGAGCCTCCGCGGCTTTCATCACGGCCGAGTCGATACTTGTCATATCTCCCGCCTGCAAGGCACTGGCAAACGCTTCGGGATTGTCTCGGACAATATCTGAAAGAACATGAAAGACAATCGCGTGACGTCGGACAAAACGATACATCTCGTCCTGGGCAGGATGCAGAATTTGATGCTCAACCGAGTCGATGACCTTCACCAGATTCATCGCGATCTCTTTCACCACATGGTCTCCTGCGCCAGCCTTCCTCCAGGTGTTGTAATAAAGTGTGAGAATGCGATACCTCAATGTCGCCTGATTGGATTTGAGCACGGCTCGATGAATGGCGATGTACAACTGGAGATCGCGATCCTCTGACGGTAACGTTTGCGTCTGCCAATCGACTCGTTTTTTCAGCTCTTGATACGCAAAACTCGCGAGAGCTTCGTCAATGCAGGGAGGTCCAAGAGAATATTCTATTTCGACCGAGAGAACGTCCAGCAACCAGTCGTAGACTCGCTGTCCATCCTTACTCTCAGGTTCTAAAGTGAGAAATAAAAATGTGTACTTCTCCAGAATCGCCCTCACCTTTTCCACGAGGCGGGATGGAACCTTCCCATTTGGAAGATAGCGTGCCCAAATGAGCTCGCGAATAAGTTTTTGGGCCATTTCTCCCGAAGGCACATCAATCATGCGTCGCTTCAAAATACGCCGGATCGCATTGCGACGCAGGAGGTGCTCCTCGTCGTACTCAAGGGCATTGCGGACGGTCTCATACACCGATGCCGCCGCAGAAACGGTTTCGGAAACATGAATCACATCCTCCTCACGCGCAAGCTCTTCATCCTCTCGACGCATCTGCACGACGGTGGAAAGGAGATGTTCCAGGGCTTTGTCCATAATTACACAATGAGAGGAAGTGGGTGAATTTCGCTCTGACGACCTAAAACAACGTCCTCTATACGATACGCTCCGTGCGTTGGGGCTTCAATGTAGCCATTCCAGGCCATGCGAGCAACGCCCCCTGAAGCAATCCAATCAAACAACCATTCAGCCGTGTACCGTGGATCATTTTGTGAAACGCCGCCACCCACATAGGTCAGCCAAACGCGGTTAAATTCTTCTTGTGAACCAATCGGTGGCGCCATGACGATCCCAATCCCAAGGCCACAGTAAAATGAAAGCTCACTGGGCTTGGTCCAAAGAATATCGGTTGTCTTGAGTGTTTGGGTGAAATCAGAAAAGTACTCAGCCCGAGAGGCATGTTCTGGAACACAGACCCACTCGCCTAATTCTTTCTTGAGACCCACCTCTTTCACCGCCTCCCGATAATACGAAATAGCGTCGCGACGATACCCCGCCATCAGATTCACACGAATTTCATGTCGAGCAATGCGAGACTTGAGACTTTTCAAAACTCTCACGCCCAACGCACGCTGAGCTCCGGCTCCGCCTACTGAATAGGTCAAGGTTAGTGGATGGGAGGCTGTTGTGCGTTTACAGCGAACGGATCCAAGCTCCGTCTGGAGGGCACGCGAATAGCGCTCGTGAAAAATCCCATTTGGATCAAGATTGCACAGACGTTCGGTCAGAAGATCTCTCAACACGTCTCCCTCTGGTCCGCCGACCAACTCTTTTGGAAGAGGAAATCCCGTCAAAAAAATATGATCCGCGCGAACGCCATACAACTTCAATCGCTCCACGACCCGACCATTACTTGCTAAGTACTTGATCCGACTCCGCTTTGGATCCAGTGGCGCCCAGGCGCGTGAAATATCCGCGTCCGTTGTCACACACCAGATGTCACCAGGATAATCATAGTAGTCAGCAAAAAAGGCAGGAATGAAAAACGTCGACACAAATGGCATCGGATTTTCGGAAAGTTTCTCGATCAGATGTCGTCCAAACCCACGGTGAATCATGTAAAAAATCTGCCGCAACTGCGTGTTTGGTTTGGAGAGATCGCGACGGGGATAGAACGAAGGGATCTCTTGCCAATGATCCATTGCCTCAAACAAAAAATTCCCAATCACCGGAAGAGGTTTCATGCGAGAAATAAACTCGTACAATTTCCGACTTTCTTGCCAACGAGATCGATCCTGTGACGGAATCCCAGGATAATCATTTGCAGAAAGAATATGTCCACCGCTGAGATCTTTCAACGCAAACGCCGCACGCGAATGTCCGTATCCCATGTTGACATCCACGACCCAGGCACGCGGGGCGCTTCCATTATGAGAATGGTTTGCCATATCTAGAAAAACGTCCGCTCCTCGGATCCACAAATAATCTCAAACGCTTCTTTGGCTGAATCGACAACCTGAATTATCTTCCGTTCTTTGGGCGTGATCGTCTTGTACGTGTCGATCTGAACTTTTTCAACCCACTCAAACAACCCCGTCCAAAATTCCTTTCCCACACAAACCACTGGCGTCGATTGCATCTTTCCAGTCTGGATCAATGTGACGATCTCAAAAAGTTCGTCCAACGTCCCAAACCCCCCTGGAAAATAAACATATGCCTGTGCAGAAGCCGCAAGCATCACTTTGCGCGTGAAAAAATAGTAGAATCCCCGTCCTTTCGTTACATAAGGATTGATTCTCTGTTCGGTTGGTAATTGGATGTTCAACCCAATCGACTCTCCTCCTCCCTCTTTCGCTCCCTTATTTACGGCCTCCATGATCCCAGGACCGCCACCGGTGATGACGGTGAATCCTGATTCGGCGAGAAGTCGACCGAGTTTCACTCCTTCTTTGTACCAATGATCCGTTTTTTTGGTCCTGGCAGAACCAAAAAATGTCACTTCACGGCTGGACTCGGACAAAAACTGAAACCCTTCGACAAACTCCGCCATGATACGGAAAATCCGCCAAGTGATCTCGTTCAAGCTTGTGGGTTTCGTTGGTTTTTCTCCAGCGCTCAGCGGGAGGCGGCAGACGAGTGGACGATCCTGCTCAGGACGGACATCTTGTTTCTTTTTTGTGGGCATAGTTATGTTATTCTAGCACACCACCCATTTGCTTGAAATTCAACTCAGGGTTCTATAGGTCCTGGTTCTGGCTCGGCTTCTAATGAGGCGAGAAATGTCATGAGCACGACGGACTGTTCCGAATCAACAACTTGAACGTCTGTATCCGCTCGAAACCGTCCATCACCGTCATCATGATAGAGCATGGCGTAATAGACTTGATTCTCGACGAGTGGTTCATTCAAGGAGATCGTGAGATGCTCTCCGCCCGTTTGAAAAAGCACTGATTCGCCGATGACGGATCCCGGGACGCCACTATTATCGTTATAGATCACAACGTAACCAGGCGCAGACAGAACAACAAAACCCACAAGAACCGAGGTGCTTCCACTTTTCTGATTCTCTACGTAAATGGCATTTCCTCCCAAATCAAGCATTTCTTCAAATGTCGCATAGCGGGTCGGTTCCGGGACGCTGGATTCGTTTGAGCCAGAAGATGGAGCTGGAGGTCCGGATACAAAAATCGCAACTACAAGAATCACGATGATGAGAAAGAAAAAAATCCAAAGTTTCGGAACGGCTTGTTGCATAGAACTCCAGTTTAACACAGGAGACTAGACAGTCTCGAAAGCTTGATCTATACTCCCATCGACTAAATCAATACTCTATGTCTAAATCCTGCATCATTACGGGCAAAAAGACGTCCACTGGACAGCTTGTGTCTCACTCCAATGTGAAGGTCAAGCGTAAACTCTTTCCGAATCTCCAGAAGAAACGGCTCGTCAATCCAAAGACCGGTCGAACCATAACGGTCATGATCTCTACTCGAGGTCTTCGAACGCTCAAAAAATGGGATCGCGACGGAAAGGCCTACGATCTGGGCGCCCTCAAAAAAACCCAGGCTCTCGCCTAACAATAACCAGCCTTCAGAGGCTGATTTTTGTATTCTTGCAACCTTTTGTTTTCCACCGACGAAAGAACCTCATCAGAGATCTTTGAAAATCACAATCCCTTGCACTGGTCCATGAGATAGTTCACACCAGACATTCATGGAAAAGATAGACAAACAGGATTCCTTTGAAAAAGAGTGGAGAGTGGCTCAAGATGTGGCTCATATGGCGCATCTCTCTA
>SCSL01000094.1 GCA_004298405.1 Patescibacteria group bacterium | reverse complement strand
GATCTGCTGAAGTCCATTATGGATCAGACCTATCGGGATTTCAATGTGCTTGTGATTGACAATGCCTCCTCCGATGGCGTGGAACGATTTTTGAAAGATCAGTATCCTGAGATCGCCTTTATACGCAATGCACGGAACTTGGGATTTTCCGTCGCGCACAATCAAGGGATTCGATACGCGATTGAACATTGGCCACAGACAGAACTTCAGGATCATTTTGTGTTAATCACGAATCCGGACGTGCTTCTCACACCAACCTTTCTTGAGGAGTTAGTCGCCGCCACACGAACACACCCAGAAGCGGGGAGTTTCGGCGGGAAACTGCTGCGCGCGTTTGGGGAGAACCTGAGCGATGACGTGTTTAAAGAGGTTGTTCGTTCGGATCGTATTGATTCTGTTGGTTTGAATCCTCATCGGAACCGAACCATCACGGATCGTGGGGCAGGAGAACTCGACGAAGGTCAGTATGAAGAGCAAGAGAAGGTCTTTGGGATTTCCGGAGCTCTTGCGCTCTATCGCGCAAAGGCGCTGGAAGATGTGCGCTTTGGCGATGAGATCCTCGACCAAGATTTTTTTGCGTATAAAGAAGATGTCGATCTTGCCTGGCGACTACAGCACGCCAGATGGGATGCGCTCTATGTCCCTCACGCGATCGCGTATCACTATCGTGGAATGTACGGACCAGAAAAAAGTGGATTTTGGACACGCCTGCGGAATCATCGAGAAAAATCAACATTGAGAAATTTTTTTTCCACGCGAAATCATTGGTTGATGCTTTTCAAAAATTTGGAGTTCATAAATTTTCTTTTGAGTTTTCCGTGGATCGTGATCTATGAGGGAGGACGGCTGGGGTATGTGTTGCTGTATGAGCGTTCCGGCTGGAGATCCTTACGCGAGGCTCTGGGACTTCTGCCGCGCATGTGGCGGAAACGTGGCGCAGTGATGAAGCATGTTAGACGTCCAGCCAAGGAAATTCGCAGGTGGTTTGTGTGATCCGTTTCAAGGTGAGGTATACTACCTGTGAAATTTCATAAACAGGACACATGACACACCGCCAAGAGTTTCTCGAGGAGACTGAACCCGTGAGAGAGCGGGCTCGCAGATTGCGAACGCGGATCGTTCGAACACTTTTTGTGTTCCTGTTTATTTTTATCCCTCTTTGGGTGATCAGCTTTGTTGCGGCAAGTGTGTATGTGACCACACAGCTATTTGATGCGCGGGATTCTATCGGGCAGGCGAGAAGTGCCGTGGATGATTTCTCGTTTGAACAAGCAAAGGAACAGACGCAAGAGGCGCATGCAAAACTTGATTCGGCGCGATCGGTGTTGCCCATTATCCGCTCTGCGTCGTGGCTGCCGTTTGTCGGATCTCCCGTCGACACGTTTGCGGATGTGATCGCCTCCAGTGAGGCGTTTCTTGAAGCCTTTGCTCCGGTTATCGATCTGGGGAGCGATCTCATGCGATTGGCGGGACTCAGTGAGGAATACCTGCGTGAGATGAAGGCAGGAATTTCACCAGAGGTCACCTTTGATGATCTTTCTACGCAAACAAAGCAAGCTGTGTTGCAACGTCTTGCCGCAAGTGCGGATGACCTGGATCTGTTACTGGTCGAGCTCACGATTTTGGAAGAAGAGATGTCTTTTCTCTCGGCGAGCGTTCAGCTAGGTCCTCTGCTGTGGGTTCTTGATCCCCTCATGGAAGATTTACGCTCCGTCCAAGAGCCGCTTGAATGGCTCACGATTGCCGCGCGGCTCTTGCCCAGTTTTGCCGGTCTGGAAGAGCCTTCCTCGATCCTTCTGTTGTTTATGAACAATAACGAGCTGCGTCCGGGCGGAGGATTTATCGGCTCGTATGGCGTGTTGGAAATGTTCGCAGGGGAGATTGCCCATCTTGAAACAGCGGACGTCTACGCGCTCGATCACGCGGTTGAAGACAAGGTCACACGTCCTGCTCCTGAACCTTTGAGTCGGTATAACGCAACAACGAATTGGTTTTTTCGTGACAGCAACTGGTCCCCAGATTTTGCGGTTTCCTCTGCGCAAACGATTGAGTTGTTTCTTGAAGAAGTTGGATTCCTCGACGAGGGATCACTGGTTCCCGCAACACGTCGTGTCGATCATCTTATTGGTTTTACCCCAACATACGCCTCTGACCTACTTGCTATTACAGGACCCGTGAGCGTGGGCGGGCAAACATTTACTTCAGAAAATGTAGCAGACCTGCTTGAGTATCAGGTTGAGTATGGATATGCAACTGAGGGCGTTCCAGAAGCACAGCGCAAAGAAATTTTGGCGGATCTTGTCAACGAAATGAAAACGCGGCTTTATTCGCTTTCGTCTGCACAGTGGCCGTCCGTGTTGGATGTGACGATGAAGGCTCTTACGCAGAAACAGCTTCTTTTTTACAGTACAGACCCTGCGATCCAAAACGTGTTGCAGGAGGTTGGATGGGCGGGCAGGGTGACATCAGATTCAGTGGATACACTCATGGTGGTTGATGCAAACTTGGCAAGTCTCAAGTCAGATCCAGCCGTTGAGCGCCAAGTGACCTATGAAGTGTTTCAAAATGCTTCCGACCAGTGGGTGGGTCGTGTCGCAATGAGGTACGCACACAAAGGCACATTTGATTGGAAGACCACGCGATATCGAACGTACACGCGTGTGTATCTTCCGAGTGGAACCAGACTGCTTGGCGTTGAAGGGAGTTGGCTGAACGATAAAACACAAAATCCATCCGGAGCCAAAGGACCTGTTGATGTGATGGAAGAGTTGGGACGGACTTCATTTGGGGCATTCACGTCTGTGGAACCAGGAGAAGAGAGCACGCTCACGTTTGAATTTGCCCTCGCTCCTCAGATTGGGGAGGCGATTGCAAAAGACACCTACACGTTGACCGTCATCAAACAAGCCGGCGCACAAAACAATGCGTTGACGCTCGACCTTGATTTTGGTAAGAATGTGACACACGCGACTCCTGGAGAGGATTCAGATCAATGGGGAGATGATGTCTATCGCTTGAACACGATTTTGAGTCAGGATTTGAAGTTAGAAATACAGTTATAGGTAGACAAGGTAGATGAGGTAGAAGAGGTATTCGGATTTCGAATTCGGATCTACCTTTTCTACCTCTTCTACCTCCCCCCTATGTTTCAAAAAAAAATCGGCATTGATCTAGGTACAACCACCGTCCTCGTTTACGTTCCTAAACGAGGCATTATTATTCATGAGCCTTCTGTGGTGGCTGTGTCTTACACGGATAAGAAAGTTCTTGCGGTAGGAAAAGAGGCCAAAGACATGATTGGACGCACCCCTGATTCGATCGTTGCCCGACGTCCGCTTAAAGACGGCGTGATTGCTGATTACCGAACGACCGAAGCCATGTTGCGTTACTTCATTAATAAGGCTCTTGGGGGTGTTCGATTGTTTCGTCCAGAAGTCATGGTGGCTGTGCCTGGCGGGATCACGTCAACGGAACGTCGTGCCGTTATCGATGCCACCCTTGCGGCCGGTGCAAAGGCGGCTTATATCATCAAAGAACCGATCGTCGCTGCCATTGGCGCGAACATTCCTATCGGCAGTCCGTCCGGCCACATGATTATCGACATTGGGGGTGGGACGGCGGAGATGGCGGTTATTTCTTTGGGAGGAATCGTTGCCTCTGAGTCTGTCCGCATTGGGGGCGTAAAGTTTGATGCCGCTATTTCGGAGTATATTCGTCGCAAATACGGTCTTGCGGTGGGAGAACGCACCGCAGAAGACATTAAAATTCAGA
>SCSL01000093.1 GCA_004298405.1 Patescibacteria group bacterium | reverse complement strand
CGTGGGTTAGACGATTCTTCACTCATCCTAATTCAAATGTCCAAAGTGGTTTTCATTACGTTTCCACTCATTTCATTGGACAAAGTTAATCTAATCTAATTTTTAACCGGACACTACTGGTCCTGAATCAAGGGTGATGCGATTGACAAAGATCGTTTATCACCGTATTCTCATTCTCATTCTGGCTCGTGGTCGCCAGGATGTTCCTTCAACTACCTGCCTCATTCGCGGAGTCTCCATGCAGTCCGATCCCGAGCGCGCGGAAGGGATCAAGCCCAGGGCGGAAGATGCACAAGTCACCCTCACTATCGATGCCAGCCTGGTCGATGGGGATTGTCTCAACATCTGCGCCACCCTCACTCCGGGCAGGGTCCTATTGGGACAGGGTGTGATCGAACAGCTGTTCAAGTCCGCTGGCATCAACCCTCAGGTTGGCACATACGTCTTCAGGAACTCGTGGATTGGCGGTCAGCGCGTGATCGAGATCCCGGAGTCTATGACTGATGCGGATCGATGCACACTCCAGTACAACATCGATCGCAAGCTCCAGGACTACCTGAAACAACTTATCACCGCGCACGAAGAATGGCCCAGTGATGAAAACAGTTCCCGGGTAGCCAAAAGAGCCATCATCGATACACTGTTTGCTGGGCTTGAAACTCCCTCGCACAAGATCGCTCCTCCCACCGATCCAAGAACCATGCAGGTCTCTGGCGTGCACTGCACCACCTGTGCGTTCTCGCAGGACAGGTTTGGTCGCCGTGCGATGGACGCAGTGGTTTGGCCTGGGGATGATCGGTTTCAGGCGCTCGCCTGCAACTACTGCGGAAATATCCGCTACCAGGTTCTGTACAGGAACGGCACCCAGACCATGCTGGTTGGGTTTCTCGATCACAGCAACATTTTTGCCAAGTATTTCAACAGGATGCTCGCGCATCGTCTTGGCGAAGAGTTCATCAAGATCGCCCCCGAGGTGGTCACCAGTCTTCAGGATGCCATCGACAAGATGGACATCGATGTCCGTCGGTACGTGACCGCCGGTTTCTGACGGCCCCGTTTTTGCGCGTTGAGCGAAGACGGGGTTTTGTATAGATCCTGAAAATAGGCTAGGGTGAACTTAGGAGGCTTCAAAACATGGTCAACCATCGACTTTTCTTGGCACTTTCTGGCTTTCTCGTCCTCTCCGCGGTCAGGTGCATGGGAGATGGAAACGACTTCGTGCCAGTACCGGAAGATCCGCCTCAGGGGACGCTTCCGGATGACGACTCGGTGCAGGACGATGACACCACTGCCGTGGACGATGACGCTGTCGACGACGACGTCACCGCTGACGATGATTCGACAGAGAGCTACTACGTCCCCGACGGATTCGTGGAGATCATCCCGCCCCTGGGGGGATTCAATTGGGGGGAGTTTGATCCCGATCTTCTGGAGATCTACGATGCGGAAGGCTTCTTCCCCAACACGCATATTCCGGGACATACCGGAAACATCGAAAGCCCTTACCTCATCTCCCAGTACCAGTGGCCGATTTTCGAAGGGCTTCCACAGCCCATCGACGGTCTCCAGCTGGGAATGATGGAGGCTTTTGAGGCATCGCTTCCGTCTGGGTTCTACATCTGTTCACTCTCCCAGATCGGCCTCGCCATGGCTGGTCTTGAGAACAGCCGGTTCCCGACTGGGGAAATCCCGCCTGGCATGGGCGTGTGCGACGACTACGATCTCGACTCGGATCAGCTTCTGGGCACGTTCCCTGATTGCGAGAGTAGCTACGGGGTCAAGTACCTTGGGCGCTCTGCGTGGGGAAAGATGGACAAGTCCTTGCTGACGGCGCTTGACCCCTCCTATCAAGCATATCCCTATGCGGTCACGCTCGGGGTGACTCGTGGGGACTGGGGCTGGCCCTACTGCTATGATTGGATGACAGATGGCGTCTGGAATCCTGGGGATCCACTCCTGGATCCTGGTGACCCGCTGTGTTTTGTCCCGTCCACTTTCTACAATGCAGGAACGGCTAGCGTCCACGCGCATGGCGACACAGCCATGTGTGGTGAACCAGGTGGCGGGGTAGTGGGTCCTGTCGACGACCAGGTCTTCATCTGCGCGGATCAGACGGCTGTTTCGGCTCAAAGCGCTGGGCAACTTCAGACGCAAGTCGACCGATTCGTCAATGACTGTGACGGATCCTGGTGCTGTTACATCAACGGCACCAAGCCGATGAGTAGCGCTGAGTAACCCTTATCTTCCTGCCGCTACGTGCCTCAACTGAGGCCGTTTTTTTATCCATTTTTTATCCATTTTCTCGACAATTCATCCGTGGCTCGCTATACTCGCCACGATAAGATACACATCGTTATGCTCAGAGTCGGCATTGTCGGACTTCCAAATGTCGGGAAATCTACCCTCTTCAAAACGCTTACAAAAAAACAGGTCGACTGCGCGAATTTTCCATTTTGTACCATTGAGCCAAACGTGGGAGTCGTGGAAGTGCCCGATGAACGCATCGGGGTTCTGGCTCAGATGTCCAAATCAGAAAAACTGATCCCCACAGCGATCGAGTTCGTCGATATTGCCGGACTTGTGAAAGGGGCTCACAAGGGTGAGGGCTTGGGCAACAAGTTCCTCGCCAATATTCGCGAGGTCGACATGATTGTGCATGTGGTGCGCGCGTTTGAGGACACGAATGTCCATCACGTGGAAGGAAACATCGATCCTGCTCGAGATGTCGAGACGATTGAAATTGAACTTGCCATGGCTGATATCGGGAGCGTGGAGAAACGACTTGATACGGTGCGAGGCAAGATGAAGGCGGGGAAAACAAAAGAACTCGAACTCGAAGAGTCCGCACTCGCCAAGTGGTTTGCGGCGCTCGAGCAAGGGAAGATGGTGAATTCAGTGGAGTTGGCGGATGACGAACGAGCCGCTGTTCGTGAGGTGAGCCTCCTCACGAACAAACCGATTCTTTATGTTGTGAATGTTGATGAAGAATTTTTCAAAGCCGCTTCAGCGGCGTCGGATTCTAACGGGGCTAAAGCCCCTGTGAATTTTGGGGATCGATTAGTTTTGGCCTTGAGTATCAAAGTTGAGAGTGAAATCGTCGAAATGTCTCCTGAAGATCAAACGGTGTTTTTCGAAGAACTTGGTCTCAAGCAATCTGGACTCGATCGTCTCATTGCCAAGTGTTACGAACTCCTCAACTTGATCACATTCCTGACGACCGGAGAACAAGAAACTCGCGCCTGGACGATTACGCGTGGGACAAAGGCACCGCAAGCCGCGGGCGTCATTCACACAGATTTTGAAAAAGGATTTATCCGCGCCGAGGTCATCAGCTATCCAGATTTTGTCGCTTGTGGCGGCGAGGCCGGTGCCCGTGACCAGGGAAAACTGCGCGTCGAAGGAAAGGACTACACGATGCAAGATGGTGATGTGTGTCACTTTCGGGTGAGTACGTAAATATCGCGCGCGACAAACTGATCCTCGCGGTAGTAGAGATGATTGCCGAGGATTCTGTAGCCCAGACTTTGCAACAAGGATTTTAGAGAAAGGCGGTGCCAGTCACCGCTTTTTGTTTTGTAGGCAGGGAATGCGACAACGGCGCGGGCCGTGGGTTTTAGGAGAGTCGCGAGTGAGGTAAAAGAGTCGCGGAACAGAGGGATGAGTTCGGATTCCAGTCGGCGAGCCTCGGCCTGGTCTAGGGTTTTTACGCGGGGGTTGCCCAGGAAGACTTCGGTAACGAGGAGGTCGACAAGAGAGGAGTGGACAGAAGGGAGTTCGGTTGCAGGAGTTACATACAAAGAAAGATTAGGTGTGCTGAGATTGAGTCGGTCGACGATCCAGGTCATGTTTGTCTTTGTGTCTGCGACCGCCTTGGGTGTGATGTCGCTTCCGATGAGTGTTTCGAACCCCATCAGGACTCCTTCCGTCAAGACCGTACCAGAACCACAAAACGGATCCAGAAGGGTTGCGCCGTGAGGGTCGATACCGCCAAGATTGATCATCATGCGGGCGAGTTTGGGAGGAAGCATACCGGATTTTGCATCGCGGGCAGGGCGTCCATAATCACGATCAGACCAAGCTTTGAAATTTTGGATGGCCTCCGTTTGTCCGATGAGGATGGTATTCGTTGTCGCAAGCAAAACAAACTCTCCGCCAGATTCTAAGAGCCCATTTGTCTCAACGACAGCCGAGGAGAGCCTAGGCTCCTTACCCTTCACATAGCGAACGGGGCGACCTGTTTCTTTGAGACGTTTCTTGATTTCGAGCCCGAGTTGATCAAGATCGCGTTCCAAAAATCTGGTCATTTTTTTATCGCCAAGGTCATAGACACTGATGCCAAAACTCACTTTGTTTTTTCCTGCCGCGCCACTTGCTAAGCTCGCCATCAGGTCAGCTACCTGGGTCTTGTCCCAAGTTGTGAGTTCTCCGGCGATGCGTCCGATTTTTACAATTCCCGCAAGACGGTTTTGAAGATCGCCCAGATTCCAATCAATGGAATCGATGACCAAGACGGAATCAGAAATAAATACTGGGCGATAATTATCGCCAAGAACAGCGCGTATTTCCGCGATTGAAAGTTCTGGATGCGAACCAAGGATGAAATAGATCATAGCCAACACATCCTCTCAAATATTGACCTTTTTTACAAAGATCGTTAGGATGCGACCGCTAATATTTAACTGTCCATGATCCACACTCTGTGGGTCGCCCAGCCCCAGCTGGGCCAGTAACAGTATGAAAGGATACGAACTCCTTTATATCGTAGGCACCCAGTTCACCGATCAAGAGATCGCTGATATCCAAGGAAAGATCAACACGCTTTTGGAAGAAGCGGGGGCGAAGGTTCTCAAAAGTGAGAACTTGGGCAAGATCAAACTGGCGTACCCTATTAAGAAAATACGCCACGGATCCTATATGCTTGTCTATTTCGATAGCGAGACGTCCATCATTGCCGATCTGAACCGACGGCTTGCCTTACACGACGAAGTTCTGCGACACACGCTTTTGGAACGACCCACTGGAGCTTTAGATCGAACATTCGAGCTGACCTCCTATGTGGCTCCGCTTTCCGAAGAAGCAAAATCAGAAAAGGAGACGAAACGTCCACCAATCAAGTCATTCAAGAAGCCCGAAGAACACCTTCATCTCCCCTCGCCTCTTCCTGCTTCAGCCGAAGAACCTTCCATGACCATGGAGGAACTCGACCAGAAGCTTGAAAAAATTCTTGAAGGCGATATCGCTGAAAATATTTAATGACTCAACGTATGTATTCACTTAATCGCGCCACGATCATCGGGAACCTCACACGGGACCCAGAAGTGAAGCAGACTCCTTCGGGTCAGAGCGTGTGTACGTTTTCGGTCGCAACGAACCGTTCCTGGAACGGTCAAGATGGAAAAAAACAGGAAGCAACTGATTTTCATAACGTTGTCGCCTGGGGGAAGCTTGCGGAAATTTGTGGACAGTACCTTACCAAAGGACGGAAGGTATACATTGAAGGGCGTTTGCAAACCCACGACTGGGAAGGCCAGGATGGCGTACGTCGCTACCGCACCGAGATCATTACGGAAAACATGATCATCTTGGATCGCCCGAGCGGTGGAGCCTCCCCATCGGGTCCTGCAAGTGCCGGAAAGCCATTGGGTGTGCCGGTGTTTACGCCACCAACCCCTCCCGTGCAAGATGACCGAGCCAGCAATCCAGATGATGAGATTAAGATCGAAGACATCCCATTTTAACCTGTATGGAAAAAACAAACCCAGTCGTCCAAAAGAAGAAGCAATGCTACTTCTGCTACAACAACATTCACCACGTCGATTACAAGGACGTGAACATCCTTCGCCGCTTCCTCTCTTCGTTCGCGAAGATCGTTGCGCGCAAGCGTTCCAAGGTCTGTATGGCGCATCAGCGTGATCTCACCAGCGCCATTAAGCGCGCTCGTGTCATGGCCCTCCTTCCGTTCGTTCAACGATAGGCATGTTGACCAACGAAGATCTCACTCGACGTCTCGCCATGTGGCAGGACGTTGAAACCAAAATCCACGCGTTTTTTCAAGCGCGTGGTTTTGTTCATGTCCGCACACCACTTATTGTTCGTTGTCCGGGGATGGAACCCAACCTTGATCCACTGGAGGTTTCCGTAAATGGTGAACCGCACGCGTTGATCACGAGTCCTGAGTACTCCATGAAAAAATTTGTGGGGAGTGGACTGAAGAAAATTTACACATTGACACCGGTTTTTCGCAATCATGAAACAGGCAATCACAACACCCCAGAGTTTTCGATGCTGGAATGGTATGCGCCTGGGACATACGAAGATCTGATGAATGAGACAGAGGATCTTCTCAAATGTGTGCTGGAAGATCAGACTTCATGGCCACGATTTTCATTTCAGGAAGCGGCGGTCGACACGTTTGGCGACCCGCATACAGATGAACAACGACTTTTTGTGACACGATATCCGAAGGAACACGCATCGCTTGCACGGCTCGCCACTGATGGTACCTATGCGGAACGTTTCGAAGCGTTCGGAGATGGGATGGAGCTTTGCAATGGCTTTTGCGAACTTCTTGATCCTATCGAGCAACGGAAACGATTTGTTCAAGAACAGGAAGAGCGTCGACGGCTTGGGAAGTCCGTTTTTCCCATTGATGAGGAATTGCTTTGTGCCCTTGGACGCATCAAAGAACCTCTTTACGGAAATGCACTTGGTCTTGACCGGCTCGTGATGCTCAAGTACGCTATTCGCGATATTCATGATATTCAACTTCTTTAACAGATATGGCATCACCAAACGACATTAAGAAAGGCACGGTCGTCAATCGCGATGGTGAACTTTGGTTCGTGATAGAGTTTCAACGTGTTTCGCCTGGAAAAGGATCTTCGTTTGTGCGCACACGTATGAAACATCTCACCACCGGTAAGGTGAAAGAAGAAAATTTCAAGTCCGCCGAGAACCTCACGTTCGAGGACGTGCAGTACAAAAAGATGCAGTATCTTTACAATGACGGGAATCTTTATACGTTTATGGACAACCAGACGTATGAACAACTTTCTATTGCGAAAGGGGATATTGAGGATAGCATCCCTTATATGAAGGAAGGACTTGAGGTTAAGGTCGTCATTCACAATGGTCAAGCGCTCACGATAGAGCTTCCGCAAAAAATCCAATATACGGTGACCTACACAGAACCGGCTGTAAAAGGGGATACTGCCTCTGGGAATGTCCTCAAGGACGCGGAAATGGATAATGGGCTCAAGGTTCGCGTCCCTGTGTTCATTTCAACCGGCGATGAGGTTTTGGTAAATACAGAGTCCGGTGCCTACACGGAACGTGTGACAAAGTAGTAAAAAATTAAAAAGCCTCTGGCAGGTGCCGGAGGCGTTTGCGTTTTCGAGGCCTCAGCAAAAACGCCGAGGCATGAAGAAGGTGCGGTTGTTGATATGGTGAGAGGGTCGACCGGAGACCGCGCGGGTACCCAGGAAGGCGATGGGGTCTCTCAGAACCGCGCGCCAGAAGGGCGGGGGCTTGGGTTTGAGGCAATGCTGGCGAGCGGTTTGGATCGCGGCGGCGCGTTTGGCCTCTTGCGTGAGTCGATACTGCTCCCACCAGGCCTCGACGAGTTTGACGAGCTTATGCCCGCAGAACTCGATGAGGTCGAACTTCTCGATCTTCCCGCTCAGAGCGTGGATCCGCACGCCCAGGAGGTTTTTTGAACCGAAGTCGCGAAAGCGTTGGACGATGAGCTTGATCGCCTCTGCCACGCGACGACCTACCATGCCGAGATTCGCTGCGTGGCGATGTGAGCCAACGACCTCGATGTAAAGGCGGATTCCACGCATGGTGGAAGTGAGCGCTCGGTAGGCAAACCTGAAGAGCTTGTTGTACTTCTTGGGCTGGAGGGTGAGTTGGATCTCAATGGGCAGTCGTCCGCCCCCTGGAAAGACGACGAGATCGAGCTGATCGAAGGTGTCCTCCTTTCCAAGGCGCGGAGTGCGGCGGTGCGGGACACCTAGTTGAGTGAGTGCGTCGCACACAGCTGACTCAAGTACGATCCCAGCCTTGAACAGGTTTCTGCTTGTTGAGTCTTTCATTGGCCCCTCAGTCGTTTGTGTGGCGCCACAGCTACAGCCAAAACAAGCATAGCGGCTTCTCGCTGAGAAATCAAAAAACAGCTCCGGTCGCTGGCCAGAGCTGTTTGCTTACTCAATTTCTTCCTCGTGCGATTCCACTTCCCCCAAGACTGATGCAGATTCCGGTGAGAGGATGGCTTTCTCGATCGCACAACGAATTTCTTTTTGGAGATTTGGATCCGCCTTGAGCGTTGCTTTTGCGTTTTCTCGTCCAAGTCCGAGTTTTTGTTCACCAAAATAATAATTGCTCCCGCTTTTTTTTATGACTCCGTAGGGGACACCTATATCAAGGAGATCTCCACAGACAGAAATACCTTCATTGTACATGATATCAAATTCGCAGGTGCGAAACGGGGGAGCAACTTTATTTTTTACGATTTTGGCCTTTGTGCGATTGCCGATGATTTGCTCTCCTTGCTTGATCTGTGCGGCGCGACGAACTTCGATGCGCACGGAGGAGTAAAACTTGAGCGCATTGCCTCCTGGGGTTGTTTCCGGATTACCAAACATCACGCCAATCTTCATACGGATTTGGTTAATGAACACAACGGTCGTTTTTGATTTACTTACGATGGCCGCAAGTTTGCGAAGGGCTTGGCTCATGAGTCGCGCCTGGAGTCCCATATGAGAATCTCCCATGTCGCCCTCAATTTCTGCTTTCGGCGTCAGGGCGGCAACGGAGTCAATAATGATGACGTCCACCGCATTAGAACGTACGAGCGTTTCGACAATTTCGAGCGCCTGCTCTCCAGTATCCGGTTGGGAGATGAAGAGTTCGTCGATATTCACACCGATTTTTTGCGCATATTCAGGATCAAGCGCGTGCTCTGCGTCTACAAACGCTGCGAGTCCTCCTGTTTTTTGCACTTCAGCCACGATGTGTTGAGCAAGAGTGGTTTTTCCTGATGACTCTGGACCATAGATTTCGATGATGCGTCCTCGGGGAACTCCCATAACGCCTAAGACCAAGTCCAGCGATAGACAGCCGGTAGATACGGCATCTACCTGCATGGTCTTAGCCTCCCCCAAACGCATAATGGCACCTTCGCCAAATCGTTGTTTTATTTGAGAAATTGCATCAAACGCCGCTCGTGAACGTGCATCTGTGTCCACTTCCTTTGTTACTTGTTTTGCCATACGAGATTCAAAATCTGAAATTTAGTAAGATCAGCTTAACAGGGCGTTGGGAGAATTCAAGAGAGCATTTTTGAAGCGTTCAAGAGCTGTCTGTCTAAGGTCAGGATAGGTGTACCGGTTTCCATTGAGCGTGAGAGCAGTAGCCAGTCCGTGAGCGACATTTTGGGATGGTAATCTCGCTGTTTTGCAAGATGGGTGGCATCTTCTAGCCAGGAGATTGGAGAGTCAACAGGGAGAACGCTCTGGTCAATGAGAAAGGTTTGGATGAATGAGTCGATTGAAAAATATTGTTTCTGGTAAAGGAGTACCGTAAGTATTTCTTGAATGACGTGATCAAGAAGGACAAATGAGTTTCCCCGCATGCGCAGATGTTCTACGAGGTTCTTCGACTGAGTATGTAGCGAGTCAGACTCATTGAGAAATCCAAGACAAATATTTGCATCAATCAGGTACGGAGTCACGTCCGATTCCATAGACGATTTCATCAATTTTTTGACTTAGATCAGGGTCTCCTGAAAAACGATGCTTTTTCATCTCGTCCCAGAAAATTCCCGGATAGCCTTGCTTCAATTCCTTTTTTTGTGCCTCCCAAGGTGTGAAAACACCAATTGGCTTTCCATGTTTCATAATGACGTATTGTTTAAACGATGTTCCAGTCACAAGACTGGCGAAATTCCGCAAGAAGTCTCGAACAGAAATAGGTTCCGTTTCTATTTTAGAAGTCATAAAGAGAGGGGATCATGACTTACACATCCATCAAATCATATTGTCAGACATTTGTCAAATAATTATCTGACAATTCAAAATGATAAAACAGCCCCTCATGAGGCTGTCCTTTCTTTATTGAGCGAAACTCACGGTTCGATCTTCTCCCAACACGACGCGTCGGTATTCCGTGGCAGGTTTGGAGTAGCGTTTTGTCGATTCAATCGCAATCACGTTGAGACCACGCTCTAGGGCGACGTCCACCTCAAATGTTCCGTCCTGTGAAAGCAGGACATCAATTCCGTTCACCTTTACACGTGCTCCCTCCTGGGCTTGTCCGGTTACGGAGATGAGCGCTTCTTGCGTGAGAATCCCATCCGTTGGGGCAAAGACCATGAGCTCAGGCGGGGAGATGATGGCTCGCATCTGAATGCCTAGATACCCGACGATGGCAATCCCCACAAGACTGAGCGCAAAGATTTTTACGAATCGACTTGCGACCAAGAATTGGAGGGTGTGGACCCGTGCACGCGGGAGACGGGCATTATTGGTGAAATCGCATGTCCCGCACTCTGCCTCGAACTGTTGCATGAAGTATTCCACGTCGCCTCCCAACGCCCGCACATACACTTTGAGGAAATTTCGTGCGTATACAGGATCTGGGAGCTTGGCGAATTGTCCCGCCTCAAACGCCTGGAGAAATGTTTTGCGGATTTTCGTCTTTGCGGACATTTCACAGAGCGTTAATCCAGCCGCGGTGCGAATCGTTTTGAGCTTCCCCCCCAAGGACTCACGATAATCAAATTTTCGGATCACAAATGCCATAGGTGAGAGCCTATCTTACTCCGTCTTCATCTTCTTTTTCAATCCACCCATCATCAACGCGTTCCTCCCAGTCAAATAGTTCCTCTTCCCCTCCTTCCTTTACGTCCTCTACGGCTTCTACATCCTCTACGCCCTCCCCACTCGCATACGCCTCATCATAGTCATCCTGAGCCGTTGGGATCCCATCAGTGACATTTCCGCCTGGTGGCCAGGAGTCGACTAAAATTTCCCGTGGTTTTGCGCCAGAGCCAGGACCCACAACGCCGACTTCCTCCATCATATCGATGATGCGCGCGGCACGCGCATAGCCAAGACGTAAGCGTCGTTGCAAATACGATGTGGATGCCTTTCCAGACTCAAGCACAACTTGAATTGCTTCCTCGAGCATATCATCCCCATCGCCTGAGCTATCAAAGACGGTACCGGCCTTTGTAATTTCCGTGATCGCCAGGTTGTAATCTGGTTCTCCTCGTCGGCGCAAAAATTTCACCACTTCCTCAACTTCATCTGTAGAGATGAATGCTCCCTGCAGACGTTTTGGTTTGGAAACATCTGCGGATGTAAACAACATATCTCCTCGACCGAGGAGCTTTTCTGCACCAGATTGGTCCAGGATCGTGCGCGAATCCGTTTGGGACGCAACGGCAAAGGCGATACGCCCGGGAACGTTGGCTTTGATGAGACCTGTAATGACGTCCACACTTGGACGCTGGGTGGCAAGCACAAGGTGGATGCCAACCGCGCGAGCCATCTGAGCAATGCGTACGATCGTTGCCTCAACTTCTCGTCCGCTTGCGCTCATAAGATCAGCAAGCTCATCGATCACAACCACGATGCGAGGCATGCGTTCCTGTGATTTTTGGTTGTACCCATCGATATTGCGGGCTCCAACTTTGGAGAGCATGTCCAGACGTCGCTCCATTTCTCGGACGGTCCACTTGAGGGCATTAACCGTGTCGTCCACGCTGACAATCGGGGGAACCAACAGGTGCGGTATGCCTGTGTAGGAGGTGAGCTCAACACGTTTAGGATCGACCAAGATAAGTTTCAAATCGTCTGGCCCGTTTTGATACAACCAAGACACGATCATGGTATTGAGACACACGGATTTTCCAGAGCCTGTTGCCCCAGCAACCAACATGTGGGGCATTTTATCCAAGGAAATAGAGTAGCAAGAACCGGAGACATCCTTTCCAAGAGGAATGGCCAGAGGAGACATACCCGCACTTTTTTGGAATTCTGGTGTCTCAATCACGTCTCGCAATGTAACCGTCGCCACTTTGTTATTTGGTACTTCAATTCCTACCAGCGATTGTCCAGGGATGGGAGCCTCCATACGCAATGGATGCGCGGCAAGAGCAAGGGCGAGATCATTTTGCAATCCAACTATTCGTGACAGCTTCACTCCCTGAGAAGGTCGCAGGGTGTACTGGGTCACGGTCGGACCCACCGAGGTCTTGCCCATTTCGACAAGGATTCCAAATTCCTCAAACGTCTTCTCAATAATTTCTTTGTTGCGCTCGATGTCGCCAGATTGTGCTTTGGAATTTGAGCGGTTGAGGAGTTTAAGCGGAATTTCAATTTGGCGATGTTCACGCGAAACCAGGGCGGTTTCCGCCCGCGCAACCGTGGCCACAGGTTTTGCTTGAAAGGCAGGTTCAGGTTCAATGAGTTCCTCAGCTACTTCCTCATCAGACGATTCGACAAATTCTTCCTCTTCGAGTTCATCGACCTCGTCGCTTGCTTCCATCCCCTCATTTATGGGTTCCTTCTCACGATGTAACCAGGCACCGAACCATCCCGTCAGATGAGAATGAACGCCAGTGAGCGATCGTAAGGACGTATTGAAAATAAGGAGAACAGAAACTAACAAGAGAGCGGCGGCACTCACAATCGCTCCCCAATATCCAAGAAAGGCAGAAAGGATAGTGGCTAAAAATTGTCCAAGATATCCTCCAGCAAGGGTAAGATCTGTTGTGAGAGGTTCCGTGCGGTTGACGATAAAAAGGTTCAGGAGCGCGTTGAAGGAAAGGAAGAAAAAGGCCAGCCCAAGATAATTCCATGTGGAAAGGCGGCCTCGGTCAGGATAGGCAAGTGTGGCTCCAATAATAATAAGAACGAGTGGAACGATATATCGGTCAAGACCGAAGAAGGATGAGAGGAGGGAATTGATCCAGATGCCGACGGAGCCCGCAATAGAAAAATAGGAAAGGAAAATTAATGCAGCTATGGCAAAGAGGACAATGCCATAAATTCCTCGCTTGGCTTCTGGATTGAGCGAACGGTTTTTCTTCGAATGAGGTTTTTCTTCGAGGCGTTTCTTTTTGCGTGCCATAGGTAGGGTTATTTTATCACAGGTTGACAATAACCCTTCTTTCTGATAATTTTTGCAGTCGTTTCTGACGACCAACAACGGAGGAAGACCCACATGGGAGAGCTGCCCTCGATGGGGAAGTGCAAGCAGTGCGGTAAGACTTTTCCGGTGCGTGCGCAGATGCTGGTCGATGGAGCGTCGATTCCCATGTTCGTCGTTCTTTCAGAGGTCGATAGCATGGAGACGGCGCTGGCGGCGGCCACGTGTCAACTGTGCCTACAGCGCAAAGGTGATCCCCGTCGTGGGCTCGTCGAAGTCCTCAAGGGCCTCGGAATTCAGGCGGCGCCTCTGCTAGCTAGCCCTATTCCTCGAGGTCAACGTCACAACGAACCCCTGAGGGTCAATCTGGCGGTCATGGTCGGACCGCCTGCTGTGACGTCAAGACCGGTCGTCGTCGCGACCCCTGCGCGCGACGACACGCCCTCGCTCAGCAGGGTCGCGATCGTCATTCCGACGCGTCAACGTCCAGACGTCCTGCAATTCGAAGGTCGTCGCGATGATGATGCGTTCGGACAGCCTCGTTCCATGCGTGAAAGACGTCTCGGGCGCCGTGCGCTCGAGCCAGAAGAAAGCCCACTCACGAGCGCCATTGGCGAGCTGGGCGAAAACAGGGACCGCCTTGCCATCGCGCAGGGCGAAATCCAAAGACAGGAAGAGGCTCGTCGGCTCGAGCGTGCGCAAAGGCTCGAGCAGTTCGACAAGCTGATCTTCTACCTTCGACTTGCGCTCGCGCGCATCCGCAGGAGAGCGGCCACCAGGAGGGTCAAGAACCTCGTCGAAAGCTTCCTCAAGAAGGTCGGCGAGGCCGTCAAGGTGGATCCACAACACCGGAACCGAAAGGGAATCCTGGCTCTGCTTGGGACCTCAAAGGACGAACTTGAGATCCTGCGACAGAGGACTTCACTCCCGGTTCCCAACCCACCTCTGGTCAGCGGCGACCATGCCCTGGTTGACGTCCTGTGCGAGAAGTTGATAAGTGAATTTTGGTCCTGGCTCCAGGACAGGAGAGAGAGTATCGGTATCGCACAGAGCGCAAGGATAGGAGAGAGTCGCATCCTCAAAAAGGAACAATGCAAGTCTCTTGCCGACCATCTACTCGCCTTCCTCAAGGATCTCAGAAATACCATTGCCGTGGAAACGGCTGTTCACAACTGAACCTCTCTCTAGGCTGGGTCCCCCTCCTTCTTGGACCCACTTTTTCATCCGTTCACGAGATCCTCGCGCACAGATGTAATAGTCTCATCTTGATTCTTTCTTCAACTTTGCTAAAATTTCATCGTTCCTGAATCGAAGGCTGCGAAGTTTGGTACGATTCAACCCTGGTTTAAATCGCGAGCATAGGTCATTCGCCTGCGAAGGCTGAGTGGCCAAAATCTCTCTCCTCATGCTCAAACGTTCTGATCTGGTTTGACCGTCGTGGCCTCTCTTCGCAGCCTCGGGTTCAGGAGTTTTTTGTGGATATCCTTCGGAATATATCTGCTTGACGCAGGAAAAACCCCATGCTATCATCGCCCTGCATTTACGTTGGGTTTAGCTAAATTTAGCAAAACTTGACAAACCCCTGACCTCGCATTTGGCGGATCGGTCAACCAGGATAGGGGCACATAAAGAGAAATACCTGATTCATCGGTTGTGGGACCATGAAATCGGGTTAACGACCCCTTCTCTGATGGTGCGCACCCCCCTTATTAACGAGTCATAAAGGACTTTCCATTGAACGGAAAGCTTTTTTGTTTCCTACAGCCTTTCCCCTAACCACTTAGCCCCCTAACCACCTTCCCTCACCTATGCCTATTTTCCGCCGCACGCCCGTCAAAACCCGGGAACGAAAGCTTTTTAGCAACGCCGTAGGAGACGCCATGGACGTCCCAGATCTCATTGAGGTTCAGCGTCGAAGCTATCGTTGGTTTTATGAGGAGGGAATCAAGGAACTCTTCCAAGAGGTCACCCCCATCACCGATTTTATCGGTCGTGACTTGGAATTGTACTTTGATGACTATTATCTCGACGAACCGAAATTTGACGAGAAGACTTCCCGTGAAAAGAACGTCACCTTCGAGGCACCACTGCGTGTGAAGACTCGTCTCGTGAACCTCCGAACAAAGGACGTGAAGGAACAAGAAATCTACTTGGGCGATCTTCCGATCATGACTCCACGTGGAACCTTCCTCATCAACGGGGTTGAACGTGTGGTGGTTTCTCAGCTTGTGCGTTCTGCTGGGGCATTCTTTACGGCGGACATCTATCGTGGCCGCCGCTACTATGGGGCAAAGATTATTCCAAACCGCGGCGCATGGCTTGAGTTTGAAACAGATCCAAAGAACGTGATTTGGGTAAAGATTGATCGCAAACGTAAAGTCCCTGTCACGGCTCTGTTGCGCGCCTTTGGGATTCCTGACGATGAGGCAATTACAGAATTGTTCAAGGACATCGATATTCATCCAATGAATCATTACATCGAGTCAACCATCGGGAAGGATATTTCCAAGAATGAAGATGAAGGACTTATCGAGGTCTACAAGCGCATCCGCCCAGGGGATCGTGCGACGGCTGATAACGCCAAGAGTCTCATTCACTCCATGTTCTTTAATTTCGACCGATACGATTTGGGTAAGGTCGGTCGTTACAAATTCAACTTGCGTTTTGATCAGGACATCAACGATGAACTTGTCGCCAAGGAAGAAAACCGCATCATCCGCAAGGAAGATCTTGTGATGATTATCCGCGAAATCATCAAATTGAACATTGAGCAAGGGGAACCAGATGACGTCGATCACCTTGGGAACCGTCGTGTGCGCGCCGTGGGAGAACTCATCCAAGGTCGGTTCCGTGTCGGCTTGGCGCGTATGGAGCGTATTGTGCGCGACCGTATGTCCACCCGCGACATCGATACACTTACTCCAGGACGTCTCATCAATGCCCGTCCTGTGATCGGGGCCATCCGCGAGTTTTTCATGTCTTCCCAGCTTTCGCAGTTCATGGATCAGACAAACCCTCTTGCCGAGCTTGAACACAAACGCCGCCTTTCCGCGATGGGTCCAGGCGGGCTCTCCCGCGAACGTGCCGGATTTGAAGTTCGTGACGTGCACCCAACCCACTATGGACGTATCTGCCCGATCGCGACCCCTGAGGGACCAAACATCGGACTCATCGGTCACTTGGCTTCCTATGCCATCATCAACGATTACGGGTTTATCGAGACGCCGTATCGCAAAGTTGTGAAGGAGGAAAAAGAGGGAAAGACTGTTACCCGCGTGACGGAAGAGATTGAGTTCATCAATGCCTTTAAGGAAGAGCGTTCTGTGACCGTTCCCGCAACCGTGCCGGTCGATAAGGATGGATATTTTGTTGACGCATTTGTTGGAGGTCGAAAATATGGGGAACCAAAAGTCGTGGGACAGGAGGAAGTCGACTACATGGACGTTTCTTCCAAGCAGATCGTTTCCATTGGAACGGCATTAATCCCGTTTTTGGAACATGATGATGCGACACGTGCGCTTATGGGAACGAACATGCAACGACAGGCCGTGCCGACCATCAAGCCCGATGCGCCTATTTGCGGAACCGGGTCAGAGAAGCGTGCGGCGCGTGATTCTGGTCATGTGGTTGTGGCGGAGCAGTCTGGAGAAATTTCTCGCGTAGAAGGGAACGTTGTTGAAATTGCCGATGACCATGGAAATAAGACACAGTACGAACTCAAAAAGTTTTTACGCTCCAACAATTCAACGTCCATCAATCAACGTCCGGTCGTGAATCGTGGGCAGAAGGTCGTAAAGGGGGATGTGATTGCTGACTCTTCAGCTGTTGACCAGGGCGAGCTCGCGCTTGGGCAAAACTGTCTCGTGGCCTTTATGGCGTGGGATGGGTATAACTACGAAGACGCCGTTATTTTGTCAGAGCGTCTCGTGCAGGATGATCGCTTTACCAGCGTCCACATCGAACACTACACGCTCGATGTGCGTGACACGAAGCTTGGTCCAGAAGTCGTGACGTCAGATATCCCAAACGTCTCAGAGGACAAGCTCGGGAACCTCGACTCCGAAGGAGTGATTCGCGTTGGTGCAGAAGTGAAGTCTGGTGACATTTTGGTCGGAAAGATTACCCCCAAGGGTGAGACAGAACTTTCTGCGGAAGAAAAACTCTTGCGCGCCATCTTCGGGGAGAAAGCTCGCGACGTGCGTGATTCCTCCCTCTACCTCGAGCACGGCGAGCACGGAAAGGTTGTGGCCGTGACGGTATTTTCTCGAGAGGAAGGAGATAAACTTTCTCCAGGAGTTATTAAGTCAATTCAAGTGACCATTGCGGATCTGCGAAAGATTCAAGTGGGAGACAAGGTTGCCGGACGACATGGAAACAAGGGAGTGATTTCTCGTGTGGTGCCAGTTGCCGACATGCCATTTCTTTCTGATGGAACGCCCGTGGACATCATCCTGACACCACTTGGTATTGTTTCTCGTATGAACCTCGGACAAATTCTTGAGGTGCACATGGGACTTGCCGCCAACGCGCTTGGCTACAACGTGAACACCCCCGTCCTCAACGGGGTGCCAGAAAAAATGATTTACGATGAACTTGAACGCGCGGGATTTCCACGCTCAGGTCAGGTCACTCTGTATGATGGCCGCTCGGGGGATGCGTTTGAGAACCAAGTGACGGTTGGATACATGTACATCTTGAAACTCTCCCACATGGTTGAGGACAAGATGCACCAACGCTCAATTGGACCTTACTCCCTCATCACACAACAGCCGTTGGGAGGAAAAGCGCAGTTCGGCGGACAACGATTCGGAGAAATGGAAGTGTGGGCGCTGGAGGCCTATGGCGCCGCGCACATGCTCCAGGAAATCCTCACCATCAAATCTGATGACGTGCCGGGTCGCTCAAAGGCGTACGAGTCCATTATCAAGGGTGAACCGATCCGCAAAGTGAACATTCCAGAATCATTCAATGTGCTGGTGCGAGAGCTCAAAGGTCTCTGCCTGGACGTGGAACTGCTCAAAGACGGGGAGAAGGTCGAACTTCCTGGAGAAAAGAAAACAATCAAGTCTTCAAAGGGGCTTTAGCCCCGTCTAAATGAGACGCCACTGAAGTGGCTGTGAAGATATCTCTATCTATGTTTAAACAGCAAGAATCTCTCAAGTCCACTGACTTCGATTCAATCCGCCTGCGTCTTGCCTCGCCTGAAACGATCCGCTCTTGGTCATTTGGGGAGGTTTCCAAACCTGAGACCATCAACTATCGAACCCAAAAACCGGAAAAACAAGGACTCTTTGCCGAGGAAATCTTCGGACCGTCCAAGGATTGGGAATGTTACTGTGGGAAGTATAAGAAGATCCGTTACAAGGGCATTGTCTGCGACAAGTGTGGCGTTGAAGTCACTCACTCCGTTGTGCGTCGTGAGCGCATGGGTCACATTGATCTTGCAGCTCCGATCAGTCACATCTGGTTTTTGCGCGGTGTTCCCTCAAAGATTGGTACCATTTTGGATGTCTCCATCCAAAATCTCGAAAAGATTATTTACTTTGCGAGTTTCCTCGTGACGGATGTCAATGAAGATGCCAAGGAGCAAACCATTGAACAAGTCAAACAGGAAAAGAAGAGTAAGGAGAAAATGATCGAAGGAGAATTCAAGCGCGACATCGGTCGACTGGAACAGAAGTTTGGTGAGGACAAGAAATCAATCGCCAAAGAGACAAAGCGTCTGGAAGAAATCCGCGATACCAAGACCGCCGAACTGGAAGAAGATTTTGAGGGCGTTTTGGAAGACCTCAAGGACATGAAAGTCATGTCGATTATTTCGGAGCAGACCTATCACGAATGGTCACTCAAGTACGGACACATTTTTGAGGCGAACATTGGAGCCGAGGCCGTGCAAGATATGTTGCGCCGAATTAACGTCGGAGAAACGATGAAAGCGCTTGAAGAGGAACTCAAGACCGCGACCAAGACTAAACGCAACCGGATTCTGCGTCGCGTGAAACTTCTCAAGTCCTTTTATATCAATGATCTCAAACCTGGATGGATGATCTTGGAAGCGATTCCCGTGATCCCACCAGACCTACGTCCGATGGTGCCTTTGGATGGTGGACGATTTGCCACTTCTGATCTTAACGACCTTTATCGTCGCGTCATCAACCGCAACAACCGTCTCAAACGCCTGTTTGATCTGCATGCGCCAGAAGTGATCTCCCGCAACGAGAAGCGCATGTTGCAAGAAGCCGTGGATGCCCTGATTGACAACTCAGCCCGACACAGTAAAACCGTTATTGCCGCTACCGGAAAGAAGCGCCAACTCAAATCTCTCGCCGACCAGCTCAAGGGAAAGCAGGGACGATTCCGTCAGAATTTGTTGGGTAAGCGTATCGATTACTCAGGACGCTCTGTCATTGTTGTTGGTCCACATCTCAAACTTGACCAATGCGGGATTCCAAAAAAGATGGCACTTGAATTGTTCAAGCCGTTCGTCATTTCCAAGCTCATTGAGCGTGAGTACGTCCACAACATCCGATCAGCAAACCGTTTTATCGAATCTGACCGACCAGAGACTTGGGACATTTTGGAAGAAGTGACCAAGGATGCGTTCGTGCTTTTAAACCGCGCTCCGACGCTTCACCGTTTGGGTATCCAGGCGTTCCGTCCCACCCTCATTGAAGGAAAAGCCATCCAGATTCACCCATTGGTTTGTGATGCGTATAACGCGGACTTTGATGGAGACCAAATGGCTGTGCACGTTCCGCTTACAGAAGAAGCCCGTGCCGAGGCGCGCGAGATCATGCTCGCCACCAAGAACCTCCTCAAGCCTGCCTTTGGAGGACCTGTGGCCACGCCTGGAAAAGATATTGCTTGGGGCATCTTTTTCCTCACGATGGATGTGACACATCTGCCACAGAGCAAGGAAGGACTTCCGTTATTCGCCAGCGAATCGGAGGCCATGAATGCCCAGTCCATGCGACGGATCGGTTTGCGAGATTGGTGTGTGGTGCGAATGGACAATAAGGAAATTATCATCACGACTCCAGGCCGTCTGTTGGTGAACAAGCAATTCCCAGCAGAGATCCCTTACAAGAATCAGGTCATGGGAAAGAAGGAACTCGCAGGGATTGTCAAATATTATCTCGAACTTAACGGCTCGGAGAAAACGGCTGGATTCCTCGATCGTCTAAAAGAAATCGGATTCCGTTACTCGACTCGCGCAGGGTACTCTTGGGGTATGGCCAACCTTCCAGAAGTGGAAGGAAAGGAAGCACTGCTTGCCGAAGGAGATGCACGCGTCCGCGAGGTTGAAGACTACTTCGCCCAAGGACTCCTTACGGCCAGCGAGCGTCATTCTTCCATCATCAAAGTGTGGAATGAGATCAAAGATCGCATCGCCGCAGAAGCCAAGAAGGCTCTGCCAAAAGATAACCCAGCCTATACAATGATTGAGTCCGGAGCCCGAGGATCCTGGGGACAGATGACCCAGATGGTTGGTATGAAAGGATTGGTCGCGAACCCATCAGGAGACATTATTGAGCTCCCCGTGAAGTCCTCCTTTAAGGAAGGATACGACGTGCTGGAGTTCTTCATTTCCTCCCATGGTGTGCGCAAAGGCCTTACGGATACAGCGCTTCGTACGGCCAATGCTGGATATCTCACCCGACGACTTGTGGATGTGGCACAAGATGTGATTGTGCGTGAAGAAAACTGCGGCGATGATAAGGGTGTGGTGCTCACGCATGAGGAATCAGAAGAAATCGGCGAGCCACTCTTGGTCCGTATTCTTGGCCGCTATGCCCTTTCTGACATCAAGAAACCAGGGGGTCGGAAAATGCTTGTTTCAGCAGGGGAACTTATTACCGAGGAGCATATTCGTGAGATTGAAGCGACGGGAAAAGAGTTGCCGGAAGCGCATGTCCGCTCCGTCATGACGTGCCGTTTGCGTCGGGGAGTCTGTCAGAAGTGTTATGGTTATGATCTTGCGTATAACAAGCTCGCGAAGCTTGGAACGTCTGTGGGAATCATGGCCGCGCAATCCATCGGTGAGCCTGGAACCCAGCTCACGATGCGTACCTTCCATACAGGAGGTGTTGCGGGAAAAGATATTACGCAGGGACTTCCTCGCGTGGAAGAACTTTTTGAAGCCCGCAATCCAAAGCAGAAAGCAATCATGTCGGAAGTGTCTGGAAAAGCCTCCGTGGAAACCGCTCAGCGAGAGATTGTGCAAGCCGTTACCGGAAAACAGATTCTTGATACACGGCCAGGACAAAAAACCGTGAAAATTTCATACGAAGGCGTAGAGGAAGACACCCAACTTATCGGAAAGACCGGCGAACTGCTTGTGAAGGAAGGCGACAAGGTGAAGAAGGGACAGCTTATTGCTCGAAAGTCCACAGGCAAAGAGATTCTTGCTCCGGCTGATGGTCAGATTGCCATCAAGAAAGAGCATACCGTGTCAGTCGTGTATGAGACCATGAAGATACGCGAGTACATCATTCCGCCGGGGTTCACGCTCTATGTGAAAGATGGAGATGAGGTTCAAGCGGGGGATGCTTTCACAGATGGACACCTCGATCTGCAGGTCCTCTTCAAGTACAAGGGCCAGGATGCCGTGCAGAAATATCTCTCCAAAGAAATTCAGTTCATCTACTCAAGCCAAGGACAGAAGCTCAACAACAAACACATCGAGATTATTATTCGTCAGATGTTCTCTCGCGTGCGCGTGGTTGATCCGGGAGATACCGATTTGCTCCCAGGGGAGATCATTGAGAAGGCGACATTTGAAGACGCCAATGATCCGATCAAAAAAGGACAACGTGCGGCAACATCGCGCGCGCTGTTCCTCGGGATTACGAAGATCTCTCTCTCGACGGATTCCTGGCTCTCAAGTGCTTCTTTCCAAGAGACGGCGCGCGTGCTCATTAACGCGGCCGTGACCGGTAAGGTGGATCGCCTTGAGGGGCTTAAGGAGAACGTTATTATCGGCCGTCTGATCCCAGCTGGAACGGGTTTTGAGGATATGGAATATGAGCTTATTGGCGATGTGGGTGGAAGACGATCCCGTCGCGAGGGCACAAAGGAGATCGATTCTGAAATCAAAGAGGCGTTTGCGGATACACGATCTGTACAAGAAGGTTCTGAGAGTGAGAAAGAATTGTAAGAAGAAAAAACCATCCGAAGATTGTCGACGGGTGGTTTTTTGATACATCTGCATTGACGTCGTATGAGTGTATGGTATGATAATATCATAAACTTAATTCAATATGACTACTATTTCCGTCCCAATTCCCAGTAATCTTGAGGCTTTTATCAACGACATGATTATCCGGGGAATTGCACCAAATAAAGCTGAAGTTGTTCGACAGGCTTTGGTGCGGTATGCCGAGGATCAAGCGGTAGAGGCTGTATTACGTTCCGAGCAGGAGGCTCGTGAGGGAAAGATTCTTCGAGGTAATCTTGACGAACTGGTGAAACAACTACCTTAGAATATGGATCTCGCCTATACACCCGCGTTTGTTAGGATGCTTCGAGGTCTCCCAGACGATTTACAAACTGAGGTAAAAGAGAAGATTGAATCATTTCGCGATCCAGCAAACCATAAGTCCTTGAGAGTTCATAAACTCCATGGAAGATTGAAGGATAGATACAGTTTTTCAGTAAACTACAAGACTCGAGTCGTTTTTCGGTATACAAGGATCCAACCAAAGGAAGCACTTTTGCTCGCCATTGGTGATCACAACGTCTACAACTGATAAATATCGAATTATGGAAGGAAGAATCATCATGGGGCTTGATCCCGGGTACGGTCGAATGGGATTTGGGGTCATCTATGTCCAAGGGGCGCAGATGTCCTTAGTCGATTACGGGGTGGCAACGACGACCAGTGGAGATACGTTTGAAAATCGTTTGCTTTCGCTCGCGGGTGACTTAGGCGATTTGTTTGCACATCACCAGCCAAGCGTGGTGGCGGTTGAGAAACTTTTTTTTGGAAAAAGTTCGACGACGGCGATGAACGTTGCCCACGCCCGAGGGGTGGCGCTCCTGATGGCCGCACAAGCTGGTTGTCCTGTGTTTGAGTTCACGCCCGCACAAGTGAAGAAGGCGGTAACAGGTGACGGCAAGGCTGGTAAGACCGCGATGCAAAAAATGGTGAAAGAGCTTTTGAACCTTCCAAAACCTCCCAAACCTGACGACGCCGCAGATGCGCTTGCAATCGCCATCACCGCAAGCACAAAGAGATGGTAGGAGTCTTGCAAAGAATTAGATAATGAACTATTGTGTCGAAACAATTTAGCAATGCGGGTGTCGTATAGTGGCTCATTATGTCAGCCTTCCAAGCTGAAGAGGAGGGTTCGATTCCCTTCACCCGCTCCATCCGGGATGTAGCTCAGTAGGCTTAGAGCGCTTGGTTTGGGACCAAGAGGTCGCAGGTTCGAGCCCTGTCATCCCGACCAGTAAATGAACTCACCTTGTGTGGTTCATTTTTGTGATACACTCATAATAATATGGAGGAGCTAAAAAAATTTTTAGAGCAAGCCGTGAAAGCGAAGGCTTCAGATCTGCATCTTGTAGCAGGAGCTGTGGCAATGGTGCGTGTACACCGAGAAATAAAACCCTTGGGAACTGAAGTGTTGACGGGTGCTTCTGTACAGCGTGTTGTGAATGCATTGCTGACCCAAAACCAATTGAAAGAATTGGTAGAGGTCGGGGATGTGGATGTCGGGAGTCGCATGGGAGATGTCAATATCCGCGTGAACATCCATCAACAAGCAAATGGGTACGGACTTGCTATTCGGTTGGTTCCATCACAGATTCCAACACCCGAAGCCCTCAGATTTGAAAAACCTCTTCTCGACATCGTGAATTTATCGGCTGGTTTTGTCGTGATTAGCGGTCCAACAGGATCGGGAAAATCAACGACAATGGCTTGTCTTATCCAGACGATAAATACGCATCACGCAAGACTTATCGTGACATTGGAGGATCCAATCGAATATCGGTTTAAAAACGAAAAGTCATTAATCGAACAGCGCCAGATGGGAACGAATTTCCCGAGTTTTCAACAGGGTCTGCGGCATGTCCTTCGCCAAGACCCCGATGTGATCGTTGTGGGGGAGATGCGTGATCCCGAGACTATTTCACTGGCTCTGACGGCCGCGGAAACTGGCCACTTGGTGATTTCAACCTTGCACGCACCCAATGCCGCAGAAGTCATTGAACGAATCGTTAATGTGTTTGAAGGTTCTTCACAGCAACAGATTTTAGTTCAACTTTCTGCAACCCTCCATACAGTTGTGGCTCAACACCTTCTTTCAGCCAAGGCAGGAGGGGTTATTGCCGCACGTGAAATCTTGCTCAATAATCTCGCTGTGCAACATGCGATCCGATCCAATAATCTCTCCACAATCCGTTCTGCCATTCAAACTGGGAAAAAACAAGGAATGATCTCCATGGCGCAATCCACCAAGTCTCTGAAAGAGGAAGGATTCATCCTTTGATTCACCTGTGGATGATTTTTGGTACATTGGGGGAAAATACGCTATCATTTATGTATTATTTACTGTCTAACAAAGAAACATCCTATGTCTTTTCCACAACGTGTAAGAGGATTTACTCTTATTGAGTTATTGGTCGTGATAGCGATAATCGGAATATTGGTGGCCATTATTTTTGTCGCGCTGGATCCAGCCACGCGTTTTGGTCAAGCGCGAGATGCGGTGAGACAAAACGATGTTCAAGAAATTCTTTCAGCGGTAAAACTCTACCAAGTAGATAATGGCGGAGATCATCTTGGCTCCATTGGTGCCCTTACGGCAGGCAACGTCTATATGGCGGTAAACGGTGGAGCCATGGGTACAGGATGTGACGATAACAATGCCGCGTGTACCACAGACGTGACCGCTGATACAAGTTGCGTGGATATTTCCGGTCTCGTCACAGGAGGATATCTTGATGATATGCCCGTGAGTCCTGCTGGAGAAGTCACATGGGATGATGGCAGTGGAGCCACAGACGAGGGCTCAGGGTATACGATCTCCGTAGATGCCAACGGCGTCGTGACGGTTCGAGGATGTGAAGACGAACAAACCACCACGGAGATTGAGGCATCTCGATAGAAATAAAAAAACACCGGATCACACCCCGGTGTTTTTTGTTTGGAACATGCGATTACTGGTATACTGACACTACTATGATCAAGAAAAATCTCGCCACGAAACCTGCAAAAAGTACGAAGGTGCAACCGCGTGAACATGTTGATGAGCATATTAAGAAAGCCTTGGATGATACGACTGGAAACGCAACGGCAAAATTGTACGATGAGATACTGCTTTTTGCGCATGCATCACGTGCCTCTGACATCCATACTTGAACCTGACAAGGAAGAAGCGAGGATCCGATTGCGGATTGACGGAATTTTGCATGATTATTTTGTCATTCCAACTGAATTACACCATCGAATGATAGCGCTTTTAAAGATTCGCACGCGCATGCGTACAGATGAACATCGCGCTCCCCAAGACGGACGTGATAGTTTTACGACCGCCAGCGGAACCGTGGACGTTCGCGCTTCCATCATGCCTACAAATGTGGGCGAGAAGGCTGTGTTAAGGCTTCTCTCAAGTGAATCGCACAACCTGACGCTTGAACAGCTTGGATTTGAGAAGAAAGATTATGAGGTGATCCTTCGTTCTATCCATAAGCCGTGGGGGATGATTTTAACAACAGGCCCAACGGGATCCGGAAAAACAACAACCATTTACGCGATTCTAGAAATTCTCAATAAGCGCTCCGTGAACATTTCTACCATTGAGGACCCCGTTGAGTTTTTTATCTCCGGAATTAACCAAAGCCAGGTTGATTCTGCGGCAAAATTGACGTTTGCCAAGGGACTGAGATCACTGGTGCGTCAAGACCCGGACATCATCATGGTTGGGGAAATTCGCGATGAGGAGACCGCGCAGATTGCGGTGAATGCCGCATTGACCGGCCACAAACTTCTCTCGACCCTTCACACCAACAATGCGGCTACAACTATTCCTCGGTTGTTGGACATGGGGGTAGAACCTTTTTTGTTGGCGTCTACGCTCAATGTGGCTGTTTCCCAGCGGCTGATGAGACGTGCTTGTGAAATTTGCAAAAAGGAGAAGGAATTCAGTCGAGACGATCTTGAACCAAGTCTGGGCACGTCCATCACCGAGTTGTTGTTCAAAGACAAGACGAAAATAGTTCTTGTGGAAGTCGCGGGATGTAGTGAGTGCAACAATACTGGGTACAAGGGTCGAGTGGGAATTTATGAGGTCATGGAGGTGACGGAAGCCATACAGAAGCTTATTGTGAAGCGGGCGAGCAGTCGTGAGATTGAAGAGACGGCCACGTCAGAGGGTATGACAACGCTTATCCAAAACGGAGTTGAAAAAGTCCGAATCGGAGAAACAACTATTGAGGAATTGATACGAGTGATGAAAGAGTGACCAGTATGGACAAAAAGACTCTCAAGGCGATTTGGTTTCGCCTCAATGTCCAGTTGACCCGGAAAGAGAAGTTGATTTTTGCTAAGCATCTTTCTGTTTTATTCACTCCGGGTAAATACCCCGCGGCTTGCCGCGTCCGCATTTTCCGGTAAGCTGGGGGAATGAGCAAGTACCTCCATAAGAGCCATAATGTTTCGGTTCTCTTGTACCATCTTGTCTGTCCAACCAAGTATCGACGTGTGGTTATCGATGAACAAATAGACGAGATCCTCAAACAAACCTGTCTTGAAATAGCCAAACGGTATGAATTGGAATTCATCGAGATTGGAACAGACAAAGATCATGTCCATTTCCTCATCCAATCTGTTCCAACCTACAGTCCAACCAAGATTGTTCGAATGGTGGAAAGCCTCACCGCCCGACAGGTCTTTGCCCAAGCCCCCCATGTAAAGAAACAGCTTTGGGGAGGGGAATTCTGGACTGACGGGTACTTCGTAAACACGGTTGGACAGCATGGAAACGAACAAACCATTGCAACGTATGTCCGCAACCAAGGACGTCAGGACGAGTACAGACGTCTCCATCAGCAACAACTCCGACTGATCTGACTGATACCCCGCCAGCTTGCTGCGGGGTAGTTCATT
>SCSL01000004.1 GCA_004298405.1 Patescibacteria group bacterium | reverse complement strand
AAACGAGGTGATAGAACGTACCATCCAAGAGCTCATCAACGATTCTGACGCATTACAGAGGCTCGTTGGCTACCAATGGATTGTTGAACAATGTGTATAGGTTAATTGGGGATGGTATAAGCACGGACAGCGCCTTTTGTGGCAGCAGTCCTCTCCCTGAAACACAAAGCAGGCCTCGCGACCTGCCTGCCCACCATTGCCTTGGCATTGGTGGGTCTTTTTTATACGTGTCGTTTTCCTTTCAGAGTATCTTTGAGTGCCTTGCCTGCCTTGAACTTTGGTACCAGGACGGATGGGATCTCAATTTTTTCTGTAGGTTTTTGTGGGTTCACGCCAATGCGACCTTTGCGCGTGCGCGAGCTGAACGTTCCAAAGCCGGCGATCGTAACTTCTTCCCCATGCGTGAGTGCACGCGTCACGATTTCTTCAAACGCCGCAATAAAATCTTCCCCCAGTTTTTTGGAAACGTCGAGCTGTTCGGCAAGCCGTGTAGCCAAGTCTGCTTTGTTCATATTGCTGTGAGTCTAGCAAAGAAACAGCTGTGTGTCAATCTTATTTTGCGTACTCGACAACGCGCGTCTCGCGGATGACCGTTACCTTCACTTCTCCCGGGTAGGAGAGCTCAGCCTCGATTTTGTTGGCGACATCCCTCGCCAGATGGTAGGCCGTGAGATCATCGATTTTTTCTGGTTGGACGAACACGCGTACCTCGCGACCAGCTTGGATCGCATAGGCTTTTTCTACACCGTCAAATGAGGACGCCGTGCGTTCCAATTCTTCCATACGTTGGATGAATTGTTCAAGCGACTGCTTACGAGCGCCGGGTCTGGCTCCGGAAATAGCATCGGCCGCCTTCACGATGGCACCCTCGATCGTGCGTGGACGATCTTCATGATGGGCGATCGATTGGTAGCACAGCTCCTCAGGGAACCCAAACTTTTTCATGATGTTGTAGCCGATCTCTGGGTGAGCTCCTTGCATGTCGTGGTCAACCGCCTTGCCGATATCATGGAAGAGTCCACCTTTTTTGCACACGAACACGTCGGCGCCAAGTTCCTCAGCAATCATTCCGGCGATCGTTCCTACCTCAATAGAGTGCATGAGCGCGTTTTGGCCGTAGCTGGTGCGGTACTTCATGCGACCCAGAATCGACGTGAGCTTTGGATCAATGCTGGAGACGGGAATGCCCAGTTGGTAAAGCGCATCCTCTCCCGCCTTGCGCAGATCTTTGGCGATGGTTTTCTTGGCATTGAGAATTGCTTCCTCAATACGCGCTGGGTGGATGCGACCGTCCTTGATGAGTTCATCCAGGGCGCGCTTGGCCACCTGGCGTCGGATGGGGGAGAAGCCAGAGATCGTGATCATATTTGGCGTATCGTCGACAATGATCTCTGTTCCTGTAAGCAACTCGATCGCTTTGATGTTGCGACCTTCCTTCCCAATGATGCGCCCCTTCATTTCGTCATTGGGGAGCTCCACACCCGTGGTTGTTGTGTCGGCACAAACGGTTGACGCATAACGCGTGAGCGCGAGCGATAAAATTTTTCGAGATTTGATCTCGAGTTGTTCCTCGGACTCTTGTTCGAGTTTGCGCAGGCGGCTCATAAGCGCGTCTTGGGAATCCCGTTCAATCTCCGTCAGAAGCTTCGCCTCGGCTTGCTCGCGGTTGAGCCCAGCAATTTCTTGGAGCTTCGTGACCTGCTCTTCACGGATCCGCGCAATTCGTTCTTTTACCTCCTCGACTTCTCTTGTTTTCTCTTCGAGTTTCGTTTTCTTATCTTCGATCTCGACGAGTTTCTCATCAAACATGGTTTCACGTTTTTCCAGACGTCGTTGTTGATCTTGGATGTCTCGACGGCGTGAGACCTCGTCTTGTTTTGCCTCGTCGATGATCTTCAGTGCTTTTTCTTTCGCACGCAAAAGTGCCTCTTGTTCACGAGACTTTGTTTCGGCGAGAATCTCTTCTTGTTTCTTTTTTGCCTCTGAAAGGATTTGTTCAGCACGAGCCTCGGCATGATCCGCCGATTTTTTGGCTTGAACTTTACGGATCGCGTAGCCGGCAACTCCGCCCACCATGAGGGAGAGAGCCGCGGCGATCACGAGATAGATAGTGGACATAATAAAACTTCTCAACTCACTGAGAAGCTCTTATGGGGGACGAATTTTCACGAAAACGCTTTACAACAACAATCCTTCTTGTGCGAAGGTTTTAAAGCTTGGAACAGGTTGTTCGAAAGCAAGGAATGTCATAAGAAAAGACGATTTTGTGGAATCCGTGAGCTTCGCGAGAAGAACAATCAGTTAGTTTGCAAGAGCCAAGTTAGCATCATGAACCCTTTCTGTCAAAGAGTTGCACTGGTCCATGAGATAGTTCACACCAGACATTCATGGAAAAGATAGACAAACAGGATTCCTTTGAAAAAGAGTGGAGAGTGGCTCAAGATGTGGCTCATATGGCGCATCTCTCTAC
>SCSL01000092.1 GCA_004298405.1 Patescibacteria group bacterium | reverse complement strand
TTCGCGGTGTCGTGGTTCATACACCACGAACTCTGCCTATAAACAGTTAATTCGTCTCTTTACTTAGCTGTATTTCTGGATTGGTCACCAACAGAAATTTGGCGTGTATCCCTCATATGTGTAATTATATCACAGACAGAAGTCCTCATTCAAAAACGTCGGAAAACTACATTTTCTTGACAAAACCGACAAAATGTGATATTTTTGCTGTATAAAATGATCGTTACATTTTCTGGGGAGAGAGCTATAGCCATCCGTAGTCCCATGTATTTTGGGGTGGCCAGCAAGAACGCTGGTGTTTGAGTTGTTTCTCCCGAGAAATATCCAAGCACCAGCGCTTTTTTCTTGGAGCTTGCCCGGAAGGTTAAACACAAGCCTTTCGAGCAAGAACCATGAGAAGAAAATCTCGTGTTTCGAAATCGGTTCCATTTCGGAAACCGTCAGCTGGCAAGCTGGCCCACCTACAGGAGGCACAAATGCGTACGTTCTTCGGCTTCGGCGTCGCCCCGTCCATGTTCCCCGGCAGCTGCGCGATCGGCAAGCGCGAGCTCACCCCCGAGCAGGCCAAGGGGGTCATCGCGGAGGGCATCGAGCCCTGCCTCAACCCCTCCCACAAGGCCTCGATCGACGCGATGCAGTCGCGTTTCGGAATCGATGTGGCCATCCCGGTGAAGGCCCCCGTCGTGAAGCTCGGCTTCGGCGACCGGCTCCTGGTGATGGGCGTGTCCGGCTTGCCGCGCCTCGAGGGGCGGCACGAGTACACGCAGGCCGAGATCGACGGCGCGAAGTTCGACTTCTCGCTCTGGTCGGTCTCCGAGGGCTAGATCCCTCAAACCTCACCGCGTACGGGATACGCGGACAAACGAGGACACTCTTCCCGACGAGCCCGGCCAATGCGATGCACTTCGCAACGGCCGGGACCTCAACTTCCCGCATCACTTGGTGGTGCGAGATGAGAGGTCCTTCACATGGTCCAGGTGGTCAGCACTTGGCCCGTCAAAACATGGCGGTTCGAGTGCTGTTCAACCTGGACACGCAGCTCACGTTCACCGGATAGGACAAAGGCGGGATAGGCCCGCTTGCGTCCGAAGGCCATAACAGGCACGTCCGAACGAACACGAGCAGAAGGAAATCAGATGACCACGAAGATCACGATCGACACGACGAAGCGCGGGTTCCCGGCGATGTGGGAGTCGGGAGGCGGGATGACCTCCGGCGGCAGCGCCACGATCATCACCGGACGGAATGGGGAGCCCCGCCGTCCGATCTACATGCCGCGCGGGGGACACCTCGCCTGCGGCAACCACGCCTTGATCGGTGTGGACAAGGGGTTCCATGTCGTGACCGCTTCCGTGCGGCGCGGCGAGCGCGAGTCGGCGACCATCCGGCGGATCGTCGCGACGTCCGTCAAGGACGTCAACGGCGAGAAGTTCGAGGCCACCGCCGAGGTGGAGGTGCTCAACACCTTCTCCCGCGGCGAGTGGGACAAGCCGATCGACGAGAAGTTGGCTCCGGCCGTCGAGGCCGCGTTCCGCAAGTCCGGCAGCTACCACTGTCGGTCGGCCTACTTCATCGACTCGTCGGAGAAGCCGGCAGCGTCGGAAGGCGACCAGAAGCGGAAGGCGGAGGAGATGCGCCGCCAGGACGAGGAGCGCGCCAAGCTCCGGCAGGCCAAGGCCGACGCCGATGCCCGCGCCAAGGCGGAAGCCGAAAGCGCGAGCAAGGCGGCCAAGGACGCCGGACTCGGGGTTCGCCTCGAGGCCGTCAACGCTCGTCTCACTGCTCTCGGTCGCGAGGTCGTGGAGCTCGGAGAGGTCTCCTTCAAGTGGAGCTGGCAGACGCAGCTCTACAGCGAGGAGAACGTGGCCCGCGTGGAGCGGCACGTCGAGCAGTCCGAGGCCGAGATCGCCGAGAAGCAGCGCAGGCAGGCGACCCGCGACGCCTTCCAGCCGAAGTTCGAGGCTCTCAAGCCCCGGACGGAAGCGCTCGGCCTCACGGTCGAGTTCGGAGAGGAGTCGGTCCGGCTCGGCGACTACTACTACGGCGACACCTACTCCGAGGACGGGCTGGCCAAGTTCGAGGCCAAGATCGTCCAGAAGGAGCAGGAGGCCGTCGAAGCGCGCCGCAGGGCCGACGCCGAAGCCAAGCAGGCGGTGCTCGAGGCCGAAGCGGCTGCGATGGGTCTCCCGCAGAATGTGGAGATCTGGAAGCGGCGCGGCGGTTCGACCGACGCGGGCGACGGTTGGGTCATCCGGCCGGACGGGAGCCTGCGCGAGCGCGACGAGATCGACTGCCCGCGCCCGCGGTACTCCGAAGAGGGGACGCAGCGCTGGCGGCAGATCTGCCGTGGCGAACTCGTGATCAAGTGGAGCAAGGCCTACACGGCCGCGCCCCACGAGTTCACGGTCGTCCACCGCCCGGAGACGCTCACCCCCGCCCAGGAGCGGACGGTGCGGCTGATCCAGGAGGAGCTCGCCGAGCAGTGGGACGGTCGTCGAGGCATGTCAGGTGTCTCGACTTCGCCGCCGGTCGGCAACGGCTGGGGTCTCAACAGCCCCAAGCCCAAGCCCACTGATCCCGGCAAGCTCGACCTCTCCAGTCTCTTCGGAGGCGCGGCGAGAGTCTCGGGCAAGCCTCAATAATCGCCCCGTAACGCGGGGCACAAGCTGGCCGTTGTCACACACCTACGCGTGTGGCAACGGCCGACTTTCCAAGACTCGCAGATGGGGATTCTCCCGTCGTCTGGGAATCTTAGAAAGTGAAGAAGAAAATTATGATAAAATAGAACAGCCTATGTTGAAGGCTGTTTTTCGTTCAACCATTCCTGAGCCGCTCATCGGCGCATATCATTACCTGCTTGCCCGTCTGGCGGCCTTTTTGTATCGACATCCGTCTGAGCAATTGATCGTGATTGGTGTGACGGGGACGAATGGGAAATCGACGACCGTTCAATTCATCGGACGTTTGCTTGAATCCGCGGGCGAGCGGGTGGGCTGGACGACCACCGCCAGTTTTAAGGTGGCGGATCGTGAATGGGTAAACGATCAAAAGATGACCATGCTCGGTCGATTCCGAACACAGAAACTTTTGCGCGAGATGGTTTCTGCGGGTTGTCGGTACGCCATTATCGAAACATCCTCACAGGGAATTTCGCAGTTCCGACATATCGGGATCAGCTATGATGTGCTCGCATTCACCAACCTCACACCCGAGCACATTGAGGCTCATGGAGGATTTGAAAATTATAAATCCGCAAAAGGGAAATTGTTTGCGTATTTGAGTCGCTTACCCCGCAAGCACATCGATGCGCGTGAGATCGAGAAGTCGATCGTGGTGAACCTTGATGATCCATATGCGGAGTATTTTTTATTGTTTGAGGCGGATCGTTGGGGTGGGTGTTCATGGAAGGGAGCACAACCGGAGCTCCAGACACGATTGAACACAACTCCCGTGCTTGCCGCAGAAGTTGCTTTTGAAGGAACGTGTACGACGTTTTTCTGGAATGGGAAGCCTGTGCATCTCAGACCTATCGGACGATTCTATCTTGAAAACACACTGGTAGCGATGACGGTACTTTCGATCTTGGGTGTTGATCAGGAGACTATTCGACGGGGAGTCGAGGAGCTTAAATCGGTTCCTGGCAGACTTGAGAAAGTCGATGAGGGTCAACCGTTTACGATCATCGTTGATTACGCGTATGAGCCAGCCGCGCTCAGGGCGGTGTATGAGGTGATTGAATTAATGCGCGGGGGAGGTCGAATCGGACGTCTTATTCATATTCTTGGGAGCGCGGGTGGGGGACGAGATGTGGCACGACGCAAAACACTTGGGGAGATGGCGGCACAACAGGACGATATCGTGATCGTGACCAATGAGGATCCGTATGATGAAGATCCGTTGAACATTATCAATGAGGTCGCTGACGCCTCTGGGATGAGTGGAAAAATGGACGGGGTAAATCTGTATCGAATTGTGGATCGGCAATCAGCGATTGATTTTGCCGTGAAGATTGCTCAGCCAGATGATCTGATCTTGATTACCGGGAAGGGAAGTGAACCAGTCATGGCCGTTGCTCAAGGAAAAAAGATTCCCTGGGATGATCGGAGCGCCGCGCGGCGCGCTCTCAATACACGTTATGGAAGCACCTAGATACATTGAATTAAAAGCTCGTGAACAAGTGCTTGAAGTCGTCCACACGACGCTGATTCCACGCCTGTGGAAATTTGTTCTTGGCACTCTTTGGACGGTTCTTCCCTTTTTTTTCCTCTTTCCCTTGTGGAGGCTGAGAGGATGGGGGGTTGCGATATTTTTCGTTTGGTTGTTATCGGGATTGATCCTCTTGTCGCGCCAGTATCTCATGTGGGTTCGAACGGTTTTTCTTGTGACAGACATGCGTGTCATTGATTATGACCAGCGAGGGTTTTTTCATCGTGTTGTCACGGAGGCTCGATACGAGCATATGGACGAAGTAAGCGTACAGGTGAAAGGGATTGTCCCAACGATCGCTCGCTATGGGACGCTCAAGATGCAACTCCAAGGTTCTGCGGCGGACATCCAGATTGAGTACGTCCACCGACCAGAACCGTTGGCAGATTTGATTAATGACCTTCGGAGCCAAGTCCGCCACGATCCTCATGCCATCACCTAGAGAAACTTTTCTTGCTCGATTGATTCGTTGGCGACTTCTTCTCGTCGTCAATATTTTGGTTATCGCATTTGTGGGGGTCGCGCTCTCGCGTGAAATCGTGCGCAGTCGAGCGATCGGAGCAGAGATTGCGGTTCTTCAAACGCAAGCAGACTCGCTCACCGCGACGAACATCGATTTGTCTGAGCTCAAGACGGCTCTGCAGACAGAATCCTATATCGAACGAGAGGCTCGTCTCAAACTTGGCTTAAAGAAACCGGGTGAAACCGTCGTGGTGATTCAAGACGAGACGAATCAACAGACAGAGGCGGCGATAAGCGATCCAAATGATCCACTTGGGTATGTCCTGGAAGACGAGGGGACGGATGTAGTGGTTGCCAACCCACAGAAGTGGTGGTATTACTTCTTCGATAAACAAGCTTTTAATGCCCTTGCCGAGTATGACTGATGTTCCTTTTTCAACACCCGAGTCAATGCCACAAGAACCGACACCTGCTCCGTCACCCGTTTGGAAGAAGGTTCTTTTAACTCCCAAAGGAAAGCTCGCGATTGGGGTCTTGGCGATCGTTGTGGTGTTTATTCTTGTAACCATGCAGGTCTACGCCCGACCAGTTACCGATAATCTTGTTCGAACCATGTCGGGATTCATCCCATACCCCGCTCTGTCGGTTGACGGCAAGACGGTAACCATCAAAGAGTTTCTCATCGAATACGATGCGCTCCAGAAATATTTTGGAGATCTTGGTGAGCAAGCTCCACCATCCGATCAACTCGAGATCGCGATTGCAGATACGCTGGTCAATAAGATTGCGATTCAGAAACTCGCGGTTGAATATGGTGTGGAGTTGGATACAGACCGTGTTGAGCAGTATTATCAAGACGTGATCGCTCAAGATGGAGAAGAAGCGTTTGCGCAAAATCTTCTTGAGACATTTGGATGGACCCCGGAAGAATTCAAAACGCGCATTGTGGAGTCCATTGTGTTAGCGCTTCAAATGACCGATGCGGTGTTAGCAGACACACAGGCACAACAGTCGCGCAAAGAACTCATCGATACAGCCTATGCTCGTGTCCAGACAGGGGAAGATTTTGCCACGGTCGCGAAAGAGGTGCACGCAGGGTTTGACGCCATTGAATCGGATCTTGGATATGTGAAAGCGTCTGTCATCCCGGATACCTGGGCAAGCCAGGTCACAGCGCTTGAGGAAGGGCAAATAACGGGGATCGTTGATCTCCCAGAAGGATACGCCGTGTTTAAACTTGAAGAGAAAATTGTCGCGGGGGAAGATACACAACTGCACCTCTTGTCCATCACGGTGCCAAAGGTCTCGCTTGAAGAGGTTGTGGATGAATATCTTACAACCGTAAAGGTAAAGCGCTACGTGGGAGAGGAATAGTTTGAAATTCAGCATCAAGTCTGTTACGATTCTACCGCCCATGCCACTGTAGCTCAGTCGGTAGAGCAATGCTTTCGTAAAGCAGAGGTCGGCGGTTCGAGTCCGCCCAGTGGCTCCATCCCACTCTGCTCTCAGCAGGGGGCCACGGGCTCTGCCCGTGGGTGAATGCCCATGCGCGGAGGTACTTGGGAATACAGACAACGATAGGATAGGCTTAAGGTCGTATGCAAATACGACTCTCAGGC